>NZ_LYVQ01000066.1 GCF_001984095.1 Pelomonas sp. KK5
CCGTCGAGGCGCGCGAGCCGGAGCCGGTTCTCCCGCCGGCACCGGCGCCGGTCGCCCGCCCCGTCGACCCCGACGCGCCGAGCGCCCGCCTGCGGCCCCGGGCCATCGTGATCGAGGAGCCGCCGGCACTTGAGGAAGCTCCTGACGACGAGCCGCCGCCCTGGCTGGACGCGGGGCCGGACGACGACGGCCGTGCCGGCGGCGAGGATCCCGCTCCGCCCGACGACGACGCCCCCGGTGGTGGCCTCTACGCCTCCACCTCCGGCGCCGACGTGGTCTTCGAGCCCACGCCGCTGGGCGAACGCTGGCACGCGCAGATCATGCCGCTGGGCCTGACCGCGCTGCCCCGCGAGATGGCGATGCAGGCCCAGTGCCTGGCCGTCGAGGAGGAGGGCGAGACCCTGGTCTGGCGCCTGCGCATCGAGCGTGATTCGCTGCGCCAGCCGGCGCTGAAGGACAAGGTGCAGGCGGCGCTGGCCGCGGCGCTGGAGCGCCCGGTGCGCCTGGAGCTGGAAGCCGGCGTGGCCCAGGATTCCCCGCATCTGCGCGAGGCCGCCGCGGCCCAGCAGCGCCAGCGCGAGATCGAACGCATCGTCGTCGAGGACCCGGTGGCCCAGCAACTGATGGCCCAGTTCAAGACGGCCCGCATCGTGCCCGGTTCGATCCGGCACGTTCACTGACTGATTTTTTCTAGGAGTACGGAACATGATGAAGGGTCAACTCGCCGGCCTGATGAAGCAGGCACAAGCGATGCAGGACAACCTGAAGAAGGCGCAGGAAGAGCTCGCCTCGATCGAGGTCGAGGGCCAGTCCGGCGCCGGCCTGGTGAAGGTCGTGATGACCTGCAAGAACGACGTCAAGCGCGTCACCATCGACCCCAGCCTGCTGGCCGATGACAAGGACATGCTGGAGGACCTGGTGGCCGCCGCCTTCAACGACGCGGTGCGCCGCGCTGAAGCAGTCAGCAGCGAGAAGATGGGCAAGCTGACGGCCGGCATGCCCATGCCGCCCGGCATGAAATTCCCCTTTTGAGCGCCCTTGAGCAACTGATCGAGGCGCTCAAGCGCCTCCCCGGCGTGGGGCAGAAGTCGGCCCAGCGCATGGCTTACCACCTGCTGCAGCACGACCGCGGCGGCGCGGGCGAACTGGCCCGGGCGCTGACGGCGGCTTCGGCCTCCATCGGCCACTGCGAGCGCTGCCACACCTTCAGCGAGGCGGCGCTGTGCCCGATCTGCGCGGACGAGAGCCGCGACCGGCGGCTGCTCTGCGTCGTGGAGACGCCCGCCGACCAGGCCGCGCTGGAGCGCACCGGCTCCTATCGCGGCTACTACTTCGTGCTGCTGGGGCGGGTCAGCCCGCTGGACGGCATCGGCGTGCGCGAGGTCGGCGCGGCCGAGCTGCTGCAGCGGGCGGCCGACGGCGTCGAGGAGGTGATCCTCGCCAGCAGCTTCACCGCCGAAGGCGAGGCCACCGCCCATGTGCTGGCCGAGGCGCTGCGCGCCCGCGGCACGGCCAAGGTCACGCGGCTGGCGCGCGGCGTGCCGGTGGGCAGCGAGCTGGAGTACGTGGATCTCGGGACGATCGCCCACGCGCTCGTCGACCGCCGTTGACATAACGAGTTACCAGAACGGAGACCCGGCCGATGACCATCGCCAACCTCTGCATCCTCGTCGCCTGCGCGCTGCCGGTCGCCTGCGCGGCGCTGGCCAAGTCCAAGGGCTTCGCCGAGCGAACATACGACAACCGCAACCCGCGCGGCTTCATGGCCGGCCTGTCCGGCTGGCGCGCCCGCGCCAATGCGGCCCAGGCCAACAGCTTCGAGGCGCTGCCGCTGTTCATCGCCGGCGTGCTGGCGGCCCAGCAGATGCAGGCGCCGCAGGGCCGCACCGACGCGCTGGCGATGGCCTTCATCGCGCTGCGCCTGGCCTACATCGGCGTTTATATCGCCGGCAAGGGCACGCCGCGCTCGGCCATCTGGGCGCTGGGCGTAGCCTGCTGCGCAGCGATGTTCTTCTGACGCCGGATCAGCGGCGCGAGACGGTCTGCACCGGGCGCTTCGGCGCCGCGGTCGCGAGGCCGCGGGTCTTGCCGGCGGGCTTGCGGGCGGTGGTCGTGGACGGCTTCTTCTTCGCCGTTGCCGGCTCGCCGCCGGCGAAGCTCGCGTAGACCAGCACCGTCTGCCCGGGCTTGAACGCCGCCTTGGCGCCGACCTTGTTCCACTGCGCCAGCTGGGCCGCGCCCACGCGGTAGCGGGCGGCGATGCTGGCGACGGTATCGCCCTTCTTCGCCTTGACGTTGACCCGGCGCAGCGGCGGCAGGTCCGGCGCGAAGCTCATGCTGGCGTTCTCGGCCAGCTGCTCGGAAACGTCTTCCTTGCGGTGCGCGGCGCGCGGCACCAGCAGCGTGGAGCCCTGCTTGACCAGCATCTTCGGCGGGATCAGGTTGATCTCGCGCAGCGCGGCCTCGGTCATGCCGACCTTCTGCGCGGCCTCCGAGGGCTTCATCGTCTTCGGCACGACCCAGGCGGTCCAGGTGGCCAGCGGGCCCTTGTGGGCGGCCAGGTTCAGCGCGAAGGCGCTGGCGTTGTCGTAGGGCAGCAGCACCCGCTCGGTCCCGGCGGCCAGGATCACCGGCTTGTTCATCTGCGGATTGAACTGCTTGAACTCGTCCACGCTGAGGCCGGCCAGGCGCGCGGCCACGTCCACGTCCATGTCGCGCTCGATGGCCACCGACAGGAAGTACGGGTGGTTGGACAGCGCCGGCAGCGAGAGCTTGAAGGCCTCCGGCGTCATCACGATGTTCTTCACCGCCTGCAGCTTCGGGATGTAGTAGCGGGTCTCGTCGGGCATCGACAGGCTCTCGTAGTCCGTCGGCAGGCCCAGGCGCTGGTTCTTCGCGATCGCCTTCTGCACATTGCCCTGGCCCCAGTTGTAGGCGGCCAGCGCGAGCTGCCAGTCGCCGAACATGTCGTGCAGGCGGTTCAGGTAGTCCAGCGCGGCGCGGGTGGAGGCCAGCACGTCGCGGCGGTCGTCGCGGAAGATGTTCTGCTTGAGCGCGTAGTCGCGGCCCGTGGCGGGCACGAACTGCCACATGCCCGAGGCCTTGGCCACCGACTGCGCCTGCGGGTTGTAGGCGCTCTCGACGAAGGGCAGCAGGGCCATCTCGCTGGGCATGCCGCGCTTCTCCACCTCCTCGAGGATGTGGAACAGGTAGCGGCTGCCGCGGGTGGTCATGCGCTGCACGTAGTCGGGCCGGGCGCTGTACCAGGCCTCGGCCTTGCGCACGCCCTCGTTGTCCAGCTCCGGCATCGCGAAGCCGCCGCGCAGGCGGGCCCACAGGTCCATCTCGGGCGCCGCCAGGTCCACCTTGACGCCGGGGCGCAGGCTGTCTTCCAGCAGCGTGGCGGCGTCAGCGCGCAACTCGGCGACGCTCGGCTCGGGCAGGGGGCTGGCCGGTGCGGCGGGCGTGGCCGGCACGGGCGTGGCCACGGCCGCGGTCGTTGCCGGCGGGGTGAGGGTGGAGACCTTGTCGTCCTGTGGCGCCGGTGCCGTGGCGCAGCCAGCGAGGGCGGCCGCGAGGGCGATGACGGTGATCAGGGGTCGGGTCTTGCGTGGGGCTTGTTGGCGGACGCTCATCGGAATTCGTTCTTCCACTGCCGCAGGCGGCCCAGTACGGCGACCGGGTCGTTGGCGGCGAGGGTGGGCTCCTGCGCATGGGCGGCGGCCTGGACGGCGGGCTCGCTGCAGCGCAGGAATGGATTGATCTGGCGCTCCAGCGCGATGCTGGAGGGCAGGGTGGGCTGGTGGGAGGCCCGCCGCGCCTCGCACCAGTCGCGATAGCGCTGGAGCTCGGCGTTGGCGGGTTCGACGGCCTGCGCGAAACGCAGGTTGGACAGCGTGTACTCGTGCGCGCAGCAGACGCGGGTGTTGCCGGGCAGCGCGGCCAGTGCCTGCAGCGAGGTGTGCATCTGCGCGGGCGTGCCCTCGAACAGGCGGCCGCAGCCGCCGCTGAAGAGCGTGTCGCCGCAGAACAGCAGCGGGGCCTGGCCCGGCGGCTCCGCGTAGTAGGCGATATGGCCGGCGGTATGGCCGGGCACGTCGATGACGCTGAACCTCAGCGCCAGCAGGTCCAGCGTCTCGCCGTGGGCATGCGGGACGAAGGGCTGGGGGATGGCCTCGCGCGCCGGGCCGTGGACCGGGCCCTGCAGCCGCGAACGCAGCCCTTCGATGCCCCCGACATGGTCGCCGTGGTGGTGCGTCACTAGAATGCCGGCAAGGCGCAACCGGAGGCGGTCCAGCGCTTCGATCACCGGCGCCGCATCGCCCGGGTCGACGACGATCGCGTCGCCGCCGTCGTGCAGCATCCAGATGTAGTTGTCGGTGAACGCAGCGACGGCGATCAGGTCCATGCAGCTGTGGTGGGTTTGTACAGCGAGTGCCATGACACGCGAAGCTTCGATTATAGAGTTGGCCGAATGGCTGCAGACCCCGCCGGGCCAGTACCTGCTGGCCTGGGAGCAGGCGCAGCTGGACGGCGCGGTGGCCGACCTGTTCGGCTTCCATGCGCTGCAGCTGGGCCTGCCCGAGCTTGGCGGCCTGGCGGCCAACCGCATGCCGCATCGCTGGCTGGCGCTGGACGGCGCGCCGGCTGCGGGCGCCACGCAGGCCGTGGCCCTGCTGTGCGAATTCGACGAACTGCCCTTCGAGGCCGCCTCGCTGGACCTGGTGGTGATGCCGCACACGCTGGAGCTGGCGCGCGACCCGCACCAGACGCTGCGCGAGGTCGAGCGGGTGCTGCGGCCCGAGGGGCGGCTGGTGATCCTCGGCCTGAACCCGGCCAGCTTCTGGGGGCTGAGGCAGAATCTCGGCCTCTTGCGGGGGCGCAGCAAGGCCCGGCCCGGCTATCTCCCGCGCGAGAACGACCGCATCGGCTACTGGCGCCTGCGCGACTGGCTGCGCCTCCTGAACTTCGACGTGGACCGCGCGCGCTTCGGCATCTACGCGCCGCCGCTGCGCTCGGCCAAATGGCTGGCGCGCTGGCACTGGATCGAGCGCATCGGCCAGCGCTGGTGGCCGGTGCTGGGCGCGGTGTACTTCATCGTCTCGGTCAAGCGGGTGCACGGCATGCGCATGGTCGGCCTGGCCCGCCAGCAGAAACTCTCTCCCAAGGCCGCCCCGGCGGTGGCCTTGCATCAACGACAGCAGAACAAGAAGTAAGCAGCCATGAGTGACGAAGCAGTATCCCCACCCGCGGTGAAGATCGCCCGCCCGCAGGTCACCATCTACACCGACGGCGCCTGCAAGGGCAACCCGGGCCCCGGCGGCTGGGGCGCCTGGCTCAGTGCCGGCGGCCACGAGAAGGAACTGTTCGGCGGCGAGCCCGGCACGACCAACAACCGCATGGAGCTGACCGCGCCGATCGAGGCGCTCGCTTCGCTCAAGCGCAGCTGCGACGTCATCATCTACACCGACAGCGAGTACGTCCGCAAGGGCATGACCGAGTGGATCTCCGGCTGGCAGCGCCGCGGCTGGAGGACGGCCGACGGCAAGCCGGTCAAGAACGCCGAGCTGTGGCAGCGCCTGCAGGCGCTGGCCAAGCTGCACCGGGTGGACTGGCGCTGGGTCAAGGGCCATGCCGGCGACCCGGGCAACGAGCGCGCCGACGCGCTGGCCAACAAGGGCGTGACCGCGGCGGGCCGCCGCTGATCAGCCCCCCCCGCGGATACGGGGTCAGGTCTTGCCGCGCGGTGTCGGGATTGTTGACACCGCCTGCCTCAGGCTCCGCGGTCAGTTGAAACTTAGCGTTAGCTAAGTGCCTGAGCCGACGGGAAAACGCCGGGTCGCGGGGGCGCCGCTGGCCCGGGGCTTGCGTCGATGGACGCATGAACAAATTCCTGACCGCGGCCGCCCTGGCCACCGCCTCGCTGAGCGCCTCCGCCTCGCTGACCCCGGCCTACGACACCTTCGGCACGCTGTCGGCCGCCACCTTCGGCGGCACCGGCATCTCGAACAAGGCCGTCGCCATCGACACCTTCACCGGCCGCAACCTGATCGGCCAGAGCACCGGCACGATCACGCTGGGCCTGACCGCGACCTCCCGCTACGCCAACCAGCCGAGCGTCAGCAACAACGGCGCCGGCGTGTTCTACGCCACGGCCGGCGTGGACAAGACCAGCCCGCTGTCCATCCTCGACCAGCTGGCCACCTGGAACCTGGACTTCTACATCGGCGGCGCCACGTCGAGCAACCCGTACGTCTACAAGCTGCTGGTGGACGTCGACCCGAGCGCGGGCGAGAACTTCAAGACCTTCTACCTCGGCGCCAACTCGCAGGATTCCTGGAACCTCGGCGCCGCCTCGCTCGAGCTGCTGGGCGGCTACAGCTTCAACCCGACGCGGACGGGCGACTACAGCGTGGTCCTCGAAGCGGTGAACATGTTCACCGGCAGCGTTGCGGGCAGCACCTCGATCCTGGTGGACGTGCGCAACGTGCCGGAACCGGCCTCGCTGGCGCTGGTCGGCGTCGCGCTGATCGGCCTGGCCGCGAGCGCCCGCCGTCGCAGGGGCTGAATCCGTTCTGCGTGATCCGGCGAGAATGCGCGGACCATGCAGAACACTCCCCTGATCCACTGGCACTCGATGTTCATGGGCGTCGCCCTGCTGGCCGCCGCCCGCTCCAAGGACGGCCGCAAGCGCAACGGCGCCTGCATCGCCAGTGCCGACAACAAGATCCTCGGCGTCGGCTACAACGGCCTGCCGCGCGGCTGCGACGACAGCGACGAGAGCTACTGGGCCGACGAGGACGACAACCCGCTGCGCTCGCGCCACAGCTACATCGTCCACGCCGAGGTCAACGCCATCCTCAACTGCGTCGTGCTACCGCTGACCGGCAGCACCATCTACGCGACGCAGTACCCCTGCCCGCGCTGCGTGCAGTCCATCATCCAGGTGGGCATCCGCCGCGTCGTCTACATGGACAAGAAGGCGCACCAGGCGGCGCAGCACCAGGCGGCGGACAAGATGCTGGCCGATGCCGGCGTGGAGATCCTGTCGCTGGACGAACTGGAAGCGAGCGCCGCCGAATGGTGCGGCAAGCTGGGCGAGTTCATCGAGACGACCGGGCCGGCGATCCACGGCCAGCCCGAGACTTGAGTTGACGAACTTGAGCCGAATAAGCGGGTGACCAAATGGCCAGCCGCAAGACTTGAATTGAATAAGCGGCTGAATCCCCGCCTTATTCCGATTTAAGTTTTTGCCCCGCCCGCCATCATGGGGCCTCCTGCAAGAGGCCTGTCATGATCGTTGCACTGCACCCCACCGCCGCCGTCCGCGAACCCGCACTCCCGCAGCTGCTGGATTCGCCGATCGTCGCCCCGGTGGACGGCGCCCGGCTGCAGCGCCTGCATGCGCTGATGTTCGCGGCCGGCATGGAGCTCGAACCCACCCGCATGATCTACGACCGGGCCTACGCCTACGAGCGCCTGGCCGCCGGCTTCGGCTCCGGCAGCGCCTCGCTGCGCGAACTGTCGATCGACCTGTTCGCGGAGTTCGAGCAGTCGGGCGAGTTCCTCGGGCTGGTGCACTGAGAGCAAATTAGCGCCGACGGATCCAGAACCCTGGCTTGCGCCGCTGATGCGCCACGGCGAGTACGCGAAGCTCGTCGGCGACGATGGTGTAGACGACGCTATAGGGGAAGCGGCGCATGGGCAACCGGCGTACCGCTCCGCGCCAGGGCGCACCAAGCAGCGGTTCCTGAGCCAGGAGCGAGGTGCTGCGCTCGAACTCGGCGATGAAGGCATGTCCGAGTTCGGCGCCGGCGGCGCGTGCGTAGTATTGGGCGCCGCCGATCAGATCCCGCTCCGCTTGCGGAACGAGGGAGACCTTCACGCCAGGGCCTGACGTGCCCGGTTCAAGGCCGTTTCCAGCAGCACGAGTTCAACAGTGCCACCCTCGACATCGAGCAGGCGCCCCTCGATCTCCTCTGCCCATGCCGCCTCGACGTCGCCGTCCGTGCCGACACTGGCCAGCAGACGATCAGCCAGTTGCACGCGCTCACGTGGCGTCAACTCCAGCGCGGCGGTTTCCAGCGTGGCAAGGGATTCGGACATGGGGCACTCCTCGGGTACTGCTGACGGCGATCTTATCGCCCTCGATGTCAGCCCGCCCGCCACTGCGCCACCCGCGCCACCGGCTTGCCGCCGATGATCATCGCCAGCACCTCGTCTTCGGTGACGTCGGCGGTGCGGTAGCAGCCGACCAGCTTCCCGTTCTTCATCACCGCCAGCCGGTCGGACAGGCCGAACACGTCGGGCATGTCGTGGGTGATCAGGAAGATGCCGACGCCGTCGGCCTTCAGCCGCCGCACCAGTTCGTGGACCATGCGCGTCTCCTCGGGCCCGAGGGCCGCGCAGGGCTCGTCCATGATCAGCACGCGGGCCTTGAAGTACAGCGCGCGGGAGATCGCCACCACCTGGCGCTGGCCGCCCGACAGCGAGCGCACCGGCACGCGGATGTTCTTGAAGTTAGGGTTCAGGCGCTGGAAGGTCTCGCGTGCCGCCTGCTCCATGCGGTCGTCGTCGAGCAGGCCGAAGCGGGTCAGCAGCTCGCGGCCGAGAAACAGGTTGGAGACGGCGTCGAGGTTGTCGGCCAGCGCCAGCGTCTGGTAGATGGTCTCGATGCCCAGCGCCTGCGAATCGGCCGGCGATGCGATCTTCGCCACGTCGCCGGCGACGCGGACCTCGCCGCTGTCGATCGGGTAGGCACCGGCCAGCATCTTCATCAGCGTGGACTTGCCGGCGCCGTTGTGGCCCAGCACGGCCAGCACTTCGCCGGGATGCAGTTGCAGGCTGACGTCCTCGACCGCATGCACGCCGCCGAAGGACTTGTGGACCTTGTCGATCTCGATCAAAGGCGCCGTCATGTGATCCGTTCTCCCGTCCAGCGCCTGTACAGCACATCAAAAGCAACCGCCGCGATCAGCACCTGGCCAATGATCACGTAGCGGCTGCCGATGCTGACGTCCATCAGCAGCATGCCGCTGTCCAGGAACTGGATCATCAGCGCACCCAGCACCGAGCCCAGCACCGTGCCGCTGCCGCCCGACAGCGCCACGCCGCCGATCACGGCCGCCGCGATCACGTACAGCTCCATGCTGGTGCCCAGCGAGTTGGTGCCGGCATTGAGCCGCGCCACCGCCACGATCGCCGCCACGGTGATCATGGCCGACAGCAGCAGGAACAGCTTGATCGTCACCCGCTTGACCGGGATGCCCACCAGCGCCGCCGCTTCCGGGTTGCCGCCGATGGCGAACACATAGCGGCCGAAGCGGGTGCGCCGCGCGATGAAGCTGATGCCGAAGACCACGACGCCCCAGATCAGCACCGGGATCGGCACGCCCTGCGGCTCGGGCTTGCTGTCGAGCTTGTAGGCGTTCATCACCGCGACGAAGCCCAGCACCAGCAGTGAGAAGCCCGCCATCAGCGCGAGGTCGAAGCCCAGCGGGCGCAGCGGGAAACCGTGTTTGCGCTTGCGGGCGCGCCGCGCCAGGCTGCTCCACACCAGCAGCACGACCAGCACCGCCCCTAACGCCCAGCTCAAGCGGGGCCCGAGCGCGCCGTCCAGTCCACCGCCCAGCGCCAGGAAGGCCTCGTCGGTGACCGGCTGGGTCTTGCCGTCGGCGACGAGGAAGGCTGCGCCGCGGAAGGACATCAGCCCGCCCAGCGTGACGACGAAGGAGGGCACGCCCAGCCCCGCCGTCAGCCAGCCCTGGTACAGCCCGACGGCCAGCGAGAGCGCCAGCCCGGCCAGCGAGGCCGCCGGCCAGCTCCAGCCCTTGCTGTACATCAGGAAGGCGATCAGCACGCCGACGCAGCCCAGCACCGAGCCGACCGACAGGTCGATCTGCCGCGCCACGATCACCAGCGTGATCGCGGTGGCGACGATGCCGACGACGGCCGTCTGCTGGGCGATGTTGTAGAGGTTCTCCGGCGTCAGGAAGGTGCCGGTGGCCAGGTGGAAGACCACGGCCATCACGGCCAGTACGGCCGCCATCAGCGTCAGCCTCAGGTCAAGTGCGGAGATCTGGTACTTGGCGTTCATGAGGTGGCGAGCGGAGCCGGAACGGCTCCGCTCGGTTCAGCAGTTAGTGGACGGGTCGTTTACTTGCAGGCGGCCGGGCCGCCGGCCTTGTCGACACCCTTGCATACCTCGTCCTTCGAGATCCAGCCGGCCTTGATCACCGTATCCAGGTTGTCCTTGGTGATGGACACCGGCTTCAGGAACTTGGAGTCGAGCTTGACCTTCTTCTCGCCGCCGTCCCAGCTCACCGCGCCGGCCACCTTCTGGCCCTTGGCCAGCGAGACGGCAGCCGAGGCGGCTTCCTTGCCGAGTTCGCGCGCGTCCTTCCAGACGGACACCGTCTGCGAGCCCAGCGCGATGCGGTTCAGCGCGGCGTGGTCGCCGTCCTGGCCGGAGACCGGCACGCCCTTGATGCCCTTGGCCGAGAGCGCCGCGATCACGCCGCCGGCGGTGCCGTCGTTGGAGGCCACCACCGCGTCGACCTTGCCGCCGTTCTTGGTCAGGATCTGCTCCATGTTCTTCTGCGCCACCTCGGGCTTCCAGCCTTCGGTGTATTCCTCGCCGACGACCTTGATGTCCCCGCTCTTGATGGCCGCCGCCAGCACCTCGCCCTGGCCGTCGCGCAGGAAGTTGGCGTTCGGGTCGGTCGGCGAGCCCTTGATGAAGACGAAGTTGCCCTTCTGCTTCACCTTGAACACGCCGCGCGCCTGCTCGCGGCCGACTTCCTTGTTGTCGAAGGTGATGTAGAAGACGCCGGGCGCCTCGATCAGGCGGTCATAGGCCACCACCGGCAGGCCCTTGGCCTTGGCCTTGGCCAGCGCGGGCAGGATCGCGTCCTTGTCCATGGCCAGGATGATCAGCGCCTTGGCGCCCTTCGCGATCAGGCCGTCCACGTCGGCCAGCTGCTTCTCGGGCGAGCCGCCGGCATCGGCGCTGACGTAGCTGGCGCCGAGCTTGGCCAGCTCGGCCTTGATGGCGGCCTCGTCGGTCTTCCAGCGCTCCTCCTGGAAGTTGGACCAGCTGACGCCGACGACCTGGGCCGAGGCGATCGTGGTGAAGGCGCCCAGCAGGGCGGTGGCGAGGATCTTGTGAACGAGCTTCATGATGGACATGTCTCCTGGGTTGGTCATCGAGCGTGCCGGCCAGAGCGGTGGCCGGGCACGGCTGTACAACTCACTGCCTCAAGCTGCGGCCCGTCTCGCCGCCGGGGTTGTCGTCGTGTTCAGGTCGTCGCCATGGCGCGAGGCGATGTTCATCACCTCGGCCGATTCGTCCAGCCGCTGCAGCACCAGCGCCGCCGCGCCGCGGGCCCAGGCCTCGCCGCCCTCGTGGTCGATCAGCACCGGCACCTTGCCGCGGTGGGGCAGGGCGAGCGCCTCGTCGAGCGCCTCGCGCAGCGGCCCTTCCAGCAGCTCGATGGCGAGGTGCTGGCCGCCGTCCACGATCACCAGCTGCAGCGCCAGCAGGTTGATCAGGTTGCCCAGCCATGTGCCCAGCAGCCGGCCCTGGCGTTCGAAGATCGCGCGCGCCTTCGCCCCGCCACGGCGGCCGGTTTCGGCGAGCCGGGTGTAGGTGGGCTCGATGTCCTGCGGCAACAGCGGCCGGCTCGCGGGGAGCAGGCCGGCCTCGCGCCCCTGCTCGACCACCGCGTAGTGCGCCACATAGGCCTCCAGGCAGCCCCGCTTGCCGCAGTGGCAGGGCCGGCCGCCGGCCACGATCTGCACATGGCCCATCTCCCCGGCCAGGCCGGCGCGGCCGCGGTACAGCTCGCCGCCGAGGATCAGGCCGACGCCCAGGCCCTGGTCCAGCGTGATCACCGCGGCATGGGTGGAGCGCGCGGCGCGGCCGAACCACTGCTCGGCCAGCGCCCGGATCTTGGCCTCGTTCTCGATGAAGACCGGCACGCCCAGCTCCGCGGCGATCGCTTCCGACAGCCCCGCCGCCCGCCCGCTGCCACTGAACACCGCCGACCAGTGCACCAGGTCGCCGAGCGAGTCGACGAAGCCCGGCAGCGCCACGCCGATGCCGGCCAGCGTGACGCCGCCCAGGTCGACCAGGCAGGCCCGCACCTCGCGCACCACGCGCCGCACCAGCGCGGCCTTGGTCATCGGCGTCTCCAGCGGCGCGTTGCGGGTGGCGCGCACCGCGCCGGCGAAATCGGTCAGCGTGACGGTCAGCTGGAACAGCGAGATGTTGACGCCGACCACCCAGACGAAGTCGGAGTTCAGCGCCAGCTCGCGCTCCTTGCGGCCGCCGCCGGCGGAGGGGCGGGCGCCCACCTCGACCAGGGCGCCGTTCTCCAGCAGCCGGCGCGTCAGCGACGAGACGGCGGGCTGGCTCAGGCCGGTGGAGGCGCCGATCTCGCCACGCGACATCGGTGCATCATTGCGGCGTACGGCATGCAGCACCCGGTACAGGTGCAGCTGCGAGATATGGCGGGAACTCAGGCGCGTCATGCGACGGTTGTCTCCTGGTCGCGGGAGACATCGTCACCCTGGGCCAGGGTGCGCGGCTCCGTTTAATTTTGCGCCATTCTATTTCTGCGAAATATTTCTCAACCCGGGCTTACCCGGGGATGCATCGCCGGGGTGTCTCACAAGGCGGTCAGCCAGTCGCAGCGCAGCCGGCCGGCCCGGTGCAGCCGCCGGCGCAGCGCGGCGTAGGCACTGGGCAGCAGGAAGCCGGTGAGGCACAGCGGCAGCAGGCCCAGCTCGTCGATCAGCATCGAGACCGGCGTGGCCATCAGCGCCATCACCCAGGCGGTCAGCACCAGGTCCCAGACCTGCAGTTCGAGCGGATGCCGGCAGCCATGCAGGCGCAGCCAGCGGCGGATCTGGGCGAGTTGCTTCAGCGTCACGATACGGCTCCGTGAGACGTAAGTTTCGAGTCAGGAAGATACGCTGAATTCAAGCGTTAGGGCGAGCCTTTGACTCCGGGAAACAAAGTCCGTCGGACAACTCCCGCATTGTGGAAAGCCGAGGGTAGCCAAGCAGGAGCGGCGGATTTGGGTGAGTGGGAAGCGCCGGCATCGGAAATCAGCCTGCTGGACGACGCGCAGCTTCGCGAGTTGGTGGGCCCCTCAGATTTCGAATGCAGTCGTCCGCTTGATCGTCCGCAGCACGAGCATCGAATTGGCCCGCGCGATCTCCGGCAGTTGCATCAGCACCTGGGTGTGGAAGCGCTCGAGATCCTCCGCGTCTCCGTAAGCGAAGCGGATCAGGTAGTCGTTGTTGCCGGCCACGTAGAAGCAATCGAGCACCTCGGGGCTGGCCAGCACCGCGCGCTCGAAGTTCTCCAGCGCCTGGGTGGTCATGCGCTCCAGATTGATGATGGTGTAGCTGCTGCCCTGCTTGCCCACCGCCTTCGGATTGACCAGGGCGACATAGCCGGCGATGACCCCGCTGTCCTCCAGATGCTTGACCCGCCGCAGGCAGGCCGACGGTGACAGGTGCACCTGCTGGGCCAGCTCCACATTGGTCAGCCGGCCATTGGCCTGCAGGGCCTTCAGGATGGCCCGGTCGATCGCATCGAGTTGCACTGTTGAGGCCATGGATCGAATATTCGGTTGAAGAATCAGAAGATTCTCGCACTTAGCTGCGCAACAAGGGGTTTTCCACGCATCGAAGCGCAAGCACATTGCGCGCCGGTCTGCCTAGACTTCCGGCATGGACGCGCACACCAATCTCGACGCCTACTGGATGCCCTTCACGGCCAATCGCCAGTTCAAGAAAGCCCCGCGCATGCTGACGCGCGCCGACGGCATGTACTACCAGGACGACGGCGGCCGCCCCGTGCTCGACGGCGTGGCCGGCCTGTGGTGCGTGAACGCCGGGCACAACCGGCCGCGCATCGTGCAGGCGATCCAGCAGCAGGCCGCCGAGCTGGACTACGCGCCGCCCTTCCAGATGGGCCACCCCAAGGCCTTCGAGCTGGCCGAGCGCCTGGTGGCGCTGGCGCCGCAGGGGCTGAGCAAGGTCTTCTACACGAACTCCGGTTCTGAGTCGGTGGAGACGGCGCTGAAGATGGCGATCGCCTACCACCGCGTGCGCGGCGAAGGCTCGCGCACCCGCCTGATCGGCCGCGAGCGCGGCTACCACGGCGTGAACTTCGGCGGCATCTCGGTGGGCGGCATCAGTGGCAACCGCCGGATGTTCGGCCCGATGCTGGGCGGCGTGGACCACATCCGCCACACGCACGACCCGGCGCGCAATGCCTTCTCCGTCGGCCAGCCGGCGCACGGCGCGGACTTCGCGGACGACCTGGAGCGCGTCATCGCTCTGCACGATGCATCGACGATTGCCGCCGTGATCGTCGAGCCCGTGGCCGGCTCGACCGGCGTGCTGGTCCCGCCGCTGGGCTACCTGCAGCGCCTGCGCGAGATTTGCGATCGGCACGGCATCCTGCTGATCTTCGACGAGGTGATCACCGGCTTCGGCCGCACCGGCCAGCCCTTCGCGGCGCAGACCTTCGGCGTCACGCCGGACCTGATGACCCTCGCCAAGGGCCTGACCAACGGCTGCGTGCCCATGGGCGCGGTGTTCGCGAGCCAGGCCGTGCACGACACCTTCATGACCGGGCCCGAGCATGCGATCGAGCTCTTCCACGGCTACACCTACTCCGGCCACCCGCTGGCCTGCGCCGCGGCGCTGGCCACGCTGGACACCTATGCCGAGGAAGGCCTGCTGACCCGCGCGGCCGATGTCCAGGCCTATTTCGCCGAGGGCCTGCATTCGCTCAAGGGCCTGCCCCATGTGATCGACGTGCGCAACCTGGGCTTGGTCGGCGGGGTCGAGCTGGCGCCGTTGCCGGGCGAGCCGGCCAGGCGCGCCTTCAAGGTCTTCCTCGACTGCTGGGAGCAGGGCGTGCTGATCCGCACGACGGGTGACACCATCGCGCTGAGCCCGCCGCTGATCATCGAGCGCGCCCAGATCGACCGCCTCATCGACACGCTGCGCCAGGCCTTGAAACGGGCCGCATGACGACGACGATGATGAAGAAGCCCCGCGTTCTCGTGCCGGCCTGCAACCGCCCCTTCGGCGAGCACCCCTTCCACATGGTCGGCAGGAAGTACATCGATGCGGTGCGCCTGGCCGGCGGCCTGCCGGTGGTCGTTCCCTCGGCCCCGCCGGAGGAGGTCGACGAGTGGCTGGACCAGGCCGACGGCGTGCTGCTGACCGGCTCGCGCAGCAATGTGCACCCGAGCCATTTCGGCGAGGCGGTGCTTGACGCCTCGCAGCCGCTGGACCCCGAGCGCGACGCCTGGACCCTGCCTCTCGTGCGCAAGGCGCTGGCGCGGGGCCTGCCGCTGCTGGGCATCTGCCGTGGCTTCCAGGAAGCCAATGTGGCGCTGGGCGGGGACCTTCACCAGGCGGTGCAGGAGCAGCCCGGCCTGCAGGACCACCGCGAGCAGGACGGCGAGCCGACGGAGGCGCAATACGCCGCCCGGCACGAGGTGCGGGTCTCGCCGGGCGGATGCCTGGAGGCGGTCCTCGGGCGCGAGAGCTTCCGGGTCAACTCGCTGCACGGCCAGGGCATCCGGCGCCTGGCGCCAGGCCTGCGCGTGGAGGCGACCGCGCCCGACGGGCTGGTCGAGGCCTTCAGCGCGGCGGGCCCGGGCTTCGCGCTGTTCGTGCAATGGCATCCCGAGTGGCAGGCCGCCGGCAATCCGGTCTCGATGGCGCTGCTGCGCGCCTTCGGCCAGGCCTGCGCCGACTACCGCGACCTCGTGCGCGACGCCGCCTGCGACCCGGAGATATAGGTCCGATCGATCCCTGCGCTTTCCGTAGCGACAGCCGCCAGGCCCGGCAGGCGCGAGCGTGCCCGCCTGAAAGATCCATCGAGCGATCGAGACCTTCATGACCGACAGAAACGACTTCAACTTCAACGACCTGGAACAGTGGTTCCGTAACCACGGCGTCACCGAGATCGAGTGCCTGGTGCCCGACCTCACCGGCGTGGCCCGGGGCAAGATCCTGCCGCGCGAGAAGTTCACCGAGGACCGCGGCATGCGCCTGCCCGAGGCGGTGGTGGCGATGGGCGTCACCGGCGAGCTGCCCAAGGAAGGCGCCTACTACGACGTCATCAGCCCGACCGACCACGACATGCACCTGCGCGCCGATCCCACCACGGCCCGCCTCGTGCCCTGGGCCAGCGACCCGACCGCGCAGATCATCCATGACTGCTTCGACCGCGAGGGCAGGCTCGTGCCCTTCGCGCCGCGGTCGGTGCTGCGGCGGGTCTGCAATCTCTTCGATGCGCAGGGCTGGGCGCCGGTGGTGGCGCCGGAGCTGGAATTCTATCTGGTGGCCCGCAACACCGATCCGGACATGCCGCTCAAGCCCCCGGTGGGCCGCAGCGGCCGGGCGGAGACCTCGCGCCAGGCTTACTCCATCGACGCGGTGAACGAGTTCGATCCGCTGTTCGAGGATGTCTACGACTACTGCGCCAAGATGGAGCTGAACGTGGACACGCTGATCCACGAGGTCGGCGCCGGGCAGATGGAGATCAACTTCTTCCACGACCACCCGCTGGGCCTGGCCGACGAGGTCTTCTTCTTCAAGCGCACGGTGCGCGAGGCGGCGCTGCGCCACGACATGTTCGCCACCTTCATGGCCAAGCCGATCGCCGGCGAGCCGGGCAGCGCCATGCACGTGCACCAGAGCATCGTCAACAAGGCCACCGGCCGCAATCTCTTCAGCAACGAGGACGGCTCACCCAGCCAGGAGTTCTTCTGGTACATCGGCGGGCTGCAGAAATACATCCCGGCCGCCATGGCCCTGTTCGCGCCCTATGTGAACAGCTACAGGCGACTGTCGCGCCACACCGCCGCGCCGATCAACATCCAGTGGGGCACGGACAACCGCACGGTCGGCATCCGCTCGCCGGTGGCCGAGCCGGTGGCGCGCCGCATCGAGAACCGCGTCATCGGCGCCGATGCCAACCCCTACGTGGCCCTGGCCGCCACGCTGGCCTGTGGCTACCTGGGCATCAGGAACCGGATCGAGCCCGGGCCGGAGTGCAAGGGCGATGCCTACCTAGGCGACTTCCAGCTCCCGCGCAGCCTCGGCGAGGCGCTCGAACTGCTGCGGGCGGAGAAGGACCTGGCCGAGGTGCTGGGCGGCTCCTTCATCACCGTGTATTCGGAGATCAAGGAGATCGAGTACGCGGAATTCATGAAGGTGATCTCGCCCTGGGAGCGGGAACACCTGCTGTTGCACGTTTGAAGGACCCAAAGCCATGAACCATCACAGCTTCACCCAACACGGCACGCGCGGCACCGCCGACTGGCAGCGCGCCGACGCCGCCCACTTCCTCCACCCCTTCACCGACCCCAAGGGCCTCGCCGCCAAGGGCGCGCGCATCATCGAACGGGCCGAGAACATCTACCTCTGGGACAGCGAGGGCCACAAGATCCTCGACGCGATGAGCGGCCTGTGGTGCGTGAATGTCGGCTACGGGCAGCAGGCGCTGGTCGACGCCGCCACGCAGCAGCTGCAGCAGCTGCCCTTCTACAACGCCTTCTTCCAGACCAGCACGCCGCCAGCGATCGAGCTGGCCGAGCTGCTCGCCGAGATCACGCCGCCGCAGTTCCAGCACGTCTTCTTCACCGGCTCGGGTTCCGAAGGCAACGACACCGTCGTGCGCATGGTGCGCCGCTACTGGGATCTTGTCGGCCAGCCGGAGCGCAAGGTCATCATCGGGCGCGTCAACGGCTACCACGGCTCCACCATGGCCGGCGCCTCGCTGGGCGGGATGAGCGGCATGCATGCGCAGGGCGGCCTGCCGATCCCCGACATCACGCACATCGAGCAGCCGCATGCCTTCGAGAACGGCACGGGCATGGACCGCGAGGCCTTCGGCCTGAAGGCGGCGCGCTGGCTGGAGGAGAAGATCCTGGCCATCGGCCCCGGCCGCGTGGCCGCCTTCATCGGCGAGCCGGTGCAGGGCGCGGGCGGCGTGATCGTGCCGCCAGCCAGCTACTGGCCCGAGATCCAGCGCATCTGCGACAAGTACGGCATCCTGCTGGTCAGCGATGAAGTGATCTGCGGCTTCGGCCGCACCGGCCACTGGTTCGGCTGCGAGACGCTGGGCTTCAAGCCGGACCTGATGACCTTCGCCAAGGGCGTCAGCTCCGGCTATGTCCCGCTGGGCGGCGTGATGGTGGGCGGGCGTGTGGCGCAGGCGCTGATCGAGCTCGGCGGCGAGTTCAACCACGGCTTCACCTACTCCGGCCACCCGGTGGCCTGCGCCGTGGCCCTCGCCAATATCAAGCTGATCCGCGAGCTGGACCTGGTGGGCCGGGTGCGGCGCACGACCGGCCCCCACCTGGCCGCGCGCTTCGCCGAGCTGAACGATCATCCGCTGGTGGGCGAGACGCAGACCTGCGGGATGATGGGCGCGGTCCAGCTCGTCAAGGACAAGGCCACCGGCGAGAGCTTCGCCGGCGCGCTGGAGGTGGGCATGCTGTGCCGGGCCCACTGCTTCGGCAACGGGCTGATCATGCGCGCCGTCGGCGACCGCATGATCGTCGCACCGCCGCTGGTGATGGACTGCGCGCAGATCGACGAGATGATGGTGCTGATCCGCCGCTGCCTGGACCTGACGCTGGTGGAGCTGAAGCAGAAAGGCCTGTTCGCATCATGAGCAGCATCGACTGGCACGCCCGGGCCCTGACGCTGAAGATCGACGGCCGCGCGCTGATCGCCGGCCGGCGCGTGCAGGGCCTGCGCGGCGAGACCTTCGAGAACCGCTCCCCGATCGACGGCCGCCTGCTGGGCACGGTCACGCGCGGCAGCGCCGAAGACATCGATCTCGCCGTCGCCAGCGCCCGCGCGGCCTTTGCCGACGGGCGCTGGGCCGCGCGCGCGCCGGCCGAGCGCAAGCAGGTCCTGCTGCGCTTCGCCGAACTGATGCTCGCCGCCCGCGAGGAGCTGGCGCTGCTGGAGACGCTGGACATGGGCAAGCCCATCCGGTACGCGCTCGGCGTGGACGTGCCGGCGGCGGCGCGCTGCATCGCCTGGTACGCCGAGGCCATCGACAAGGTCTATGACGAGATCGCTCCCACGGCCGGCAACGCGCTGGCCCTGATCCGGCGCGAGGCCATGGGCGTGATCGGCGTGGTCGTGCCCTGGAACTACCCGATGATCATGGCCGCCTGGAAGCTCGGGCCGGCGCTGGCCACCGGCAATTCCGTCGTGCTCAAGCCCAGCGAGAAGTCGCCGCTGAGCGCGCTGCGCCTGGCCGAGCTGGCGCTGGAAGCCGGCCTGCCCGAGGGCGTGTTCAACGTCGTGCCCGGCTTCGGCCACGAGGCCGGCGAGGCGCTGGCGCTGCATGCCGACGTGGACGCCATCGGCTTCACCGGCTCCACCCGCGTCGGCCGCAAGATGCTCGAATACGCCGGCCGCTCCAACCTCAAGCGGGTCTACAACGAGCTGGGCGGCAAGTCGGCCTTCCTGGTCTTCCCCGAGGTCGACGAGCTCCGGCGCGCCGCGCAGACCGTGGCCGGCGCGATGTTCTTCAACCAGGGCGAGAGCTGCAACGCGCCCTCGCGCGTGCTGGTCCACGACAGCATTGCCGACGAGTTCGTGTCGATGATTGCGGCCGAGGCGCCGAAGTACGCCCCCGCCGATCCGCTGGACGCCGGCACCGTGATGGGCGCGCTGGTCGACGAGGGCCAGATGCGCTCGGTGCTCGGCCACATCGAGGCTGGCGCCGCCGAGGGGGCTCGCCTGCTCACCGGCGGCCGGCAGGCCCGCGTCGAGAGCGGCGGCTGCTTCGTCGAGCCCACGGTGTTCGATGGTGTCACCAATACGATGAAGATTGCCCGCGAGGAGATCTTCGGCCCGGTGCTGTCGGTGCTGCGCTTCAAGGACGAGGCCGACGCCATCGCCCAGGCCAATGACAGCCCCTACGGCCTGCAGGCCAGCGTCTGGAGCAGCCACATCGACCGCGCCCATCGCGTGGCGCAGGCGCTGCGGGCCGGCACGGTGCACGTGAACCAGTACGACGAGGACGACATCACCGTGCCCTTCGGCGGCTTCAAGCAATCGGGCAACGGGCGCGACAAGTCGCTGCACGCCCTCGACAAGTACACCGAGCTGAAGACGACCTGGCTGCGGATCAACGCGGCGTGACTTCCGCGTTGGCCAGCCGCTGCCGCACCGTGCGGGCCACGTCCTTCAGCCAGGGCTGGGCGGCCCAGTGCGTGCGGGCGAAGGCCTCGATCTCCGGCGCATGGGTCAGCGAGGCGCCGATCATGTCCAGGCCTTCGAGCAGCATGCGCTGGTGGCGCGGCGAGAGGCTGAAGGGCAGGGCCGCGCCGGCCGGCGAGCGCAGGGTCAGGTCTTGCAGGTCCACCGTCAGCGCCAGCGGCCTGCCGCCGGCCTCGTCCATCAGCGCGCGCACCTGGGCCTCGGGCAGCATCACCGCGAGCAGGCCGTTGTTCATCGCGTTGGAATAGAAGATCTCGCCGAAGCTGGACGCGACCACGGCCTCGATGCCGTACTGCTGCAGGCCCCACACCGCATGCTCGCGGCTGGAGCCGCAGCCGAAGTTCGGCCCCGCGATCAGGATGCGGGTGCCGGCGAAGGCCGGCTGGTTCAGCACGAAGTCCGCGCGGGGGCTGCCGTCGCCGTGGAAGCGCAGGTCCCACAGCAGGCCCTTGTCCAGCCCGGCCTTGTCGATGCCGCGCAGGAACTGCTTGGGCATGATCTGGTCGGTGTCCAGGTTGGCGGTGGCGATCACCGCGGCGGTGCCTTCTATTTTGGTCTTCATGCTTCTTCGACTCCTGCGAAGGTCCGGACATCGGTGATGCAGCCGGCCAGCGCGGCCGCCGCGGCCATGGCCGGGCTCATCAGGTGCGTGATCGCGCCGCGTCCCTGGCGGCCTTCGAAATTGCGGTTGGTGGTCGAGGCGCAGCGCTGGCCGGGCTGCAGCACGTCGTCGTTCATCGCCAGGCACATCGAGCAGCCGGGGCGGCGCCATTCGAAGCCGGCGTCGATGAATGCCTGGGCCAGGCCCTCGGCCTCCGCCTGCGCCTTCACCGCGCCGGAGCCCGGCACGACCATCGCGCGCACGCCCGCCGCCACCCGCCCGCCGCGGACGATCCGCGCCGCGGCGCGCAGGTCCTCGATCCGCGCATTGGTGCAGGAGCCGATGAACACATGCTGCACCGCCAGGCCCTGCATCGGCGTGCCGGCCGCCAGCCCGGTGTACTGCATCGCGCGCTCGATGCTGGCGCTATCGGGCCCTGTCGCGTCGGGCACGGTGCCGTCGACCGGAATCGCCTGGTCGGGGCTCGTGCCCCAGCTGACATAAGGCGCAAGTTCAGCGGCGTCGAAACGGTGCTCGACCTGGAAGGCCGCATCGGCATCGCTGTGCAGCGTGGCCCAGTGCGCCAGCGCCGCATCGCGCACGTCGCCGGCGATGTCCGGCGCGCGGGCCAGCACGTAGTCGACGGCCTTGCGGTCCGGCGCGATCAGCGCGCCGCGCGCGCCGGCTTCGACCGCCATATTGCAGAGCGTGAAGCGCGCCTCGATCGAGAGGGCCTCGATCGCCTCGCCGCAGAACTCCACCGCGAAGCCGCGTGCCCCCTGGGCGCCGATGCGGCTGATGATCATCAGGATCAGGTCCTTGGAGGTCGTGCCGAAGGGCAGGCGGCCGTCCACGCGGATGCGCATGTCCTGCGCGAGCCGGTAGACCAGGGTCTGCGTGGCCAGCACATGCTCGACCTCGGAGGTGCCGATGCCGAAGCCCAGCGCGCCCAGGGCGCCGTAGGTCGTCGTGTGGCTGTCCCCGCAGATGACGACCATGCCCGGGCGGATCATGCCGTGCTCGGGCGCGATGATGTGCTCGATGCCCTGCAGCGCATCGTTGGTGTCGAACAGCGCGATGCCGTGGCGCTCGCAGTTGCGCTTCAGGTTGCTGGCCTGCAGGGCCGAGGCGGGATCGTGGATCACGCGGTGCGCCACCGCGTGGGTGGGGATGATGTGGCTCACCGTCGCGACGTTCTGGCCGGGCATCGCCACGCCGCGGCCCTGTTCATGCAGCCCGGCGAAGGCCTGCGGGCTGGTGTACTCGTTCATCAGGTGCAGGTCGCAGAACAGCAGCACGTTCTGCGTGTCCAGGCGCGCCACCGTGTGGGCGTCGACCAGCTTCTGGTAGAGCGTTCTCGCGTTCATGGCTGGGCTCCTTCGGTGCCGAGAAAGGGCTGGATCCGCTCGAGCAGGAGCGCCGGCGCTTCCTCGGCGATGTAGTGCCCGCAGGGCAGGGCCTCGCCGCTCACGTCGGTGGCGATGCGGCGCCATTCCTCCAGCGGCTTGAAGCAGGTGTTCACGACGCCCTGTGCGCCCCAGAGCACCAGCGTGGGCGTGTGCAGCAGGCGGCCGGCGTCGAGGTCGGCGCGGTCGTGCTCAAGGTCGATGCCGGCGGCGGCGCGGTAGTCCTCGCAGATGCCGTGGGCGGCGCCGGGCAGGGCCATGCAGCGCTCGTACTCGGCCAGGGCCGGGGCGGAGAACGGGGCGAGGCCGGCGCTGCGGCGGCCGATCACCTCGCGCACATAGGCGGCCGGGTCCGCCTCGATCAGGCGCTCGGGCAGCGGCGCCGGCTGGATCAGCAGGAACCAGTGCCAGTAGGCGGTGGCGAAGGCGCGCGAAGTCTGCTCGTACATGGCCAGGGTCGGCGCGATGTCCAGCAGCACCAGGCGGCCCACGCGCTGCGGATGGTCCATCGCCAGCCGGTGCGCCACGCGGGCGCCGCGGTCATGGGCCAGCACGTCGAAGCGCTCGAAGCCCAGCGCCTGCATCAGGCGGACCTGGTCCCGCGCCATCACGCGCTTGCTGTAGTTGGAGTGGTCGGGCAGGCCGGCCGGCTTGGACGAATCGCCATAACCCCGAAGATCAGCGAGCACCAGCCGGTGCGTGCGTGCCAGCACGGGCGCGACCTTGTGCCAGATCGCCCGCGTCTGCGGATGGCCGGCGAGCAGCAGCAGCGGCGCGCCGGTGCCGCCGACCAGGGCGTCGATGCGCACGCCCTCGTCGACCTCCACGCCGATGCGCTCGAAGCCGGGGAACAGCTCAGTCATGCGAATCCTTCTTCAAATGGGCAGCGCGTCACGCAGACGATACCAAGCCATGCCCAGCACCAGGGCCGGCGTGCGCAGGAGCGGGCCGCCGGGGAAGGCGCGATGCTTCAGGCGGGCGAAGACGTCGAAGCGGCTTGCGTCGCCGGCCATCGCCTCGGCGACCAGCCGGCCCGCCATGCCGGTCAGCGCCACGCCGTGGCCGGAGAAGCCCTGCAGGTAGTAGACCTTGCCGCCCAGGCGGCCGAAGTCCGGCGCGCGGTTCATCGTCACGTCCACGAAGCCGCCCCAGGCATGGGCCACCCGTGCCGAGGCCAGCTGCGGGAACACCGCCACCATCCGCCGGCGGATGCTCTCGGCCATGTGCCTGGGGGTGATGGCGCTGTAGCTGGCGCGGCCGCCGAAGATCAGCCGGTCGTCGCGCGAGGGGCGGAAGTAGTCCAGCACGAAGTTGTTGTCGCAGACCGCAGAGCGCGAGGGAATCAGCGCCTCGACGACGCCGGGTTCCAGCCGCTCGGTGGCGATGATGTAGGTGCCGACCGGCATGATGCGGCGGGCCAGCGCGGGCGCCAGGCCTTGCAGATAGACGTTGCCGGCCAGCAGCACCTGGCCCGCGCGCACGGTGGCGCCGCCCGCGCAGCGCAGGACCGGCCTCTCGCCCTGTTCCAGCGCCGTGACGGCCGTGTGCTCATGGATCGTCACGCCCAGCGAGCGGGCGGCGCGCGCCAGGCCCAGCACGTACTTGAGCGGATGCAGGTGGCCGGAGCGCGGGTCGTGCACGGCGCCCGCGTAGCGCGGGCTAGCGATCCACTGGTCGATCTCCGCCGCGGCCACGCGCCGCATCGAATAGCCATAGTGCCGCTCCAGGTGATCGGCCGAGGCCTGCAGCGCGCGGTCCTTGGCGGCGTTGACGGCCACGCCGAGATAGCCGTCCTGCCAGTCGCAGTCGATCGCGAAGCGGGCGCAGCGCTCGTGGATCAGCTCGATCGCCTCGATGCTCATGTCGAAGACGCGGCGCGCGTCGGCCTGGCCCAGCTGCGCCTCGATCGTCAGCGGATCGCAGGCCAGGCCGTGAATGACCTGACCCCCGTTGCGCCCGCTGGCGCCGCCGCCGACCTCGCGGGCTTCCAGCACCGTCACCTTGAAGCCGCGCCCGGCCAGCTCGATGGCGGCGGACAGGCCCGCAAAACCGGCACCGACGATGGCGACATCGCACTGCACATCGGTCCGCAGCGGCGCGTGATGCTCGGTGCGCGGCGCGCTGCGTGCGTACCAGCAGTCGCGGCCGAGTTCCTCGTCGGCCCTCATGCGCCGGCGTCAGCGACCAGGGCCTCGCGGGCCCGCCGGCACAGCGCCGTGCCCTCGCGGATCACCGAGCTGCGCCAGGCCGGGTCCGAAGGAATGAAGGCCTCGCGATATTCGGCGCGCGCGCGGCGCAGCGCCTCGCTGTCCTGCTGCTGCCGGCGCATCCAGGCGCTGGCCAGGTGGGCGCGCTGCATGCGGCGTCGCTCCAGCGTGCCGAATTCGACCGCCACGGCCGAGACCTCGCAAGCCGCCTCGGCGCCGGCGAAGGCGTCGATCATCAGGCCCTGGTAGCTGGCCAGCGCCGCGTGGGTGGAGCCCTTGCCGCTGAGCGCCTCGTCGCCCCACACCTGGCGCGCGCGCTCGCGGCCGAAGGAGCCGGGCGGGTCGACGTTGATGATGAAGGGCTGGCCGTAGGGGCCGATGCCGGTATGCAGGTCGACCAGCAGGCAGCGCCTGGCGCCGCCCAGGTGGCGGGCCAGCAGCTGCCGCAGCGCGAGGTTGGAGCACTCCGCCTGCCGGCCGCCGTAGAAGACGCCGTCCGGCTCCAGGTACTGCCCGCCGTTGAAGGCGTCGGAGAAGGCCTTCTCGCCCTCGCGGGCCCGGAAGGCGTCCATCGCCGCGAAGGCGCGCG
The DNA here is from genome assembly GCF_001984095.1 of Pelomonas sp. KK5. Classification (GTDB taxonomy): domain Bacteria; phylum Pseudomonadota; class Gammaproteobacteria; order Burkholderiales; family Burkholderiaceae_C; genus KK5. Next base: position 25,090 of record NZ_LYVQ01000066.1, read on the forward strand.
CGATCTCGGCCTCGTTCCAGTCCGCCAGCATCAGCTGCGGATGCAGCTCGGCATAGCCCTGGTTGGGCGCGGGCAGCGCCGGGTAGGGCAGGAAGTTGCGGTTCAGGTCCACATTGTTCTCGGTGCCGCGCTGCCAGTGCGCGAAGCCCCAGGGGTTGACCGCATGGATCAGCAGCAGGGCCGTGCCGGCGGGCAGCGGGTCCGGTGCCTGTCCGTCGAGCCAGGCCGTTAGCACGGCCGAGCCGGCATAGCCCTCGATGCCGTGGGTACCGCAGGTGATCACCAGCAGGGAGCTCGCCGCCGGATCGCCGAAGCGGGCTGCGTCCATCCACAACGCTTCGCCGTCCGGGCCGGTGCCGGGATGCCGCTGGCTGTCGATCTGCGCGCCGCGCGCGGTGGCGGCGCGCAGCCAGGCGTGGCGGGCGTCCGTGTAGCGGGGCGCGAAGCCGTGCGCGTCGAGGGAATAGGGCTGCTCGTTCGTCATCGTGGAACGAATGCTAGGCGCGTGCCCGGCCTGCAGCCATAGCCGTCATGGCATAGGGAGCGACCCTAGTCCGCTTCTTTGGGCCCCTGATAGCGCACCAGCGGATCCTGGTCGCTCTCCGGATCGGCGAAAGGGATGCACTGGATGAAGAGCGAGAACAGCTCGGCCTGCGAGCCGGTCTCGAGCTTGCGGTGGATGCTCTTGCGCTGGTTGCGGATCGTGCCCTCGGCCGTGTGCAGGCGCACCGCCGTCTGCTCGGAGGAGTAGCCGCTGAGCATGTAGAACAGCACCTCGCGTTCACGCTTGGTCAGCAGGGATGCGCCGAAGTTGGCCATCGTGCTCTCGACCTTGCGGTGCACCAGGCGGTCGACCTCGTCGTGCGCGGGCGGCGCGGCGATCTCGTGGTGCCGGCGCATGACGGCGAAGAGCAGCGGCAGCACGTGGCGCACCAGGGCCAGCTCGGCCTCGCCGAAGGGCGGCGTGCCCTCCTCGCGGCCGAGGCAGAAGCTCATGGTGCTGCGCGCGTCGATGCGCCACAGCACGTCGATCGTGTCCACCAGGCGCGTGTTGCGGAAGAAGCACTCGTAGAACTCGCTGCGGTAGAAGTCGTCGGGCACGTAGCTGGCCATCGCATAGGCGCCGTCGGCCTGGCCGCGCTGGATCATCTGGTAGACGGGATCCAGCACATAGGGCCCGTCGATGTACACCGCCTCGCGCGCGCCGCGCTTGCGGGCCGCGTCCGCCTGGACGCAGACATACTGAGGCCGCTGGTCGGCGGCGTAGTGCAGCGCGATGCCGACCTCCGCGTCGATCAGCGCGCGCATGAAGCTCACGGCGGCCGGGTAGAACTCGGGCTGGCCGACGTGGCCGCCCAGCGCCGCCACCTGCTCGATGCCCTCGGCGTCCAGCGCGAGGGCGAAGCGGGTGCGCCGGCGCCCCACGGCGGCGCTGCCGCTGCTGTCCTTGTTGTTTTTTGTCGGGTTCTTGTTCAAGTCTTAGCCGTCTCGGGATATTTCAGTTCGTCGGGGCCCTTCATAGCATGAGGCCATGCATCGCGGCGCCCCCCGCCCCGACGTCCACATTCATCATGGAGAAGAGATTCATGGCCATCAGCAAGACGGTGTCCCGCCAACGCCCCAGCGAGCTCTTTCAATGGTCGGTGCTCGCCGCGGGGATTGCCATCGGGTTTTGCGCCAAGGCGCAGGCCCCGGCAACGGAGGCGGTGCAGCTGGACCGCGTGGAAGTCACCTCGGGCAAGCGCAAGCAGCTGCAGAGCGAAGTGGCCGGTACCGTCACGGCGCTGAGCGGCGCCAAGCTGGAACAGCTCGGCGTGCAGGACGCCGAAGACCTGTTCAAGCTCAGCCCCGGCGTCCAGTTCAACAAGGGCAATGCCGACGGCGCGCTCTACAGCATCCGCGGCATCGGCACCAACACGGTGTCCGACAACGTCATCTTCGGCCAGGCCTCGACCGGCATCTACATCGAGGACGTGCCCTTCACCGACCCGTATGTCTACATCTCCTCGCCCGACGTCGCGCCCTTCGACCTGGAGCGGGTGGAGATACTGCGCGGGCCGCAGGGGGCGCTCTACGGCTCGGCCTCGCTGGGCGGCGCGGTGCGCTACCTGTTCGCCAAGCCCGACATGAAGCAGACGCACTTCAGCGTGCTGACGGGCTTCTCCAGCGTGTCGGGCGGCGGCACGGGCAACACGCTCAATGCGATGGCCAACGTGCCGCTGTCCGAAGGCGTGGCGGCGCTGCGCGTGGTGCTGACCCACCGCAGCGACCCGGGCTATGTCGACAACCTCGGCACCGGACGCAAGGACGTCAACACCGGCCGCTCCGATTCGGTGCGCGTCATCCTGGCCCTGAAGCCCACGCCTGCGCTGGACGTCACGGCGATGTACGTGCGCCAGCGCAGCCGCCAGGACGGCGATGCCGGCGTGGCCCCGGACCCCGACCAGCTGAAGCTCAACGCGCCCACCGACAACGTCGTCAAGTCGAACTTCGACCTCGGCAGCGTGCAGGCGAACTGGGACCTGGGCGGCCTGCGCCTGACCTCGCTGACCGGCTACCAGACCAAGCAGCGCGACCAGAACAGCGACCTCAGCTACTTCCTGGTGCCCGACTACACGCTCTACAGCGGCGACGGCCCCTATCCCGACGTGCACAGCTCGACCAGCGTCGAGCGGCGCCACTCCAACTCCTTCACCCAGGAACTGCGGCTGGCGCCGGTGACGGCGGGCGACCTGAGCTGGCTGGTCGGCGCCTTCCACCAGAAGGCCCGCTTCTACCGCAGCCAGACGGTGCTGATCCCCGGCGCCAACGATCCGGTGAACTATCCGGACGACATCTACTTCGACACCGTGCGCCTGGGCACCGCGACCGAGAACTCGGTGTTCGGCGACCTGGACTGGAAGGTCACGCCGAAGTGGTCCGTCGGCGCCGGCGCGCGCTTCTTCCACACCCAGGTGCAGTTCCAGCGCTCGAACTTCGGCTCGCCCTTCACCCCGTTTGCCGACAGCGAGAAGGGCACGACGCCCAAGCTCAGCACCCGCTACCAGTTCAGCCCCGAGGTGGCGGCCTATGCCACGGCATCGCGCGGCTACCGCTACGGCGGCATCAACACGATCGGCTCGATCCCGTACAAGTCCGACTCGCTGTGGAACTACGAGGCCGGCCTGCGCCTGCGGCCCTCGCGCGAGCTGTCGCTGGACCTCAGCGTCTTCACGCTGGACTGGAAGAACATCCAGGTCTCCACCAGCAACGACCAGGGCTTCGTCATCATCTCCAACGTGGCCAGGGCCCGCTCCAACGGCCTGGAGGCGACGCTCGCCTGGCGCCCGCTGGCGGACTTCAGCCTGAACGGCTCGCTCGCCTATACCGACGCGAAGATCAAGGCCGGCTTCGTCTCCGCCAACGGCCGCGATGTGGACGCCGGCACCTCGCTGCCCGGCGTGGCCAAGCTGCAGGGCACGCTGGACGGCCGCTACACCTTCGCCGGCCCCGCGGGCAGCGACGCCACCGCGTCGGCGGTGCTGCAGCACGTCGGCGCGCGCCGCGCGCAGCTGGATGCCGACATGCGCCTGCCGGCCTACACGACCGTGGACCTGCGCCTGGCCTTCGCCTGGACGAAGTGGGAAGTCACGGCCTATGTGCAGAACCTGGCCGACAGCCGCGGCCAGTCCTCGGCGGCCGTCAATTACTCGACCTACCAGAACCCGGGCGCGGTCAACTACGTGGAGTGGTACCCGATCCGCCCGCGCACGATCGGCATGAGCCTGCGCTATGACTATTGAAGGACAGTTGATGCCCCCTCCCGCC
>NZ_LYVQ01000067.1 GCF_001984095.1 Pelomonas sp. KK5
CGTCTCCCCGGTAGCCTCCCCTGCGGCCCCCTTGCCGCGCACCCGCGCCACGCCTGCCGAAACCCTCTCGCGCACGCTCGCGCTGGGCGCCCTGATCGCCCTGTTCGCACTCTGCCTGATCTGGGAGTTATGGCTGGCGCCGACCGGCCGCGGGACGCTGGCGATCAAGGCGCTGCCGCTGCTGGTGCCGATGGCCGGGCTGTGGCGCTACCGCCTGTACACCTTCCGCTGGCTGAGCCTGATGGTATGGCTGTATGCGGCCGAGGGTGCGATCCGTGCCACCAGCGATCGCGGCGTGGGCGTCTGGCTCGGCACGCTGGAGGTGCTGCTGAGCGTGGTGATCTTCGTGGCCTGCTCGATGCAGGTGCGGCAGCGGCTGGCGGCGGCGAAGACCGCGGCATCATGACCTTTCTGGCGGAACTGCACGCGCTGCTGGGCGATGCGGGCCTGCTGCGCGATGGCGCAGACCTGTCCGCCTACGAGTCCGATTGGAGAAAGCGTTATGCCGGCCGGGCGCTGGCGGTGGCGCGGCCGGCCGATACCGAGCAGGTCGCGGGCGTCGTGCGGCTGTGCGCGACGCATGGCGTGAGCATCGTTGCCCAAGGGGGCAACACCGGCCTCGTCGGCGGTTCGACGCCGGACGACTCGGGCCGCCAGTTGGTGCTGAGCCTGCAACGCATGAACCGCGTGCGCGGCATCGATGCGGCCAATCTCACGATGACGGTCGAGGCCGGCTGCGTGCTGCAGGCGGCGCAGCAGGCGGCAGCGGACGCGGGCCTGCTGTTCCCGCTCAGCCTGGCCGCCGAAGGTTCCTGCACGATCGGCGGCAACCTCGCCACCAATGCCGGTGGCACTCAGGTATTGCGTTATGGCAACGCACGCGAACTGTGCCTGGGGCTGGAGGTGGTCACCGCGCAGGGCGAGAGCTGGCATGGCCTGTCCGGCCTGCGCAAGGACAACACCGGCTACGACCTGCGCGACCTGTTCATCGGCAGTGAAGGCACGTTGGGCATCATCACCGCGGCCACGCTGAAGCTCTACCCGCAGCCGCGGGCGCAGATGACGGCGCTCGCGGCCTGTCCGAGCCTGGAGTCCGCCGTCTCCTTGCTGAACCTCGCCCAAGCGGGCGCCGGCTCGGGCCTCACCGGCTTCGAGGCGATGAATGCCTTCTCGCTGTCGCTGGTGCGGCGGCATTTCCCTCAGTTGCCGCAGCCGCTGGCCGAGTCGCCCTGGACCGTGCTGCTGGAACTGTCGGACAGCGAGAGCGAGGCGCATGCCCGCGAACTGTTCGAGTCGCTGCTGGAGTCGGCCCTGGGGTCAGGTCTTGTCACTGACGCCGCCGTTGCCGAAAGCCAGGCCCAGTCGAATGCGCTGTGGCACCTGCGCGAATCGATCCCGCTGGCGCAGAGCCAGGAAGGTCTCAACATCAAGCACGACATCGCCCTGCCCGTCTCGGCGATCCCGCGTTTTGTCGCCGACACCGATGCGCTGCTGGCACAAGCCTTCCCCGGCGTCCGCATGGTCGACTTCGGCCACCTCGGCGACGGCAACCTCCACTACAACGTGCAGGCCCCCGAAGGCATGCCGCCGGCGGACTTCCTGCGCGCGCACGAGGCGGCGATCAACACGATCGTCTACGACCAGGTCGGCCGCTTCGGCGGCTCGATCTCGGCCGAGCACGGCATCGGCCGCCTCAAGCGCGAGGAACTGGCCGAGCGCAAGGATCAGGTGGCACTGGCACTGATGCGGTCCATAAAAAAGGCCCTGGATCCCCAGGGCCTGATGAATCCGGGGCGCGTGCTCTGACGTGATCACTTCGCCGGCTGCAGCGCCGCCGGCGCTCCGGGGCCACCGCGCCCGCGCTTCCAGAAACTCTCGATCACCCACCAGACGAAGATCGTCAGCGTCAGGAAGCCCAGCACCGTCAGCAGGAATTCGCCGGCGGTGAGCACGATGGCGCCGACGAGCGTCCACCGGCTGCGGCGGGGTCCGAAATTGGCCACCAACTGCTCCACCCACAGCTCGATGCTGTCGTAGAAGCTGGGCACCATCAGCAGCGTCAGGAAGGTCGAGGTGATCGTGCCGCCGATGATGGTGACGGCCATCGGGCGGTAGAACTCCGAGCCCTCGCCGATGCCGATGGCCACCGGCATCATGCCGGCGATCAGCGCGAAGGTGGTCATCAGGATCGGGCGGAAGCGCTTGCGGCCGGCATGCATCAGCGCCTCTTCGCGGTCGATGCCGTTGCGCTCCTCGGCGCGAGCGGCGTCGAGCAGCAGGATCGCGTTCTTGGCCACCAGGCCCATCAGCATGATCACGCCGATCAGGCTCATCAGGTTCAGCGTGCCCTTGGTCAGGTAGAGCGCGATGACCACGCCGAACAGCGACAGCGGCTGCGACAGCATCACGCCCAGCGGCACGGTGAAGGAGCCGAACTGCATCACGAGGATCAGGTACATCAGCCCGATGCCCGAGATCAGCGCGATGCCCATCGAACTGAAGACCTCCTTCTGGCTCTTCGCATCGCCGGCCAGTTCGATGCCGTAGCCCGGCGGGAAGTTGATCTTCTTGGCCAGCGCCACCGCGTCCAGCGTGACCTCGCCGGGCGAGCGGCCCTGCACATTGGCAGAGACGGCCATCATCCGCTTGCCGTCGGCGTGCTGGATCTTGGACGGCGCCTTGCCCATCGTGACGGTGGCGATCTGCTCCAGCGGCACCAGCATGCCGGTGCCGGTGACGGCGATCGGCAGGCGCTCGATATTGCCGGCGTCCACGCGATCCTCCGGCGCCAGGCGCACGGCCACGTCGCGGGTCTCGCCGCTGGGGTCGATCCAGTCGCCGACCTCGATGCCCGCAAAGGCCACGCGCAGCGCGTTGGCCGCGTCGCCCACGGCGATGCCCATCTGGTTGGCCAGGCCGCGGTCCAGGTCGATCTGCAGTTCGTCCTGCGGATCCTGCTCGGACAGGCCCACGTCCACCGCGCCCTTCACATTGCGCAGCTCGGCCATGTAGGCGTTGGTGATCTCCAGCAGCTTGCGCGAATCGGTACCGTGGAAGCGGATCTGCACCGGCTTCTGCGCGCCGTTGTTCAGGTCGGAGAGCACCGTGTACTCGGCACCGACCAGCCGGCTCACGCGCTGGCGCAGGTCGTTGGCGATCTGCTCGGCGCTGCGCTTGCGGGTGAAGGACTTGCCGAGGTCCACATAGATGCGGCCGCCGCCGACGTTGACATAGCTGTTGGTTGCCTGCGTCTCGGGGATGCCGCGGGCCAGCACCGCGGCCTCTTCCATCTTCAGCTTCGAGTACAGCAGGCTGGAGCTGGCGGGCGTGCGCACCTCGACGGCGATGGTGCCGTAGTCGCTGGCAGGCAGGAAGCTCGCGCCAACCATCTGCATCGCGATCATCGCGAAGGCGGCGGCGAAGCTCAGCACCGCGAAGAACGCCATCCAGCGCCGATGATGCAGCGCCCAGGCGATCACGTTGCCGTAGCGGTCGGCCTGGTGGTCGAACCAGTGGTTGAACTTCTCGAGCACCCGCGAGATGCCCTTCTTCGGCGCCGTGTGATAGCCGACCGGGTCGCCCCAGAAGGCCGACAACATCGGGTCCAGCGTGAAGGAGATCAAGAGGCTCACCAGCACCGAGGCGACCACCGTCAGGCCGAAGGGCCGGAACCATTCGCCCGACACGCCGGGCATGAAGCCCACCGGGATGAACACGGCGACGATCGAGAAGGTCGTGGCCGCGACGGCCAGGCCGATCTCGGCCGTACCGTTCAGCGCGGCGGTGCGGCGGTCGGCGCCGGCCTCCATGTGGCGGACGATGTTCTCCCGCACGACGATCGCATCGTCGATCAGCACGCCGATCGCCAGCGACAGGCCCAGCAGGCTCATGAAGTTCAGCGTGAAGCCGCACAGCCAGACGGCGATGAAGGCGGCGATCACCGAGGTCGGCAGCGAGGTGGCGGTGATCAGCGTGGAGCGCCACGAGTTCAGGAACACGTAGACGACGACGATGGTCAGGCCGGCGCCGAAGATCAGCGCGTCGACCACGTTGCTCAGGCTGTTCTGCGCGTCCTTGCCGCCGTCCTGCGTGACCACCAGCGCCGTGCCCTTGGGCAGCGTCTTGCCGATGTCTTCCACCAGCTTGCGGGTCTCGTTGGCCACGGTCACCGTGGACGCATCGCGCGAGCGGGTGATCGAGATGCCGACGTTGGGCACGCCGTTGCGCATCGACAGCGTGGTCTGCTCGGCGAAGCCGTCCTGCACGGTGGCGACCTGGCCCAGCCGCACGATCTGCTCGCCGCTGCGCTTCACCACCACCTGCTCGAAGTCCGCCGGGCGGCCGATGCGGCCGACCAGGCGGATGCTCTGGTCCTCAAGCTTCCCGCGCACCTTGCCGACCGGCGCCGTCGTGTTCTGCGTCTTCAGCGCATTGACGACCTCGGTCACCGAGACGTTGAACTCGCGCAGCTTCTGCGCATGCAGCAGCACCGACAGCTCGCGGTTCAGCGAGCCGTCCACCGTCACCGTGGACACGCCGTGGATGGCGCGGAACTTGTCGGCCAGCTGGTCCTCGGCCAGGCGCGAGATCTCGGCATGGCTCTGGCTCGTCGACGACAGGGCGAGCTGCATGATCGGCTGGGCCGAGGGATCGAGGCGCTGCAGCACCGGCTCGCGCATCTCCACCGGCATCTTGTAGCGCACCGTGCCGATCGCGTTGCGGACCTCATCGGCCGCCTCGATCATGTTCTTGTTGAACTGGTAGATCAGCAGGATCTGCGCATTGCCTTCGCTGGCGGTGGAGCGCACCTCGTCGATGCCGCTGATGCTCTGCAGCGACTTCTCCACGCGGTTGATGATCTCGCGCTCGACCGTCGTCGGACTCGCGCCCGGGTACGGGATGTTGACGACCAGCATCGGCTGCTCGACATCCGGGATCTGGTTGACGCGCAGCTTGCTCAGGGCCAGCAGGCCCATGGCCATCAGGGCGATCAGCAGCGTGATCGTCGCGATCGGCTTCTTGACGCTGAAGTTGGAAAGGAACATGGGTCAGGACTCCCGCCGGGCCGCCCCAAGGGGGGCCTGCGCCCCCTCGGGGGGCAGTGAACGAAGTGAGCGTGGGGGCACCATTTCAGCCTCCCGTCGAAGCGGCCGATGCTGCAGGCGATGCGGAAGCAGCGGCCGTCTTGCTCATCTCGTAGCGCCGGCCTTCGGCCAGCGTGCTGCCGGGCTTGCGCAGGATGCGGTCGCCGGCCTTCAGGCCGTCCAGCACCTGGTACTGCGCCAGGCGATCATCGCGCGCACCGAGCCGCAGCGCCACCTTGGCCAGCTTGCCGTCGGCGCCGAGCGCCCAGGCGAAAGCCTTGTCGCCCTCGCGCTGGATGGACGCTTCCGGCAGCATCAGCGCGCTGATGCTCTGGCTCTGCACGCGGCCTTCGGCGTAGAGGCCTGCCACGTTCGGCGCCTTGCTCTCGCCGGCGAAGTCCACCAGCACCGCCACCTGGCGCGTCGTCGCGTTGGCCGAGGCATCGATGCGGCGCACGCGGCCCTGGAAGTCGCCGGCCTCCACACCGTTGACCTTGAAGAAGACCGTCTCGCCGATCTTCAGCTCGGACATCGAATCGGCGGACACCAAGCCCTCGAAACGCATCGTCGCCGGATCGATCACCTTGACCAGTTCCTTGCCGACCTGGGCGGTGTCGCCGGCCGAGACCTTGCGCTCGCTGACCAGGCCGTCGAAGGGTGCGCGCGCCTCGGTGCGGGTCAGCTGCTGGCGGGCGCTGGCGGCGCGGGCCTTGGCGGCGACCAGGTCGCTCTGGCTGTTGTTGCGGCGGATCTCGGCGTCTTCCATCGCCTGCAGGGACACCATGCCCTGGGCCTGCAGCGTCTTCATCCGCTGGAACTGGCGCTCGGCCTGGTCGAAGCTCTGGCCGACGGCGCGCACGGACTCGTCGGCGGAGGTCAGGCTGTCGCGGATCGCCGTGTCGTCCAGGCGCACCAGCAGGTCGCCCTTCTTCACCCGTTCGCCGTTCTCCTTCAGCACTTGCAGCACCACGGCCTGCACCTCGGCGCGCAGGTCCGCGCGCTTCTCGGGCTGGATGGAGCCGGTGATCACCGGGCCGGTGGAGAAGGCGGAACTGCCCATGGTCTGGATGTCCTCCGGAGACACCAGTACCGGCTGCTGGGCGGCGGCATCCTGCTTGGGCGCCTCGGGCTTCTTGCAGCCGACCAGCGTTGCCGCGGACAGCGCCATGGCCGCGGTGAGCGCGGCATGGACGATCACGGAAGGGAACAGCAGGGGCGAGGCGCGACGCGTCATCAGATGGACTCCGGAAACTCGGGGTTCGTATTTCGGCAAAGCTCGCGAGCTTAACGCCTTGTTAAGGCGACGCCGATCGTCATGCGCACAGACCAGGGTTTCCCCTGGTGACGACGCTCTGTCAGTGGAAGGTGAGCGTTACTGGAGCGTCGGCTCGGGCGGCAGCGCCATCACGGCGATACCTTCGTCGGCCAGTGCGGCGGCATCGGCCGGCGTGGCCTGGCCGCGGATGCCGCGTTCCTCGGCCTCGCCGTAGTGGATGCGGCGCGCCTCGTCGGCGAAGCGTTCGCCGACGTCCTCGGTGCGGGCGATCACCTGGCGTGCGAGTTCGCGCAGCGCCTGCTGCATCTGCTGCTTCATCGCGGCGGGCAGTTCGGCGGGTGCCTCGGCCTCGCCGCGCGGATGGGCCACGTTCAGGCGCGGCGCCGTCGGGCGGCGCTCGACGCCGGTCATGCCGCAGCTGGGGCAGCTCACCAGTCCACGCTGCTGCTGGGACTCGAAATCGTCGGACGAGCCGAACCAGCCTTCAAAGGCATGGCCGACGGGACAGGCGAGATTGAGAACCAGCATGGAATGATTGAACGGGGGTCAGGACTTGCGCCACTCGAGCGCCCATTCGCCATCTTGCCAGCGGGTCAACCACAGCAGGCCGATCAGGGTCTTTGCGTCGGTCAGTTCGCCACTGGCGGCCAGCGCGTCAAGCTGGGTGGTGCTGTGGGTCACGAGCTCCAGGAACTCACCTTCGTCCAGCCGCTGCTTGCCTTGCACCAGGCCGCGGGCGAAGAAGATGTGGATGCCCTCGTCCGAGTAGGCGATGGCGTTGTGCAGCACGCCGGCATAAGCCCATTCGCGGGCGGTGTAGCCGGTCTCCTCGAGCAGTTCCCGCTGGCCGCAGTGCAGCGGCGCCTCGCCGGCGTCCAGCTTGCCGGCCGGGAACTCCAACATCACGCGGCCCATCGGGTAACGGTACTGGCGCTCGAGCAGCAGGCGGCCGTCGTCGAGAATCGGGATCACCATCACAGCGCCCGGGTGGACGATGTACTCGCGCCCGGCCTCGCGGCCGTCGGGCAGGCGGACGCGGTCCTTGCGGACCTTCAGGAAGTGGCCGTCGTAGACGGTCTCCGAATGCACCTTGTCTTCGCGCAGGTGCTTGTCGTCCTTCGGATCAGTCTTCACCACGATGCCGCCTCAGATAGGCCCAGACGAAGCCGGGGAAGCCCAGCACCAGGAAGATGCAGGTGGCGGCCGCGTAGAACTCCCAGCCCTGCGGCTGGCGCTGGCCGATGCGCGACTCCAGCGCAAAGCCGAGCATCAGCGTCAGCACCGCCAGCAGCGCCAGTTCCAGCAGGCGCCACCAGGCGCTCTTCGGATGCAGCCGCGGGCCGACGAGCAGCATGCGCTTGCTGAAATAAGGCGCATTGGCCGCCACCACGGCGGCCAAGAGCACCAGCCAGGTGGCGGCGCCTTGGTCCATCAGGTCGCGAGCGCTTTGATGATGGCGGTCGAGCACATCTGCATCAGGCCGCCGGGCAGCACGCCCAGCACCAGCACGGCCAGGCCGTTCAGCGTCATCACGAAGCGGGCGTCGGCCGGGGCGGCCAGCGGCGCCGTGTCGGTCGGCTCGTCGAAGAACATGACCTTGATGACGCGCAGGTAGTAGTAGGCACCGACCAGCGAGGCGACCACCGCGAACACGGCCAGGCCGATGTACAGCGACGAGCCGGCCGTCACCACGGCCTGCAGCACGGCCAGCTTGCCGTTGAAGCCTGCCGTCAGCGGGATGCCGGCCAGCGAGAACATGAAGACCATCATCACCAGCGCATACCAGGGGCTGCGCTTGGCCAGGCCGGCCAGGTCCTTGATCTCCTCGGCCTCGAAGCCCTGGCGCGACATCAGCATGACCATGCCGAAGGTGCCCAGCGTCGTCATGACGTAGGTGATCGAATAGAACATCGCCGAGCTGTAGGCATTGGCGGCCGACAACGTGTTGCCGTTGACCACGCCCGAGGCCAGGCCCAGCAGCATGAAGCCCATCTGCGCGATGGTCGAGTAGGCCAGCATGCGCTTCAGGTTGGTCTGCGCGATGGCCGCCAGGTTGCCGATGACGAGCGACGTCACCGCCAGCACGATCAGCATCTGCTGCCATTCGATCGCCATGCCGATCATGCCCTCCACCAGCAGGCGGATCGTGATCGCGAAGGCGGCCAGCTTGGGCGCGCCGCCCAGCAGCAGCGTGGCGGCCGTCGGGGCGCCTTGATAGACGTCAGGCACCCACATGTGGAAGGGCGCGGCGCCGAGCTTGAAGGCCAGGCCGGCGACGACGAAGACCACGCCGAACACCAGCACCGAGTGGTTCGGCTGCGATGCCGCGCCGCCGCTGATCACGTTGAACACTGCCGGAATGGACAACGAGCCCGTGGCGCCATACATCATCGACAGGCCGTACAGCAGGAAGCCGCTGGCCAGCGCGCCGAGCACGAAGTACTTCATCGCGGCTTCGGTCGAGACCGCATGGTCACGGCGCAGGGCCACCAGCGCGTACAGCGACAGGCTCATCAGTTCCAGGCCGAGATAGACGACCAGGAAGTTGTTGGCCGACAGCATCACGTTGATGCCCAGCAGCGAGAACAGCGTCAGCGAGAACAGCTCGCCCTTGAGCATGTCGCGGCTCTCGGCGTAGGGGCGCGCGTAGACCAGCGTCACGATGGTGGCGACGCAGGCCATGAAGGCCAGCAGGTGGCCCATCGGGTCGGCGACGACCATGCCCTGCATCGCGTAGACCGTCAGGCCGTCGTTGAAGTAGCTCAGGTGCATCACGCCGACGACGGCGATGGTGAGCTGAGACAGCCAGTAGGTCGGGCGGCGTGCCGGATCGTTGACGAACAGGTCGACCACCGCGATCAGGCAGGCCATGACGACCAGCAGGACCTCGGGGTAGACCGCGAGCCAGTTCATTGCGTTCATTGTTGGGTGCCCTCCGTCAGGGTGGCGGGAGCATCAGTAGTGGCGGCCACCGGAGCGACTGCCTGAGCAGGAATCTTGGACACCGAGACGTGCTTCAGCAGCGCATCGACCGAGGCTTCCATCACGTCGGTGAAGGGCTTCGGGTACAGGCCCATGTACAGCGTGGCGATCGCCAGCACGGCCATCATGCCGAACTCGCGGGCGTTGATGTCGGTCAGCGACTTGACGTTGTCGTTGGTCACCGGGCCGAAGTACACGCGCTTGTACATCCAGAGGCTGTAGGCCGCGCCGAAGACCAGCGCCGTGGCGGCGATGGCGCCCAGCCAGAAGCTGAACTTGACCGTGCCCAGGATCACCATCCACTCGCCGACGAAGCCGGCGGTGGCAGGCAGGCCGCAGTTGGCCATCGCGAAGAACAGCGCGAAGGCGGCGAACTTGGGCATCGTGTTGACGACGCCGCCATAGGCTGCGATCTCGCGGCTGTGCACGCGGTCGTACAGCACGCCGATGGCCAGGAACATCGCGCCCGACACGAAGCCGTGCGAGATCATCTGCACCAGGCCGCCGGAGATGCCCAGCGGGTTGAAGATGAAGAAGCCCAGCGTGACGAAGCCCATGTGCGCGATCGACGAATAGGCGACCAGCTTCTTCATGTCCTTCTGCACCAGCGCCACCAGGCCGATGTAGACCACGGCGATCAGCGACATGGCGATGATCAGCCACGAGAAGTGATGCGCGGCGTCCGGAGCGATCGGCAGCGAGAAGCGCAGGAAGCCGTAGGCGCCGAGCTTCAGCATGATCGCGGCCAGCACGACGGAGCCGCCGGTGGGCGCTTCCACGTGGGCGTCCGGCAGCCAGGTGTGCACCGGCCACATCGGCACCTTGACCGAGAACGCCGCCAGGAAGGCGAAGAACAGCAGCGTCTGCTCGTGCATCGTCAGCGGCAGCTTGTGCCAGGTGGCGATGTCGAAGGAGCCGGCCTCTCCCGACTTGAAGTACAGGTACAGCAGCGCGATCAGCATCAGCAGCGAACCGGCCAGCGTGTACAGGAAGAACTTGAAGGCCGCGTAGACCCGGTTCTTGCCGCCCCACACGCCGATGATGATGTACATCGGGATCAGCGTGGCTTCGAAGAAGACGTAGAACAGCAGGCCGTCCAGCGCGCTGAACACGCCGATCATCAGGCCCGAGAGCACCAGGAAGGCGCCCATGTACTGGTTGACGCGGGTTTCGATCACTTCCCAGGCGGCCACCACGACGATGATCGTGATGAAGGCGGTCAGCGGCACGAACCACATCGACAGGCCGTCCAGGCCCAGGTGGTAGCGCACGTTGAAGCGCTCGATCCAGGGCAGGTTCTCGACGAACTGCATGCCGGCCTGCGTGGTGTCGAAGCCGGTGATCAGCGGGATCGTGGCCAGGAAGCTCACGACGGCGGCGACGAGCGCCATCCAGCGCACCGCAGGCGCGTTCTCGTCACGGCCGACGGCCAGCAGCAACAGGCCGCTGACGATCGGCAGGAAGATGGCGAGGCTCAAAATTCCCATGATTCTTGTTCTCCGCCCTGCTTAGTGCATGCCCAGCAAGGCACGGAATTGGTGGCCGAGGTCGGGCCAGAGCTGCCAGGTCATCAGGCCGATGACGCCCAGGATCATGACCAGCGCGTACCAGTACAGGTGGCCGGTCTGGACGCGGCGCACGATGCCGGCGATGCCGCCGACGGTGCGGGCCGAGCCGTTGATGATCAGGCCGTCGATCAGGCCCTGGTCGCCGCCCTTCCACAGGCCGGTGCCCAGGCCGCGCGCCAGGCGGGCCAGCACGTTCTCGTTGAACCAGTCCATGAAGTACTTGTTCTCGAGGATGACGATGAGCGGACGCAGCACGCGGGCAAACGTCGCCGGGATGCTCGGCGCGACCATGTAGCAGACGTAGGCGAACACGACGCCGGACAGGGCCAGCCAGAACGGCAGGCTGGTGAAGCCGTGCAGGGCCATGGCGGTGGCGCCGTGGAACTCGTGGGCCAGTTCTTCCATCGCCGGGTGGGCTTCGAGGTTGACCGAGATCGAGTCCTTGAAGAAGTCGCCGAACAGCATCGGCTGGATCGCCAGGAAGCCGATCACGACGGACGGGATCGCCAGCAGCACCAGCGGCGCGGTCACGACCCAGGGCGACTCGTGCGGCGTGTGCGCA
Source organism: Pelomonas sp. KK5 (assembly GCF_001984095.1). Taxonomy (GTDB): domain Bacteria; phylum Pseudomonadota; class Gammaproteobacteria; order Burkholderiales; family Burkholderiaceae_C; genus KK5. The sequence goes on from NZ_LYVQ01000067.1 coordinate 11,473, forward strand.
TGATGGTCGTCGCCGTGGTGGTCGTCGGCGTGATGCTCGTCGTCTTCCGGCGGGAAGGGCTTGTGATGGAAGTTCTCCTTGCCGTGGAAGACCAGGAAGTACATCCGGAACGAGTAGAAGGCCGTCACGAACACGCCGATGATCACGGCGAGATACGCGAAGTGCGCGCCCGGCAGGTGGCTCGCGTGCACCGCCTCGATGATCGAGTCCTTCGAGTAGAAGCCCGCGAAGAACGGCGTGCCGATCAGGGCCAGCGAGCCCAGCAGCGAGGTGATCCAGGTGACCGGCATGTACTTGCGCAGGCCGCCCATATTGCGGATGTCCTGGTCATGGTGCATGCCGATGATCACGGAACCGGCGCCGAGGAACAGCAGGGCCTTGAAGAAGGCGTGCGTCATCAGGTGGAACACGGCGACCGAGTAGGCCGAGGCCCCCAGGGCCACGGTCATGTAGCCGAGCTGGGACAGCGTCGAGTACGCGACCACGCGCTTGATGTCGTTCTGGATGATGCCCAGGAAGCCCATGAACAGCGCCGTGATCGCGCCGATCACCAGCACGAAGTTCAGCGCCGTGTCCGACAGCTCGAACAGCGGGGACATGCGGGTCACCATGAAGATGCCGGCCGTCACCATCGTGGCGGCGTGGATCAGCGCGGAGATCGGCGTGGGGCCTTCCATCGAGTCGGGCAGCCAGACATGCAGCGGGAACTGCGCGGACTTGCCCATCGCGCCGATGAACAGGCAGATGCAGGCCACGCTCAGCATCATCCAGTCCGAGCCCCACAGCGGCATCGGGAACTGGACCAGCGCGAGCGCCTCGCGCTTGGCGAACACTTCCTGGTAGTTCAGCGAACCACCGTAGGCCACCAGCAGCCCGATGCCCAGGATGAAGCCGAAGTCACCCACACGATTGACCAGGAAGGCCTTCATGTTGGCGAAGATCGCGGTCTTCTTCGTGTACCAGAAGCCGATCAGCAGGTAGGACACCAGGCCCACCGCCTCCCAGCCGAAGAACAGCTGGAGCATGTTGTTGCTCATCACGAGCATCAGCATGGAGAAGGTGAACAGCGAGATGTAGCTGAAGAAGCGCTGGTAGCCCGGGTCTTCCTCCATGTAGCCGATGGTGTAGATGTGCACCATCAGCGAGACGAAGGTGACGACGCACATCATCATCGCGGTCAGGCCGTCGATCATGAAGCCGACTTCCATCTTCAGGCCGCCGACCTTCATCCATTCGTAGACGGTCTCGTTGAAGCGCGCGCCGTCGACGGCCACGGACTTCAGCGTCATCGCCGAGATGATGAAGGCGATCAGCACGCCCAGGATGGTGACGCTGTGCGCGCCGGTGCGGCCGATCTGCTTGCCGAAGAAACCGGCGAGCACGGCGCCGACGAGCGGCGCCATCGGCACCGCGAGCAGCATGTTTGCGGAAAGGGTTGCGGACATCTTGTTGTTATCCCTTCAGCGCGTCGAGTTCCTCGACGTTGATCGACTCGCGATTGCGGAACAGCACGACCAGGATGGCCAGGCCGATCGCCGATTCGGCGGCCGCCACGGTCAGGATGAAGAACACGAACACCTGGCCGGCCGTATCGCCGAGGTAGTGCGAGAAGGCCACGAAGTTCAGGTTCACCGCCAGCAGCATCAGCTCGATTGCCATCAGCAGCACGATCAGGTTCTTGCGGTTCAGGAAGATGCCGATCACCGACAGCGCGAACAGGATCGCGCCCAGCGTCAGGAAATGTCCGAGGGTCAATGCGGCGCCCATCATGCGGCTCCCTTGTTGTCTTCGGCAGCGGGCTGCACAGGCAGGGTCGGCGCCATCTTGACGATCTTCAGGCGGTCGCCCTTCTTCACGCGCACCTGCTCGGAGGCGTTCTGGCTGCGCGAGTCCTTGCGGGCCCGCAGCGTCAGCGCGATGGCGGCGATCACGCCCACCAGCAGCAGCACGGCCGCCACTTCCAGCGGATACAGGTACTGGGTGTAGATGGCCACGCCCAGCAGCTTGGTGTTGCCGAGCTTGACGGCGGCGGCATCCAGGTTCGGCGCGTCGCTGAGGCGGAAGCCGCCCATCAGCACCATCGCCATCTCCAGCGCGATGAAGGCGCCGACGCACAGGGCCAGCGGCAGGTGCTTCCAGAAGCCCTCGCGGATGTTCGTCGCCTGGTCGCTGCTGATGTCCAGCATCATCACGACGAACAGGAACAGCACCATCACGGCGCCGATATAGACCAGCACCAGCGCGATGGCCAGGAACTCGGCCTTCAGCAGCATCCAGATGCAGGAGGCGTTGAAGAAGGCCAGGATCAGGAACAGGGCCGAGTGCACGGTCGAGCGCGCCGTGATCACACGGAACGACGAGCCGAGCAGGACGGCCGAGAAGAGGTAGAACAGAACGGTCGTGATGTCCATGGGGTGTCCTTGTGCTCAAGTCACACCGGGGTTACTCGTAAGTAACCTCAGCGGTACTTGGCATCGGCCTCCTTCTGTGCGGCGATGCGGGGCTCGTACTTGTCGCCGACGGCCAGCAGCATGTCCTTGGTGAAGTACAGGTCGCCGCGCTTCTCGCCGTGGTATTCGAAGATGTCGGTCTCGACGATCGAATCCACCGGGCAGCTCTCTTCGCAGAAGCCGCAGAAGATGCACTTGGTCAGGTCGATGTCGTAGCGCGTGGTGCGGCGCGAGCCGTCCTCACGCACATCGGACTCGATCGTGATGGCCATGGCCGGGCAGACCGCTTCGCACAGCTTGCAGGCGATGCAGCGCTCTTCGCCGTTCTCGTAGCGGCGCAGCGCATGCAGGCCGCGGAAGCGCGGAGACAGCGGCGTCTTCTCTTCCGGGAATTGCACGGTGATGTTGCGCGACAGGAAATGCCGCCCGGTCAGGGCCATGCCCTTGAACAGCTCCAGGAGCAGGAAGCTCTTGGCGAAGTCCTTGATAGAAGTAGCTGTAGACATCGGAATCAGTTCCAGATGTTGAACGGAGACTGGATCCACAAGCCTACGACGACCAGCCAGACCAGAGTCACGGGAATGAAGATCTTCCAACCCAGACGCATGATCTGGTCGTAGCGGTAGCGCGGGAAGGTGGCGCGGACCCACAGGAAGGTGGTCACGACGACGAAGGTCTTGATGCCGAGCCAGATCCAGCCCGGGATGAAGGCCAGGAAGTCGAACGGGGGCAGCCAGCCGCCGAGGAACATGGTCACGGCCAGGATCGAGACCAGGATCATGTTGGCGTATTCGGCCAGGAAGAACATCGCGAAGGCCATGCCCGAGTACTCGATCATGTGGCCGGCGACGATTTCCGATTCGCCTTCCACCACGTCGAACGGGTGGCGGTTCGTTTCGGCCAGGCCGGAGACGAAGTAGACGATGAAGATCGGGAACAGCGGCAGCCAGTTCCACGAGAAGATCGAGGCGCCATGCGAGGCGGCGATACCCCTGCCCTGCCCCATCACGATCTCGCTCATGTTCAGCGAGCCCGAGACCATCAGCACGATCACCAGGGCGAAGCCCATGGCGATCTCATAACTGACCATCTGCGCGGAGGCGCGCAGCGCGCCGAGGAAGGCGTACTTCGAGTTCGAGGCCCAGCCGGCGATGATCACGCCATAGACCTCGAGCGAGGTGATGGCCATCAGGAACAGCAGGCCGGCGTTGATGTTGGCCAGCGCCACGTCGGGGCCGAAGGGCACGACCACCCAGGCGGCCAGCGCCGGCATGATGGTCATGATCGGGCCGAGAAAGAACAGGCCCTTGTTCGCCTTGGCCGGGACGATGATCTCCTTGAAGATCAGCTTCACCGCATCGGCGATCGGGGTCAGCAGGCCCCAGGGGCCGACGCGGTTCGGGCCCGGACGGATCTGCGACCAACCGATGGCCTTGCGCTCCCACAGCGTCAGGTAGGCCACGCAGCCCATCAGCGGCGCGACGACGACGATGATCTTGATCAGCGTCCAGATCACCGGCCAGAAGGCGCCCAGGTGGGCGGCGCCGGTGTTGTAGAGGGTGTCGATCATTGTTCTTGTTCCTCGCGATCAGGCCTTGCTGAGGTTCAGCGCGCCGAACATCGAACCCAGCGCGGCGGTCTCGGCCAGGCCGGCCGGCACGCGGACCACGTTGGCCGGCAGGCTGGCGTCGAGCTTGGCGGCCAGTTCAGCGGCGCCGGCGCCGTCCTGCGTGATGCGGACGCGGGCGCCCTCGATCAAGCCCAGTTGCGTCCACAGCGCCGACGGGATGCCGGCGACGGCGGCCGTCTTGGCGTCGGTCGTCAGCTGCAGGGAGGTCGAGTTGCGGACCAGCGCGTCGGTGGCGTAGATCGGCACGTTGGCCAGGCGCTCGATGCCGCCGTTGGTGCTAACGGCCTGGATCGACGCACCCGTCGCATTGCTCAGGCGGCCGGCGAAATCGCTGCCCACGCCCAGCGCCTCGGTCTTCACCTGCTCGGAGCTTTCCTGCTCGAAGCCGTCCAGCGCCAGCAGGTTGCCCAGCACGCGCAGGATCTTCCAGCCCGGACGGGTCTCGGCCAGCGGCTTGACGACGCCGACGAAGCTCTGCGCGCGGCCCTCGGCGTTGACGAAGGTGCCCGAGGTCTCGGTGAACGGCGCGGTCGGCAGGATCACGTCCGCGTATTCGAGACCGGTCTTGAACGGGCTCATCACGACGACCATCTCGGCGGCGTTCAATGCCTTGGCGGCTGCGGCGGCATTGGCGCTGTCGAGCACCGGATCGGTGTTCAGCAGCAGCACGGCCTTCAGCTTGTCGCCCGCCAGCATCTGGCCGGCGTTCAGGCCGCCGTCCGAAGGCAGGAACTTGACCAGTTGCGCGCCGACGGTGTTGGCGGCTTCGGTCAGGTAGCCGACCGAAGCACCCGTCTGCGCGGCGATCCAGTTGGCCAGGGCCAGCAGGCTCGCTGCCTGCGGATGCTGCGCGGCGGCATTGCCCAGCAGCACGACCTTCTTGGCGCCCGACAGCAGCGAGGCGGCGACGGCCTTGGCGGCGTCGGTCGCTTCACCGGCGGCGGGAGCGGCGACACCGTTGCTCGCGGCGATCGCGGCAGCCACGTCGGCCAGCGACTGCAGCCAGGCGCTCGGCGCCGACACGATGCGGTTGGCGACCCGCATCAGCCAGTCTTCCTCGCCACCGACGATGGCCGAGATCTTGGCGCCGCGGCGGGCCGCCTGGCGCAGGCGCTGCGCGAACAGCGGATGGTCCTTGCGCAGGAAGGAACCGACGACCAGCGCGCGGTCCACTTCGGACAGCGAGGCGATCGAGGTGCCCAGCCACTGCGCGGAGCCGGCCGGCGCCACATTGGCAAAGTCCGCATGGCGCTGGCGGTAGTCGACGTTGCCGCTGCCGATGCCGCGGACCAGCTTGGCCAGCAAATGCAGTTCTTCGACCGTGCTGTGGCCGGTGGCCAGCGCGCCGATGGCGGCCGCGCCGTGCTCGGCCTTGACCAGCTTCAGGCCGTTGGCGACGTATTCCAGCGCGGTGGACCAGTCGACCTGCTTCCAGGCGCCGCCCTGCTTGATCATCGGCGCGGTGACGCGCTGGTCGCCGTTCAGCGACTCGTACGAGAAGCGGTCGCGGTCGGCGATCCAGCATTCGTTGACGTCTTCGTTCTCCAGCGGGACGACGCGCATCACCTGCTGGCCCTTGACCTGGACGATCAGGTTGGCGCCGGTGGAATCGTGCGGGGCCACGCTCTTGCGGCGCGACAGCTCCCAGGTGCGGGCGCTGTAGCGGAAGGGCTTGCTGGTCAGCGCGCCGACCGGGCAGATGTCGATCATGTTGCCCGACAGCTCCGAATCGACCGAGCGGCCGACGAAGGTCTGGATCTCGCTGTGCTCGCCGCGGTGGGCCATGCCCAGCTCCATCACGCCGGCCACTTCCTGGCCGAAGCGCACGCAGCGGGTGCAGTGGATGCAGCGGCTCATCTCTTCCATCGAGATCAGCGGGCCGACGTTCTTGTGGAAGACGACGCGCTTCTCTTCGGTGTAGCGGCTCTTGCCGCTGCCGTAGCCCACGGCCAGATCCTGCAGCTGGCACTCGCCGCCCTGGTCGCAGATCGGGCAGTCCAGCGGGTGGTTGATCAGCAGGAATTCCATGACGCCCTGCTGGGCCTTGACCGCCTTGTCGCTCTTGGTGCGGACGATCATGCCCTGCGTCACCGGCGTGGCGCAGGCCGGCATCGGCTTGGGCGCCTTCTCCACGTCCACCAGGCACATGCGGCAGTTGGCGGCGATGGAGAGCTTCTTGTGGTAGCAGAAGTGCGGAATGTAGGCACCGGCCTTCTCGGCCGCATGCATCACCATGCTGCCTTCCAGGACCTCTACCTTCTGACCGTCGAGTTCGATTTCAACCATTTTTTAGTTCCGATCAGGCTGCTTGCTTGGCGCCTTGGGCAGCCTCGATCATCTTCACGAATTCGGGCTTGAAGTTCTTGATCATGGCGCGCACCGGCATCGCGGCGGCATCGCCCAGCGCGCAGATCGTGCGGCCCTGGATGTTGTCGGCCACCGAGTTCAGCAGGTCCAGGTCCGAGGCCTTGCCCTTGCCGTGGTAGATGCGCTCGATCACGCGGTGCATCCAGCCCGTGCCTTCGCGGCAGGGCGTGCACTGGCCGCAGCTCTCGTGGGCGTAGAAATAGGCCAGGCGCAGCAGGCTCTCGACCATGCAGCGCGAGTCGTCCATCACGATGACGGCGCCCGAGCCCAGCATCGAGCCGGCCTTGGCGATGGAGTCATAGTCCATCGTGCAGTTCATCATCGCCTCGGCCGTCAGCACCGGGGCGGACGAACCGCCGGGGATCACCGCCTTCAGCGTGCGGCCCTTGCGCACACCGCCGGCCAGCTCCAGCAGCTTGCTGAAGGGAGTGCCCAGCGGGATCTCGTAGTTGCCGGGCTTCTCGACGTCGCCGCTGACTGAGAAGATCTTGGTGCCGCCGTTGTTCGGCTTGCCGATCTCCAGGTAGGGCTGGCCGCCGTTGCGGATGATCCAGGGCACCGCGGCGAAGGTCTCGGTGTTGTTGATCGTCGTGGGCTTGCCGTACAGGCCGAAGCTGGCCGGGAACGGCGGCTTGAAGCGCGGCTGGCCCTTCTTGCCTTCCAGCGATTCGAGCAGCGCGGTCTCTTCACCGCAGATGTAGGCGCCGAAGCCGTGGAACGCGTGGAGCTGGAACGAGAAGTTCGAGCCCAGGATCTTGTCGCCGAGGAAGCCGGCGGCGCGTGCCTCTTCCAGGGCTGCCTCGAAGCGCTCGTAGACCTCGAAGATCTCGCCGTGGATGTAGTTGTAGCCGACCTGGATGCCCATCGCGAAGGCGGCGATGGCCATGCCTTCGATGACGATGTGCGGGTTGAACATCAGGATGTCGCGGTCCTTGCAGGTACCCGGCTCGCCTTCGTCCGAGTTGCAGACCAGGTACTTCGCGCCCGGGAACTGGCGGGGCATGAAGCTCCACTTCAGGCCGGTCGGGAAGCCCGCACCGCCGCGGCCGCGCAGGCCCGAGGCCTTGACTTCGGCGATGACCTGATCAGACGTCAGCGGCGTGCCTTCAGCCGTGCCTTCGCCGGTCAGGATCTTGCGCAGGGCCTGGTAGCCGCCGCGGGCGATGTAGTCCTTGATGCCCCAGTTGCTGCCGTTGAGGCCGTCATAGATCTGCGCACCGATGTGCCGATCGTGGAAGCAGGTTTCAACGCCCTTGGCTTGAAACTTCGAGAGGTCCAGCATGTTTCCGATCCCTCAGTTGTTCGGGGCAGCGTTGGCACGCAGCACGTCGACGAGCTCGTCCAGGCGCTGGTGGCTCATGAAGCTGCACATCTGGCGGTCGTTGACCAGCATCACCGGCGCGTCGGCGCAGGCGCCCAGGCACTCGCTCTGCTGCACGGTGAAGACGCCGTCGGCGGTGGTCCCGCCCATCTCGACGCCCAGCTTCGTGCACAGGTGTTCCAGCGCCTTCTGCCCGTCGCGCAGCTGGCACGGCAGGTTGGTGCAGACGTTCAGCTTGAACTGCCCGACCTTCTTCTGGTTGTACATGTTGTAGAAGGTCGTCACCTCGTAGACGGCGATGGCCGGCATGCCGAGGTAGGCGGCGATCGCGTCTTCCGCGGAACGGGCGACGAAGCCCTCTTCCTGCTGGACGATGGACAGGCAGGCCATCACGGCCGACTGCTTGCCTTCCGCGGGGTACTTCGCCACTTCGCGGGCGAAGCGCGCGGCGGTGGCTTCGCTCAGAACGTACTGTTGATCACTCATCGGTCGATCTCACCGAAAACAATGTCCATCGTGCCGATCACGGCCACGGCGTCGGCAATCATGTGGCCCTTGGCCATCTCGTCCAGCGCGGCCAGATGCGGGAAGCCCGGGGCGCGGATCTTCAGGCGATAGGGCTTGTTGGCGCCGTCGCTGACGATGTAGATGCCGAACTCGCCCTTCGGGTGCTCGACGGCGGCGTAGGCCTCGCCTTCCGGCACGCGGAAGCCTTCCGTGAACAGCTTGAAGTGGTGGATCAGCTCTTCCATGTTCGACTTCATGTCGACACGGGCCGGCGGCGCCACCTTGTGGTTGTCGGTGATCACCGGGCCGGGGTTGGCCTTCAGCCACTTCACGCACTGCTGCACGATGCGGTTGGACTGGCGCATCTCCTCCACGCGCACGCAGTAGCGGTCGTAGGTGTCGCCCTCGGTGCCGACCGGGATGTCGAAGTCCATCTTGTCGTAGACGTCGTAGGGCTGCTTCTTGCGCAGGTCCCAGGCGATGCCGGAGCCGCGCAGCATCGGGCCGGAGAAGCCCAGGTTCAGCGCGCGCTCGGGCGACACGACGGCGATGCCCACCGTGCGCTGCTTCCAGATCCGGTTGTCGGTCAGCAGCGTCTCGTAGTCGTCGACGTTCTTCGGGAAGCGGTTCGCGAAGTCCTCGATGAAGTCCAGCAGCGAGCCCTGGCGGTTCTCGTTCATCTGCGCGATGGTCTTCGCGTTCTTGATCTTGCTGACCTTGTACTGCGGCATCGAGTCCGGCAGGTCGCGGTAGACGCCGCCCGGACGGAAGTAGGCCGCGTGCATGCGCGCGCCGGAGACCGCTTCGTACATGTCGAAGATGTCTTCCCGCTCGCGGAAGCAGTAGATCAGGATGTTCATCGCGCCGCAGTCGATGCCGTGCGCGCCCAACCACAGCAGGTGGTTCAGGATGCGGGTCAGCTCGCCGAACATCACGCGGATGTACTGCGCGCGCAGCGGCACCTCGATGCCCATCATCTTCTCGATGGCCAGGCAGTAGGCGTGCTCGTTGGACATCATCGACACGTAGTCGAGACGGTCCATATAGGGCAGCGACTGGATGAAGGTCTTGCTCTCGGCCAGCTTCTCGGTGGCGCGGTGCAGCAGGCCGATGTGCGGGTCGGCGCGCTGGATGATCTCGCCGTCGAGCTCCAGCACCAGGCGCAGCACGCCGTGCGCGGCCGGGTGTTGCGGACCGAAGTTGAGGGTGTAGTTCTTGATGTCGGCCATGGTTTACAGCCCGCCGTAGTTGTCTTCGCGGATCACGCGCGGCGTGATCTCACGCGGCTCGATGGTGACCGGCTGGTAGATCACGCGCTTGGCATCGGCGTCGTAGCGCATCTCGACGTTGCCCGAGGTCGGGAAGTCCTTGCGCATCGGGTGGCCGATGAAGCCGTAGTCGGTCAGGATGCGGCGCAGGTCCTCGTGGCCTTCGAAGATGATGCCGTAGAGGTCGAAGGCCTCGCGCTCGAACCAGTTGGCCGAGTTCCAGATCGGCGTCACCGAGGCCACCAGCGGCAGCTCGTCGTCCGGGCACAGCACCTTCAGGCGCAGGCGCTGGTTCTTGCTGATCGACAGCAGGTGCGAGACCACGCCGAAGCGCGGGCCCTCGGCCACCGGGCTCGCGCCGTTGCCGTAGTCGCTGTAGTCCAGGCCGCAGAGGTCCACCAGTTGCTCGAAGGCGAGCTCAGGGTGGTCGCGCAGCGTCTTCGCGGCGGCCTCATAACCCGCAGCCTTGACGGTGACCGTCAGCTCGCCGAGTTCGTTCTTGATGCTCTGGATCTGCTCACCGAGCGCGGCTTCCAGCGACGCCTTCAGCGTGTCGAGGGTAGGAGTCGTCGTCATGTTCAGCGGGCGATCGTGTTTTCGCGGCGGATCTTGGCCTGCAGTTGCAGGATGCCGTAGAGCAGCGCCTCGGCCGTCGGCGGGCAGCCGGGCACGTAAACGTCCACCGGCACGATGCGGTCGCAGCCGCGCACCACCGAGTAGCTGTAGTGGTAGTAGCCGCCACCGTTGGCGCAGGAGCCCATCGAGAGCACCCAGCGCGGCTCGGCCATCTGGTCGTAGACCTTGCGCAGCGCCGGCGCCATCTTGTTGCACAGCGTGCCGGCCACGATCATCAGGTCCGACTGGCGGGGGCTGGGGCGGAACAACATGCCGAAGCGGTCGATGTCATAACGCGCAGCGCCCGCGTGCATCATCTCGACGGCACAGCAGGCAAGGCCGAAGGTCATCGGCCAGAGGGAACCGGTCTTGGACCAGTTGATCAGCTTGTCGACCGAGGTGGTGACGAAGCCTTCTTTCATGACGCCTTCAATACCCATTGCAAGCTTCTTTCTATTCGTTCAGACCGCCAGGCTCATTCCCAATCCAGGGCGCCCTTTTTCCACATGTAGACGAAGCCCAGCACGAGGATGGTCAGGAAACTCATCATCGACCAGAAGCCCACCGCGCCGATTTCCTTGAGCACGACGGCCCAGGGGAACAGGAAGGCGATTTCCAGGTCAAAGAGGATGAAGAGGATGGCGATCAGGTAGTAGCGGACGTCGAACTTCATCCGCGCGTCTTCGAAGGCCTCGAAGCCGCATTCGTACGGAGAGTTCTTGGCGGCGTCCGGCTTGCGCGGGCCGAGCAGGAAGCCGAGCACCTGAGGCGCCACACCGACGCCGACGCCGACCAGGATGAAGAGGATGACGGGGAGGTACTGATCCAGGTTCATAAGGTCACGCTGCTCGTTTTCGCCGTTAGCAGCCTGCAGGCTACACAACAGCAATGATTTCGATTCCACAAAAGGAAAGGGCGCGCCGTTTGCGATAACTCGTATCGCCTACGGACTGCGCCCGCCTTGTCTCCCTGCCTCGAAGGGTTCTCACTTCTTCCTTCGATGGACCAGGGCGCCCCGGCCAGTCACTCTCAGGCTTGCAAGAAACAAACCCGCGAATCCTAACCGATCAAATCTGGTGCGGTCGGCGAGACTCGAACTCGCACAGCTTTCGCCACTACCCCCTCAAGATAGCGTGTCTACCAATTTCACCACGACCGCAAGTCGCTTTCCGTGTTCCGATTTGCTTGAGGATTGCTTGTCAGAACAGCCTTGAATTCTATACCGAAATTTTTGGGGTCCCGAGGAAGACGCACCAAAAATAGCGGTCTGCGCACAACGCGTCAGACCGCCGCACCAACACGATCAGTTGGCGCCGGAAGCGGCCGCCGATGCAGGCGCCACGACAGCAGGCGCAGCACCCGGAATGGCACCTGCACCCGAGGCCGCCGGAGCCGGCGCCACGATCGGCGCACTGCGCTGAATCGGACCGTTATCCGAGGCAGCCGCACCGCCGCGATGGTTGGACAGATAGGCCAGGCCCAGCGTGCAGCAGAAGAAGATCGTCGCTGCGACGGCCGTGCTGCGCGACAGGAAGTTCGCACTGCCAGTGGCGCCGAACAGGCTGCCCGAGGCGCCGCTGCCGAAGGAGGCACCCATGTCAGCGCCCTTGCCATGCTGCACCAGCACCAGGCCGATGATGGCCAGCGCGCTCAGCAGTTGCAAAACCAGAATCAGATTCGAGACAAATTGCATTTAACAAACTCCAGGGAATTCTTTTCTCTAGTTAACCGGCAGCCCGGCAGATCGCGGCGAAATCCGCGGCCTTGAGGCTCGCGCCGCCGATCAGGCCGCCGTCGATGTCGGGCTGGCCCAGCAACGCCACGGCGTTGTCCGCCTTCATGCTGCCGCCGTAGAGGATGCGCATCGCATCGCTCTTCTGCGTGGCGGCATGCAGTTGCGTGCGCAGCACGGCATGCACCGCTTGCGCCTGCTCCGGCGTGGCCGTGAGGCCGGTGCCGATCGCCCACACCGGCTCGTAGGCCAGCACGATCTCGCCGATGCAATGCGTGAGCGTGTGGATCACCGCGGCCAGCTGGCGCTTGACGACCACCTCGGTCTGCCCCGCCTCACGCTCGGCCAGCGTCTCGCCGACGCAGACGATCGGCGTCACGCCGTGCGCCAGCGCGGCCTTGGCCTTGTCGGCCACCAGTTGATCGCTCTCGTGGTGATAGGCGCGGCGCTCCGAGTGGCCGACGATCGCATAGCGGCAGCCCAGGTCGTGCAGCATCAGCGAGGAGACCTCGCCGGTGTACGCGCCCTGCTCGTGCGCCGAGCAATCCTGCGAGCCGTAGGCGAGCTGCGTGCCGGTCAGGGCCAGCGCGGTCTCGGTGATGTACGGGAACGGCACGCAGACCGCCACATCGGCGCTCCACGGGCCCGCTTCCCTCAGCCCGGCCAGCAGCACGGCATTGGCCGCGCGGCTGCCATTCATCTTCCAGTTGCCGACGACGAGTTTCTTTCGCATAGGCGTAGTGTTCTGCTTTACCAGGTCAGGACAATCTTGCCGACGTGCTCGCCGGACTCCATCAGGGCATGGGCCTCGGCCGCCTGCTCCGCCTTCAGTTCACGGTAGATGATCGGCGCGATGCGGCGCGATTCCAGCAGCGGCCAGACCTTCTCGCGCAACTGCTGCGCGATCGCGGCCTTGAACTCGACCGGCCGCGGGCGCAGCGTCGACGCGATGATCGTCAGCCGCTTGCGCAGCAGCAGGCCGGCATCGAACTTCGCTTCCACCCCGCCCTGCACCGCGATCACGGCGGCACGGCCGTCGATCGCCAGCGCCTGCACATTGCGCTCGACATAGCTGCCGGCCACCATGTCCAGGATCACGTCGACGCCGCGGCCACCGGTGGCCTTCTGCACCTCGGCGACGAAGTCCTGCTGCTTGTAGTCGATCGCCACATCGGCGCCGAGCTTCAGGCAGGCCTCGGCCTTGGCCGCATTGCCGACGGTGACGATCACCTGGCTCGCGTCGAAGGCCTTGGCCAGTTGCAGTGCCGTGACGCCGATGCCGCTGGTGCCGCCGTGGATCAGGATCGATTCGCCCGCCTTGAACTGCGCGCGGTCGAACACGTTGGACCAGACGGTGAAGAAGGTCTCCGGCAGGCTGGCGGCTTCAGCGAAGCTCCAGCCATTGGGCACCGGCAGGCACTGGCCGATCGGCGCAGTGCACAGCTCGGCATAGCCGCCGCCAGCGACCAGCGCACAGACCGCATCGCCGACCTTCAGGCCGGCCGCAGCCAGTTGCTGCGCATCGCCCGCCACGATGGTGCCCGCCACCTCCAGACCCGGCAGGTCGCTGGCGCCCTTCGGCGGCGGGTAGTGACCCTTGCGCTGAAGAACATCCGGACGATTGATGCCGTAGGCGCGCACAGCGATCAGGCACTCCCCAACGCCTGCGATAGGGTCAGGCCTTGCCTCGATCTGCAGCACCTCGGGCTTGCCGAACTGGGTGATGGCGATGGCTTTCATCGTGAAGCGGCGGCGTCGTGCCGATCAGTTGTGGTGATCGGCTTCCGGAGCGGCTTGCACCGGCGCGGCTTCGCGATCGATCAGCGCCTTCATCGACAGCTTGATACGACCCTTCTCGTCCGTCTCCAGCACCTTGACCTTGACGATCTGGCCTTCACTCAGGAAGTCGGTGACCTTCTCCACGCGCTGGTGGGCGATCTGGCTGATGTGCAGCAGGCCGTCCTTGCCCGGCAGCAGGTTCACCAGGGCACCGAAGTCCAGGATCTTGGTGATCGGGCCTTCGTAGACCTTGCCCACTTCCACTTCGGCGGTGATCTCGGCGATGCGCTTCTTGGCGTGCTCGGCCTTCTCCGCGTCGGTCGAGGCGATGGTGATCGTGCCGTCTTCGCCGATGTCGATCGTCGTGCCCGTTTCTTCGGTCAGCGCACGGATGGTGGCGCCGCCCTTGCCGATCACGTCACGGATCTTCTCCGGGTTGATCTTCATCGTGTACAGGCGCGGCGCGAACTGCGACACCTCGGTGTTGGCCGTACCCATGGCTTCGACCATCTTGTCGAGGATGTGCAGGCGGGCTTCCTTGGCCTGCGCCAGCGCGACCTGCATGATTTCCTTGGTGATGCCCTGGATCTTGATGTCCATCTGCAGGGCGGTGATGCCGCCGGTCGTGCCGGCCACCTTGAAGTCCATGTCGCCCAGGTGATCTTCGTCACCCAGGATGTCGGTCAGCACGGCGAAGCGGTTGCCGTCCTTGATCAGGCCCATGGCGATGCCGGCCACGTGGGCCTTCATCGGCACGCCGGCATCCATCAGTGCCAGGCAGCCGCCGCAGACCGAAGCCATCGACGAGGAGCCGTTGGACTCGGTGATTTCCGAGACCACGCGCACCGAGTACGGGAAGTCTTCCTTGCTCGGCAGCATCGCGACCAGCGCGCGCTTGGCCAGGCGGCCGTGGCCGATCTCGCGGCGCTTGGGCGAACCCACGCGGCCCGTCTCGCCGGTGGCGAACGGGGGCATGTTGTAGTGCAGCATGAAGCGGTCTTCGAACTCGCCGGCCAGCGCGTCGATGCGCTGCGCGTCGCGGTCCGTGCCCAGCGTGGCGACGACCAGGGCCTGCGTCTCGCCGCGGGTGAACAGGGCCGAGCCGTGGGTGCGCGGCAGCACGCTGTTGCGGATCTCGATGGCGCGGACGGTGCGGGTGTCGCGGCCGTCGATGCGCGGCTCGCCGGCCAGGATCTGGCCACGCACGATGCGGGCTTCGATCTCGAACAGCAGGCCTTCCACTTCCACCTTGTCGAAGGCGGTGCCTTCGGCGGTCAGTGCAGCGAAGACGTTAGCCGTCGCCACGCGGCAGGCTTGCGTGCGGGCCTGCTTGGAGCGGATCTGGTAAGCCTCGCGCAGCGGGCCTTCGGCCAGCGCGTTGACCTTGCCGATGAAGGCTTCGTCCTTGGCCGGGGCCTTCCAGTCCCACACCGGCTTGCCGCCGTCGCGCACCAGTTCGTGGATCGCGTTGATCGCGACCTTGCCCATGTCGTGGCCATAGACCACGGCAGCCAGCATCACTTCTTCGGACAGCGCGTCGGCTTCGGACTCGACCATCAGCACGGCGGCTTCGGTGCCGGCGACGACCAGGTCCATCTTGGAGTTGGCCAGCTCGGTCTTGCCCGGGTTCAGCACGTACTCGCCGTTGACATAGCCCACGCGCGCGGCGCCGATCGGGCCGGCGAAGGGGATGCCGGAGACGGCCAGCGCGGCCGACGAGGCGATCATCGCGGCGATGTCGGCCTGCACTTCAGGGTTCAGCGACAGGACGTGGATGACGACCTGCACTTCGTTGAAGAAGCCTTCCGGGAACAGCGGGCGGATCGGGCGGTCGATCAGGCGGCTGGTCAGCGTCTCCAGCTCGCTCGGGCGGCCTTCACGCTTGAAGAAGCTGCCCGGGATCTTGCCGGCGGCGTAGGTCTTCTCGATGTAGTCGACGGTCAGCGGGAAGAAGTCCTGGCCGGCCTTGGCTTCGGACTTGGCGACCACGGTGGCCAGCACCACGGTGCCTTCGATGTCCACCAGCACGGCGCCGCTCGACTGGCGGGCGATCTCGCCGGTTTCCATGCGGACCGAATGCGGGCCCCATTGGAAGGTCTTGGTGATCTTGTTGAACATGCTCGTCGTCATTGCTTTTCTCCTTGTGCTTCTTGGTTGAGGGAGCAGTCTGGGTTTGACGCAATGCCATTCCACGGATCTCCGGATCCGTGGAATGACACAGCAGCGTCACGTCAGCCCAACTCCTCGTTGAAATACTTCAAATGCAAAGAGCCTGTACTGGCAGGACCAGACAGGCTCTTCGTTCATGGCCGCAAATTACTTGCGCAGGCCCAGCTTCTGGATCAGCGCGACGTAACGGTCGGCGTCCTTGCGCTTCAGGTAGGCCAGCAGGCTCTTGCGGGTGTTGACCATCTTCAGCAGACCGCGACGACCGTGGTGGTCCTTGGCGTGGGTCTTGAAGTGCGGGGTCAGCATGTTGATGCGCGCGGTCAGCAGAGCGACCTGGACTTCCGGCGAACCGGTGTCGTTGGCGGCGCGGGCGTTGGCTTGAACGATTTCAGCCTTGTTGATCGACATATCGATGTTCCAGTTTGTGAGCGGAAAAGCCGCTGGAACAGGCAGCCAGGCTGCGCCGATCACAGACGGTTTCCATAGGTTTAACTTGCGAATGGGAGTGAAACCGACTCCCACCGTGCTTGCTACATCCCACCCGTAACGGGCAGAACCGACGGATTATAGACCGAGAAACGATCTCAGTCGACCGACCCCGTCCACGAGGCGCTGCGGGTCACGCGAAGCGAAGCACCAGCGCAGCCAACCCTCCCCTTCGTCGCCGAAGGCCGCGCCCGGCGCCAGGCCCAGGCCCGCCTCGGTGACGAGGCGCTTCGCCAGCGCCAGCGAGTCGTCCTGCCCGGCCAGGCGGAAGAAGGCATACATGCCGCCCAGCGGCGGCCGCACCTCGACACCCGGCAGCGCCTGCAGCAGCGGCAGCAGCGTGTCGCGGCAGTGGCGCATGCGGGCCGCCAGTTGCGGCACGAAGTCGTCGGCGATGTCTAGCGCAGCCAGCGCGCCCCGCTGCACGAACACCGGCGCGCAGGAGGTGTTGAATTCCAGCAGCTTGGCCACGCCGTCCAGCAGCGCCGGCGGCAGCACCATCCAGCCCAGGCGCCAGCCGGTCATCAGGAAACTCTTCGAGAAGCTGTGGATGACGATCAGGCGGTCGTCAGGCTCGGCCACGTCGAGGAAGCTGGGGGCACAGGGCGCGGCGTAGTAGAGCCGCTCGTAGACCTCGTCGGCGACGATCCAGGTGCCGGTGCGGCGGCAGTGCGCGAGCAGCGCCTGCTGCTCGGCGCGGGAGAGCGTCCAGCCGGTCGGATTGTTCGGGGCGTTGACGATCAACACCTTCGTGGCCGGCGAGATCGCGTCGAGCAGGTGCTGGAGATCCAGGCCCCATGCGCCGAGTTTCGGCGTTAGCGAGACGCGCTTCACCCGCGCGCCCATGATCGCCGCCTGTGCCACCAGGTTTGGCCACAGCGGCACGACGGCCACCACCTCGTCGCCCGGCGACACCAGCGCCTGCATCGCGACCATCAGCGCGTTGACGCCGGACGAGGTCACCGCGATGCGCTCGCTGCCGACCGGCTTGTGCAGCGCGCTGACGTAGCGGGCGAGACCTTTTACGCCCACAACCTCGGGCTGGCCGAGC
>NZ_LYVQ01000068.1 GCF_001984095.1 Pelomonas sp. KK5
GGTGGGGAACTGCCAGAAGTCCGGCATCAGCCACGGGTGCGGGTAGCTGCTGAGGCCACGGCCGCTCAGCTCCTGCCGGTAGCGGGCCAGCTGCTCTTCGTCGAGCCGGCCCTCGAGGAAGGCGCGCGCATAGACGCCCGGCGCCGAATGCGGCTGGAAGAACACCAGGTCCGCCCGCTCGCCGGCGCGGAAGAAGTGGTTGAAGCCCACCTCGAACAGGTCGGCCGCGCTGGCATAGCTGGCGATGTGGCCACCCAGCTCGCCATAGGCCTGGTTGGCCCGCACGACCATGGCCAGCGCGTTCCAGCGCATCAGCGAGGCCAGGCGCTCCTCGATCGCGAGATCGCCGGGGAAGGGCGGCTGCTGCGCCACGGGGATCGTGTTGACATAGGGCGTGCCGTGAGCCGGCTGCCAGCCCACGGCCGGCTCGCGGGCCATCGCGGCCAGCATGTCCATCAGCTCGCGGGCTCGTTGCGGGCCGGAGGCTTGCAGCACGGACAGCAGCGCGGCGCGCCACTCGTCGGTCTCGACCGGGTCGCTGTCCAGGCCCAGAAGCGGGTCTCTCATCATCACGCGCTCCCCGTTTCCGATTCGATTGCGTGGCGGATCGCGGGGCGCGACCAGAGGCGCTCGTGATGCGCCTGGCAGCGCGGGCCGGGCGAGCCGAGCGCGTTCACCACGGCCCAATGCTCCAGGTAGAAGAGCGCGAAGTCGGCGATGCTCATCGCACCGAACAGCCAGTCCCGGCCTTCGAGCAACTGCTCCGCCCGATCCAGCCCGGCCTGGAACACGCCAAGGCCGAAGGCGCGGACGGCCGCATGGTCCGCCTCGCTGGGCGCGAACTTCTCCGGCCGGCGCAGCCGTGTGTAGCCCTGCATGTGGACCGTCGACACCAGGTACTCGGTCATCTCCAGCACGCGGATCTCGCCCTCGATGTCGGTGGGGATCAGGCCCAGCTCCGGATTCATGCGGGCCAGCCACAGCGCGATCACCGGGAACTCGGTCAGCAGCGAGCCGTCGTCGCGGATCAGCGCGGGCACCTTGCCCTTCGGGTTGATGCGGCGGTAGGTGTCGAATTCGGGCGTGTTGGCGCGCGCGGCCTTCTCGGTCGTGAAGGGCTTGCCGATCTCGGCGAGCAGGGCATGGATGCCGATCGAGCAGGCACCGGGCAGCAGGTAGAGCTTCATGGGAGGGGGTGGGTTCAGTCAGACGATGAAGGTGTCCAGCACGCCGATGCCGTCGACGCCGGCCTGCACGTGGTCGCCGGGCTTCAGGTACCAGTCGCGCGGATCGGGCTTGTGATGCAGGGCCACGCCGCCGGGCGTGCCGGTGGCGATCAGGTCGCCGGGCCCGAGGCCGCAGCGCGACCAGAAGGCCACCAGCTCGTCGAAGCCGAAGATCAGGTCGCGGCAGTCGGAGCGCTGGCGCAGCTCGCCGTTGACCTTGAGCCACAGGACCAGGGCGGCGGGATCGGGTACCTCGTCGGCCGTGAGCAGGTACGGGCCCAGCGGGCCGAAGCCGGGGAAGTTCTTGCCCAGCAGGATCATGCCGTTGTGCATCTCGCGCAACTGCCACTCGCGCGCCGACAGGTCGTTGAAGATCGTGTAGCCGAAGACAGCGTTGCCCGGGCCCAGCACCAGCGCAATCTCGGCCTCGTAGTCGAGGTCCAGGACATCGGGGGGACGCAAGACCTGGCACCTGTGCGGCACCAGCGTGCGCCCGAGCTTGATGAAGCCGGTGGGGAAATCGCTGTGGAACTTGCCGCCGCTGCCGGCCGATTCCAGCCGGTGGCGCCCGAAATTGCGGCCGGCGCAGATCATCGAGCGCGGCGGCACCGGCGTGAGCCAGCGCACTTCGTCGGGCGAATCGGTCCAGCCCGGGTCCAGGCGAGGCGCGGCCCACTGCTGCAGGTCGCGCGTGGCGTCCATGGCCGCGGGGCCGCCCTCGATCAGCGCTGTCACCGAAGCCGGCGTGCGGGTGCAGGAGCGGGCTGCCGCAGCCTTGGCGACGTCGAGCAGCATTCCGCCAGCGACGACGACGCCGAAGCGCTCCGGCCCCGCGGCCGATCCGTAGCGCGCGATCTTCATCGCAGTTCCAGCCGGCCCAGCAGGTGCTTCAGCAGCTGTACCTCGCTCGGATCGAGATCGCCCTGCACCCCGGCCTCGCTTGCCTTGCGCAGAGCGCTGAGTTCCATCACGGCAAGGCGGCCTTCCGGCGTCAGGCGGAGCCGGGCTGGCTCAGGCTCGTGAAGCAGGCCGCGTGCGATCAACTGGCGCACGGCGTCTTCGGATACCGGCTGGCCGCGCAGTTGCCAGCTTCGAGCGACAATCTCATGCACGGCCAGGCCTTCTCCCTGGCCCGCGATGCTGAGCACTGCATAGGCCTCGGCCGTCCAGCCCTTGCGCGCGAGCTGTTCGACGACGGCCTGCCGCGTGCGGAAGTAGGCATTGGAGACCTGGTAGAGCAGGTCGTCCGTCGACAGGTTGCCGGGCTCGCCGGCAGGACCGGCCTGCCGCGGCAGCAGCATGCCGTAGCGCCCGCCATGGAACACCAGCGGCTTGCGCGCCGAATGGCTGAACTCGACGATCTCGCCGACGAAGATCACATGGTCGCCGCCCTCGTACTGGTAGGCCAGCCGGCAGGCGAAGCGGGCCATGCATCCCGGCAGCAGCGGGATGCCGCCAGGCCCGCGTTCGACGGCCAGGGCCTCGAAGCGGTCGATGCCCTTGCTGGCGAAGCGCGTGGACAGCGCTTCCTGCTCGGCCGACAGGATGTGCACCGCGAAATGCCCGCACGAGCGAAACGCCTCGAGGCTCGCGGCGCTGCGCGCCAGGCTCCACAGCACCATCGGCGGGTCCAGCGACACCGAGGAGAAGCTGTTGGCCGTCAGGCCCACGTCGACCGCGCCCGGCCCGGCCGTGGTGACGATGGTGACGCCGGTGGCGAAGGAGCCGAAGGCGTCGCGCAGCGCGCGGCCGTCGAAGGCGCTCATGACCGGGCCCTCGCCAGCGCCTTCTCGGCCAGGTAGCGCTCCAGCGTCGCCAGCGGCGGCCGGCTGCCGTCCAGCTCGGCGACCGGTACGCCCGAGAAACGCGTGGCCTCGGTGAACCAGCATTCCTGCGGCGGCAGGCCCCAGCGCAAGGTCAGGCCGGGCACCCGCACGTCCCAGCGCACCGGCTCGACCTCGCTGTCGATCAGCAGGTAGTGATCGCAGAACAGCTCGACCCGGTGCCCATCGGGATCGCGCAGGTAGACGAACAGCACGCCCGCCGGGCCGTGCCGCCCGGGGCCGCGCTCGACCACGTCGCCCATGCCCATATTGCCGGCGACGTCGCAGGCCCGCAGGATGCTGTGCGAGTCGCTCACCGTGTAGGCGAAGTGGTGCAGGCGCGGGCCGGGATTCTCGAGAAAGACGATGTCCTGCGTGCCGGGCTTGCGGAACATGAAGGTCACCAGCAGCTTGTCGTCGAGCGCCATGTACTCCGAGATGCGAAAGCCCATCTCCGCGTAGAAGTCGGTCTGCTGCTGGACGTCGGTGACCTGGATCTGGTAGTGGTCGAAGCGCATTGCCGCGCCGCCCCGGAAGTTCTCGAACTGCGTGTAGACGCGTGGCTTCGTCGTCATCGTCGCGCAGATGTGCAGCGGCAGGCCGGCCGGGTCGCTGACGGCGAGCGTGCGGCCCTGGTGCGGCACTTCGATCCAGCGCGCCGGCAGGCCCCTGGACCTGAAGAAGTGCTCGACCTTGTCCAGTTCCTCGTCGGTCAGCACGCGAAAGCCCACGGCCTCGGCTTCGGGCGCGCTGCTCCGTCGCTTGACGACCAGGCTGTGATGGCAGACTTCCTCCACGCCGCGGAACCAGAGCGTGTCGGCATCGGCGTCGCTCAGGACCAGGCCGACGACCTGTTCGTAGAAGTCGCGGCTCTTCTCCAGGTCGCGCGAGGTGATGATCGCGTGGCTGGTGCGGGTGATGTTGAAGGGCGGGTAGTAGACGGGGGCGGGCAGCGGCATGCTGATGAACCTCGAAGTTAGAGTCGCACGAAGCCGGCCTCGTCCCCGAGGTCCAGCGGACCGGTCAGGCGGGCGCTCAGGTTGTACCAACCGATGTTGAACAGCAGCGCCAGGCTCTGCTGGCTGCCCAGTTCGACGTGGACGGCGTTCCACACCTCGGCGCTGACCTGCGCCGGCGCGCGCGTGGCATCGCGCGCCAGCCGGAGCACGGCCCGCTCCAGGTCGGTGAACAGCTCGCTCTTCTCGAAATCCCACAGCGCCTGCATCTTTCGCTTGGGCACGCCCTCCCTGATCGCGCGGTTCCAGTGGCGGTCCTGTTCGTAGCTGATGCCCAGCGTCTGGCAGGTCATCACGATCGCCATCTCGCGAAGCCGCGGATCGATGCCGTAGCCCTGGCGAACCGCGTCTGCCATCGGGATGAAGGCGGCGAGGATGTCGGGGCAGATGGCGATCGTGCGGAAGATCTCGGCGTTCGGCGCGTGGCTGCGCTTCGCGTGAATCAGCGCGAAGGCCTCGGGATCGTCGGCCGGGGTCGACAGGGGGATTCGTGCCATATCGCGCCTCCTAGGCCGCTGTCGGAAGGTCAGCGTTGATCCGCGCCTGCCACTCCTCGTTGCGATCGAGGAAGGCCCACACGCGGGCCTGCGCCTCGCGGGCGCCCGGGTAGCGCTCGGCGCGGATCTGTGCATTGCGCCAGGGGTCGCCGGAGAAGAACTTCTCGTAGAGGTTCTGCCGGCCGGCGAAGGAAGAGCAGGACGCATCCCAGGCCAGGCGCATCAGCTGCATCTTGCGTTCGGCCGGGATGTCGGCACCGGCGCAGTAGCGCTCGATGGCCGGGCCCGATGCGCTGCGAAGGTCCTCCACGCTCGGCGCCACCACGACGTTGCCGGCGCCCAGCAACTGCAGGATCTCCAGCGCCCGCGCATGCATGGCCGGGTACTGGGCGCGCACGACGTTGAGCGGCTGCTCGTAGGGCACGACGGTGCCGCCGGGCCCGGGCACGCAATCGACCTCGGCCACGCGCAGCAGCGCGCGCAGCGTCTCGACGAAGGCGACCAGCTCCGAGAGCTGCACCATCACCTGGGGGAAGCGGCTGTGGTTGACGTCCGCCAGGTTGTAGGCGATGCCCAGCAGGAACTCCATCTTCGCCAGCGAGCGCGTGGCCGACTGGTGCGAGCCGTGCGGCCCGGAGGGCGACTTCATCGCCGTCTCCACCGCCTTGATGCTCCGGTGCATGAAGACGCGCTCCCAGGGTATGAACGCGTTGTCGAACCAGATCACCGCGTCCATCTCGTCCATGCGGGCGCTGAGCGGATCGTTGGCGAAGTGGCCCTTGGCCGGCAGCGAGGGGCGGCAGATCATCTTCATGCCGGGCGTGTCCATGCGGGCCGCGAAGCCGACCGCATAGGCCTCGGCATCCTCCACCAGCGGGAACTTCGCCGCGGCCGGCATGATCAGCACCTCATTGGCCAGCGGGCCCAGCGTCGCCACCGAGCGGGCGCCGGAGACATGGATGCCGGCATCGGTCTCGCGCACCACGCGCATCACCATCTCGCCCGGCTGCTCGAACATCGCCTTGCGCTTGTCGATGTCCGGCGAGACCAGCGAGTGGGTCAGCGCCAGGTCGTTCTCGCGGATATGCTCGTGATAGCTCGTGATGTTGCGGCCGAAGCGCTCGCCGCCCGCCGCGAACAGCTCGTGCGCCGAGGCATGGGCGCTGACCATCACGTTGAGGAAGTCCGGCGTGCGTCCCATCATGCCGCCCACGGCATCCATCCAGGTCTTCATCATGTCGCGGCGGCGGCGCAGGTCCTCGGCCGAGCGCGGCAGGAGGAAGGACAGGCCGACCGGCTTGCCGGAGGACGGCGAGGCGAAGGTCATCCGGTCGCGCAGCGCCGGGTCGCATTGAAGGTCGTAGAGATCGGCGATCGACTGCACAGCGCCGCGGAAGCGGTGGTCCTTCGTGACGTCCTTGATGCGCTCGCCGTCGATCCAGACGGCGCGGTCGTCCCGCAGCGAGGCGATGTAGTCGGCGCCGCTGCGGGCGCCAGTACCGGTGGTGGTCATGCTGGTCATGGTGATGTCCGTTGGGAAGGGCTCAGCCCGCGAAGCGAGGCTCGGGCAGGCCCCTGACGCCGAGGCCGCGCACCGCGAAGAGGCTGCCGCGCAGGGCGCCGTCGCCCGGCAGGTGAGGCGCCGGCGGGGTGGTCATCGAAGTGACGTAGAGGATGTCCAGTTCGGGGCCGCCGAACATCACGCTGGTGACCTTCCTGACCGGCATCTCGATGACGCGATCGATGGCTCCGTCCGGCGCGTAGCGGCACAGCCTGCCGGCGAAGACCTGGGCGTTCCAGACATAACCTTCAGCGTCGACGGTGGAGCCGTCGGTCGCCATGCCGGGCGTGATGCCGGCCTTCGTGAAGGTGCGGCGATTGCCCATCGCGCCGGTCTCCAGCGCGTAGTCGTAGGCCCAGATCTCGCCGCGGAAGGAATCGGAGAAATAGAAGGTGGCGCCGTCGGGGCTCCAGCAGGGGCCGTTCGAGATGCCGAAGCCGCTGTCGAGCGGGTGCACGGAGAGATCGGGGTCAAGCCTGAACAGGGCCGCATCGGCGCCGCCTTCCCGCGTGTCCATGCCGCCGACGATGAAGCGGCCGCGTGCATCGACCTTGCCGTCGTTCAGGCGCGTGTGCGGCTTGTCCGCGGCCGTAGCGGCGATCAGCGTGGTCTCCCCGTTGTCGAAGTCCAGGAAATGGAAGCCGCTGGCCAGTGCCACGACAGCACCGCCGCCACGCCGCAACGCGAGCGAGCCGATCGTCTCCGGCAGGTCCCAGGCGCGCAACTCGCGCCCGTCAGCGGTGCAGCGGAAGACGCGGCAGCCGGCCACGTCGATCCAGTAAAGGCGCTGTTCCTGCACGTCCCACAACGGGCCTTCGCCGATGATGGGTTTCACGTCCACGAGCACGTCGATCTTCATGGTTATGCCCTCGGTGGCTGGGTCATCGTGATGAAGACGCCGAACGGGTCCTTGAAGCTGAACCAGGTCATCGTGAAACTCTGGTCGGGCTTGCGGATGACGATGTCCTTCGGTGCGCAGACGATCTCCACGCCGGGGTAGGCGGCCACCTTGTCGTGGGCCTCGCGCGCATCCGCCACCAGCAGGGCCAGGCGCGAGATGCCGACCTGGTTCATCGTGGCATAGGGCCCGTCGCCGACGATGGTGGCCGGGTCCGCGTACTCGATCAGGTTGATCTCGGTGGCCTGCTGCGGGTCCGCGCCGGCGGCCAGGATGTGGTGCGCGTAAATGCAGGTGTCGTCCTGGTCGAAGCCCAGCAGCCGGCCGTCGGCCTTGTCGCTGCGGGTCTGGAATGTGGAGACGAAGCCGAGCACGCCGCCGTAGAACTTCAGCGCCTCGTCGACGCTGGGCACGGTGATGCAGACGTGGAGGAGTTTCTTGACGAGTGCGTTCATGGTGATGTTCAGCTCCAGGCGGTGGCCAGGTCGTAGCGGGTGGCCCAGCGGACCTCGTAGGGGTGTTCGGCCCAGGTGGCCTGCTTGTCCTCGCCGGCTTCGGCGCGGGCCGGGCTGGCCATCCAGGCATCGAAGCGGGCCTGGTCCGCGAATTCGTAGATCGTCAGGTAGTTGGGGCAGGGCGCCGTCGTCGCACCGACCTGATAGGTCTCGTCGGCCAGCTTGAAGCGGCGGACCCGGCTGACGTGATGGCCCTTGAGCAGCATCGGCACGTGGATCTCGTCGTACCAGTGGATGAACTTGGCTTCGTCCTCGGGCCGGCACTGGATGCCGACGAGCCAGATCAGCGGCTTCTGGTCCATCTCAGTTCCCCGCGATGGCGTTGAAGAAGCGGACCTTGCCCTGCTCGCGATGCTCGCGCAGCGTGTGCGTGGTCATCACCGGGTGCTGCTCGTAGGCGGGCTCGGGCACCAGCGGATTGCCAGTCCAGGAGATCAGCCGGCACACGCGGCTGCCGATGCGCCAGCCTTGGGGCGTGCGCACCAGCTCGTCGTCGTACCAGCCGCGGCCGACCCAGTCCGGGCCGCCCTTGGCGGAGGCGCGCGACAGCAGCCAGTCGCCATAGGTCAGCGCGTTGGCCCGGTCGCCGTCCACGTGGACGCAGGAGCCGGTCATCGTGTGCATGTGATTCGTCAGCGTCTCGTGGAAGTCCTTGAACGCGAACTTGAGTGCCGCGACCGACTTCCACACCGCGCCCGCCGGGCCGAAATCGGCGAGGACATCGGCGGTGAAGACCTGGTCCAGCAGGTCCCAGGCATGGCTGTCGAGCGCCACGCCGTAGAGGTTGATGACCGCGATGATGTCGGAGCGGTCCTGCTGAATGCTCGTCGTGCTCATCTCGTTCAGCCTTTCATGTATTCGATGGTTTCGAGCACATTGCCGAACGGGTCCTTGAACGTGAGGATCTTGAACTTGCCACCGGTCGGCGCGATCACCACCTGCGGCTCGCACAGGAACTCGATGTCGCCGCGCGCCTTCAGCCTGGCGTGGATCGCGTCGGTGCTGTCCACGTCGAAGGCCAGGCGGTTGATGCCGGCGTGGTTCAGCGGCGCGCTCGGGGCCGTGGGCACGACGGTCTTCGGCGAGACGAACTCGATCAGGTCGATGACGGTGGCGTTGTCGGTGCTCTTGCCCACGAGGTGGTCGGCATGGATCTCGATGATCTGGCCGGGGAATCCCAGCACCTCACCGGGCGCGCGCTCATGGCGCAGCGCGCCGATGGACTTGAGTTCCAGCACCTCGCAATAGAACTTCAGCGCCGCCTCGATATCGGCGACGGTGATGCAGATGTGGAACAGGCGGTTGATCATCGGGAGTCTCCTTGGGTGTCGTGTGGAGGCAATGTAGGCAGCGCGCCCCGCGCTGGGAAATGAAGAATCCGGCTGCGCCTCAGTCGCGGATTTGATGGAGCGGGAGCTGCAGGTAGGAGGCGCGCTGGCCGCCCGTGTGCACGAGATGCGCGCCGGTGTTCGGCGAGGTGTACGGGGGCATGCCGGGCATCATGGTGCCGAGCAGGCTGCGGCCGCTGACGATGAACCGGAGCTGCTCGCCGGGGTGGAAGACCAGGCCCACGGGGAGCAGGTCGACCTGGACGTCGACGATCTGGCCCGGCGCCAGCTTCTCGGTCCTGTCGAAGCGGTGATAGGGCACGTCCTCGGTGGACAGCGCTTCGTCCAGGTGCCGCAGCGAGACGCGCAGGCGGCCGTCGGAGCCGCGGTAGCGCAGGATCGAGCCGCCGTGTTCGGTGGCGTCGTGCAGGCCCGCGTCGCGCCTCGGCACGGTGAACTCCGCGAGCGGCGTGCCCTGCGCATCGAGCTTCTGGACGAGCAGGAAGAGGTCCATGTCGTCGCTGCCCTCCGCCTCCACCCACAGGTGCGCCTTGGGGTAGCCGGCCAGCACGGTCTTCCTGTCGAAGCGGAGCAGGAAGGACGCGAAGTCCGGATTCGAGCCGACGACATAGCGGGCCTTGGCGCCGTCGGCCGGGGCCTGCGGGCCGAGGGTGCGCGTCTTCGCATCGAGGTAGAACTTCGTGGCGATGACGCCCTCGGGCGGAAACGTGTCCGCCGCGATCGCGGTCTGCGACCCACCCTTCAGGTCGAGCAATGAATAGCGGACGCGCGGCGTGCGGTCCCAGCCGTTGTCGACACCCTTCAGCACGTGGTCGAAGAAGCTGCGCAGGTCCTCGCGCTGCGTCTCGTCGTAGTAGTCCGGCCACTCCATGCTGTCGTGGATGCGCAGCCATTTGTCCGCGGACGAGATGCGGCGCCAGGCGCGGAAGGTGCCTTGGGTGTGCAGCGTGTTGGTGTAGCTGGCCACGACATAGGCGGGCACGGTGATGGCTTCATAGTGCGGGATCTTGTTCTCCCACAACTCGTTGACCAGCGGATGGCGCTCGGCCTCCGCGATGATGTCCTCCTTGCGGCCGAGGCCCGCGAAGGAGAAGTCGCGCAGCGTCCGCGCAAAGCCGGTGTCGGGCATGCCGCCGCGCATCACCAGGTCGCGGTAGGTGTCGCTCATGCCCTCCCAGGGGTTGATCGCAGCGAGATGCGGCGGCTGCTCGGCCGCCGCGAACCACTGCGAGGCGGCGAGGTAGGAGGTGCCGCTCATCGCGACCCGGCCGTTGCACCAGTCCTGCACGCCCAGCCACTCGATCAGGTCGTAGGCATCGCGGCCTTCCTGGCGGTCCCACAGCACGCTGTCGCCCTGCGAGTCCGAGATGCCGCGCAGGTCCGGGTTGCAGATCGCATAGCCCTGGGCGCACCAGTACGCCGGGTCCGGGCCCTCGAACTTGTTCAGGCCCGAGACGATGCCGTTGTCCAGGCCCACCAGGTCGAACACGCTCCTGGCGAACGCCGACGAGCCCTGGCTCTTGCCATAGGGGCTGTAGGCGATGATCACCGGCACCTTGTCTTCGCCGGCCGGCCGGAACACGTCCACGTAGGTGACGGTGCCGTCGCGCAGCGTGACGGCAACGTCCTTGTCCATCACGATGTCCACCGGCAGCGGCAGGAAGGGCGGGGCCAGGCGAGTGCCCGCCTTGAGAAGGCGCGTCCCGGGTTCGAAGCCGCTGAGGACGCCGTAGCGGCCGTCGCCCGCGACCAGCGGCTTGGAAGGCATGTAGATCTTCTGTGTGTCGCTCATGGCGAACTCCGGTCAGCGAGGGATCAACGGAACGAGCAGGTGGCTGTCATGGCGACCGCCCGTGTGCACGATGTGACGCCCCGCATTGCGCGTGACCGGATGCACCGTGATGCCGGTGCCCGGTGCATCCGTCGGCGGGAAGGGATCGCGGCCCATGACGACGACGCGCATCTGCTCGCCCGCGCGGAACAGCGTGCTCGAAGGCCAGACCTCGATCTCGACCGGCACGATCTGGCCGGGGGTCAGGCGTTGTTCGCGCTGGTGCGGGTGGACGGGCTGGTAGGGCGTGCTCCTTGCCTCGTCGAGTTCGCGGTGCGAGACGCGCAGCCAGCCGTGGGCCGCGTGGCCGAAGCGGAAGCGGGTGATGTAGTAGAAGTTGACGAGCTGGCCCGCCTTGTCGAACTTCTGGACCGCGGTGAAGAGGTCCATGTCGTCCGCGCCGTCGGCCTCGACCCAGAGCTTCAGCTTGAAGTAGCCGGTCAGCTCGGTGTCCTGCGTGAACGTGTGCGAGAAGACCGCCTGTGGCTCGGCCGAGGTCGCGTCGTAGGCCACCGATGAACTCGCGGCGACCGGAGTGCGGTCGAGCGAACCCTTCGACGCATCGAGGTAGTACGGCGTGTACTGCGTGCGCGCCAGCGGCCATTCCTTCTCCGCGCGTTCCTCGCCGACATCCATCCGCTCACGCACCTCGATGCGCACCTTCGGCCAGCCGTCAACCTCGTTCTCGATGCCCTTGAGGAAGCGGTCGCAGAAGGCGATCTGCCGCCGCGTGCTCTCGGCCGTGTACATCTGCGCCCACTTGTTGCGGCCGTGCACCTCCAGCCATTTCTGCCCGGTGCCCAGGCGCATGAAGGCAGCCAGCGAGCCGCGCGTGTGGATCGCATGGTCGCTCCAGCACGAGATCACATAGGTCGGCACGTTGATCTTCTCGACTTCAGGCGCCTTGCTCTGCCAGTACTCGTCGAGGAAGGGGTGCCGCTGCATCGCCGTCACCCAGTTCTCGGCCCGGTTCAGCGAGGCCCGCGTCTGCGCATTCCAGAAGTTGACGAAACCCGGATTGGGAATGCCGCCGTGGGCGACGACCTCGCGGTACAGGTCGCTCATCCCGTCATAGGGCATCAGCGCGGCCAGGTGCGGCGGGCGGGTGGCGCCGGCGAACCACTGGACGATGCCGAAGTAGGAGGCGCCGCCCATGCCCACCTTGCCGTTCGACCAGGGCTGGGCGGCGATCCATTCGATCGTGTCGTGGATGTCCTCGCCCTCCTGTGGCGACCAGGCGGTGGCGTCTCCCTCCGAGTGGTTGATGCCGCGGGGGTCGGGTACGACGATCGCATAGCCGGCGGGGCACCAGGTGAGCGGGTCCTGTGCCTCGATCGGCGCGTAGTCCGAGACCTTGGCGTTGTCGGTGAACTGCAGGCGCGCCGGCTCGGGCCAGCGGTAGTGCTTGCCGTAGGCGCTCCAGAGCACGATCGCCGGCAGCGGGCCCTCCACGCCGGCCGGCCGGTAGATGTCGGCATAGATCGTGACGCCGTCGCGCAGCTTGACCGCCACGTCGTAGTCGATGGTCAGCCCGTCGGCGCTGACGCGGCGGGGGTTGAAGCCCGGATAGCGCCGCTCCTCCAGCGGGCGGCCGGGCTCCATCAGGTCTTCGTCGATGCCGTTGATCGTCTTGGCCATTTTGAGATCCTCGATTTACTTCTTGCCAATGGCATTGAAGAAGCGGACCTTGCCCTCCTCGCGGTTCCTGCGCAGAGAGTGGGTGGTCATGACCGGCGTCTGCTCGTAGGCGGGTTCGGGCACCAGCGGGTTGCCGGTCCAGGACATCAGCCGGCAGACGCGGCTGGCGATGCGCCAGCCCTTGGGCGTGCGGATGATCTCGTCGTCGTACCAGCCGCGGCCCACCCAGTCGCGGCCACCGGGCGCGGCGTCGCGCGAGAGGATCCATTCGCCGTAGGTCAGCGCGTACGCCTTGTCGCCGTCGAGGTGGATGCATGCGCCGGACATCACGTGCAGGTGGTTGTCCAGCGTCTCGCAGAAGTCCTTGAAGCCGAACTTGATTGCATCGCGGGAGCGCCACACGGCGCCGGCCGGGCCGAAGTCGGCATGCAGGTCTGGGGTGAATACCTGGTCCAGCAGGTCCCAGTCATGGCTGTCCACCGCCACGCCATAGCGGTTGATGATTTCCAGGATGTCCAGCTTGTCTTGCACGATGTCTTTCATTGATTGCTCTCCAGTGATTCGAGGGAAGTCGGAACGGGCCTGACCAGCACGAAGGCGATGAGGGCCACGAGACTGGGCGCCGCGATGCCGATCAGGATCAGGGGCAGGCTGGCGCCCGCGGCGAGCATCAGGCCGACGATCGCCGGGCCGACGATCGGCCCCGTGCGGCCGATGCCGTAGATGACGCCCATGGCGCTCGAGCGGAACGCCGGCGGGTAGAGCGAGCCGACGTAGGGCAGCAGCAGGCAGGTCGTTCCCATGGCGCCGAAGCCGGCGCAGAACATGCAGGCAAGCGCCGCTGTCGAGTTCGGAACGACGCCTATCAGAGAAATGGAAACGAACAGGATCGGCATGTACAGGCCGAAGACCTGGCGGTAGCCCATCCGGTCCGCCATCCAGCCGGCCAGCGGCGTGGAGATGAAGTTGGCGAGCGAGAACACCAGGATGAAGCTGATGCCGGTCGTCATCGAGAAGCCGCGCTGAAGCATCAGCTGGGCGATCCAGGTCGTCAGCGTGACGGAGATCAGCATCAGGCAGAACAGGGCGGTGCCCAGCAGCACCGTGTTGCGCGCATGCCCGCCCTGGAACAGCCGCGCCAGCGGCACCTTCACGACTGGCGCCTTGCCCGGCATGGCGCGCGACTCGGGAATCCACAGCATGATGACCGGCACGAGGACGATGCAGGCGAAGGTACCCGTGAGGATCGCCCGCCAGCCCATCGTGGGCAGCAGGGCCATGGCCAGCGTGGCCGACAGCAGCACGCCCACGGCGATGCCCATGTAGGCCATGCTGGAGACCATGGCCTTGCGCGGCCCCGGCGCGTGCTCGAAGACCAGTGCCACGGCGATCGGCACGATGCCGGCCAGGCCGATGCCCGCGATCAGGCGATAGGCCATGAAATCGCCGAAGCCCCGCGCCAGGCCGCAGGCCGCCGTGAACACGACGAAGAGGGTGACGCCGACCAGCAGCATCCGCTTGCGCCCGATCGCGTCGGCCGCCATGCCGAACAGGATGGAGCCGCCGACGGCCCCGACATGCCCGGCGCTGGCCAGCAGCCCGGCATCGGCCGGGTTCATCTTCATGTCCTTCATGATGGCCGGCAGCAGCGTGCCGAACAGCGAGACATCGAGCCCGTCGCAGACGATGGCCAGGAAGCAGATCAGCGCGACGCGCATGGAAGCCTCCATCACGCCACCACCGCCGTGCTGTCGGTCGTCGCTACCGCGCCCTCGCGCGGAGCCGGCAACAGGAAGCGCGCCAGCGCCGGCACCAGCACCAGCGCCCCGGCCATGTTCAAGAGGAACATGAAGGCCAGCAGCAGGCCCATGTCGGCCTGGAACTTGATGCTCGAGAAGCGCCAGGTCACGACCGCCGCGGCCAGCGTCACGCCGGTCAGCAGGACCACGCGGCCCGTGAAGCGCATGGCGCTCGCGTAGGCCGTCTTCAGGCTCTCGCCCTGGCGCAGGTGGGCCAGCGTGACGCTCAAGACGTAGAGCGCGTAGTCCACCCCGATGCCCACGCCCAGCGCGATCACCGGCAGCGTCGCGACCTTCACGCCCATGCCCAGGCCCACCATCAGGGCCTCGGCGAGGATCGAGGTCAGCGCCAGCGGCAGCATCGCCACCAGCACCGCGCGCCAGGAGCGGAAGGTGACGAAGCACAGCAGCGCCACGGCGCCGAAGACCATGAACAGCATCTCGTACCAGGCCTTGCGCACGACGATGTTGGTGGTGGCGTCGATGCCGGCCGAGCCGGCGGCCAGCAGGAAGGTGGCGTCCTTGTCGCTGTTGCGGCTGGCGAAGGCCTCCACGTGGTCGACGAGGCCCTGCAAGGTCTCGGCGCGGTGGTCGCGCAGATAGGCGTACATCGTCAGCAGGTTGCACTCCTCGTTGTAGAGCTCGCGCGGCGCCCGGGCGGTGATCGTGTTGAGCATGTCCTGGTTGCGGATCAGCTCGTACCAGAGCGGGCTGCCTTCGTTCATGCCCACCAGCGTGCGCCGCTGCAGCCGCGCCATCGACTGCGTGGACTCGACGCCGGGCAGGTCCGCCAGCTCCCACTCGAGCTGGTCGACGCGGCGCAGCACCTCGTACTGGCTGCAGGCGCCCTCGGGTGTCTTCACCATCACGGCGAAGACGTCGCTGCTCGCGCCGTAGTGCTGGGTGAAGAAGGCGACGTCGCGGTTGTAGCGGGAGTCCGGGCGCAGCTCGGGCGCGCCGGGGTCCAGGTCGCCGATCTTCAGGTGGCTGCTGACCGCGAAGCCCGCCGCGGCCAGCAGTGCCGCGGTGATGACCGCCAGCGTCGCCGGCCGTCGCTCGGTGAAGCCGGCCAGACCGCGCCACAAGGCGCTGCTCTGCCCGGCAGCGGCGGCGGCCTCCTGGCGCACCGCCCGCTCGCCCGCCCTGCGGCTCACGCCGACATAGCTCAGCAGCACCGGCAGCACGATCAGGTTGGTGATGACCAGCACCAGCACGCCCAGGCTGGCGGCCACGGCCAGCTCGCGGATCACCGGGATGTCGATGACCAGCAGTACCGCGAAGCCGACGGCGTCGGCCAGCAGCGCGGTCAGGCCGGCCAGGAAGAGCCGGCGGAAGGTGAAGCGCGCGGCGACGTAGCGGTCGGTGCCGCGGCCGATGTCCTGCAGGATGCCATTCATCTTCTGGGCCCCGTGGCTCATGCCGATGGCGAAGATCAGGAAGGGGATCAGCATCGAATACGGATCCAGCGAGAAGCCCAGCAGCGGCAGCAGGCCGAGCTGCCACAGCACGCCGGTCAGCGAGGTGAGCACCACCAGCAGCGTGCTGCGCAGGTCGCGGTTGTAGAGGTAGACCATGGCCGCGCAGATCAGCAGCGCGACGACGAAGAAGCCGAGCACCTCGCGCAGCCCCTCCATCAGGTCGCCGGCGACCTTGGCGAAGCCGGTGATGTGGAGCTCGACGGCGTCGCTGCGGTACCTGGCGCGCAGCTGTTCGAGGCGGGCGGACAGCTGTGCGTAGTCCAGCGCGCCGTCCTTGGCGAGCAGCGGCACGTGGATGACGGTCGAGCGCCCGTCGGCCGCCACGAGCTGGCCGATCTCGCCGGAGCGCTGCACGTTCAGGCGCAGTTCGTCGAGCTTGGCCGGCGAGCCGTCGTAGCGCGGGGGAATGACCTGGCCGCCGTCGAGGCCGTCCGGGGTCACGGCGGTCCAGCGGGTGTTGGGCGTCCACAGCGATTTCATGAACGGGCGGTCGACGCCGGGCAGCAGCAGCACTTCGTCGTTCAGGCGGCGCAGCTGCTCCAGGTAGCGCGGCTCGTAGATGCTGCCCTGGCGGGCCTCCACCGCGATGCGCACCGCGTTGCCGAGGCCTGGCATGTCCTTGCGGTTCTGCAGGAAGTTGACGATGTACGGATGGCTGGTCGGGATGGTCTTCTCGAAGCTGGCCGCCAGCGTCAGTCGCAGCGCGCTCCAGCCCAGCGCGAGCGTGGCCAGCACGCACAGCAGCAGGACCAGGAGGCGGTGGTTGAACACCGCCCGTTCGAGCCGGTTGCCCGAGCGCGGGTCGAAGTCTTCGGGCCGACGGGGCGGTGTGTCCTTGGGTATCGCAGCGATCATGGAAATTCCTTCAGCCGAGCCGGGCGACGCCACCCAGGCTCGTGGCGACCAGGCCGCCGTCCGGCGCCTCGGCCAGCGCGGTGAGTGGCATGAGCCGCGGGAGCGGCTGCTCGGTGAACGATGAGCCGCCGTCGCGGCTGACCAGCAGCCGCCCGCCCTGGGCCAGCAGCAGCAAGCGGCCGTCGCGCCCTTCGGTGCAGGACAGGAGGGTCAGCGGCGCGGGCAGGGCCAGCGGCGTGGGCGTGGGGCCTTCGACCCGGCAGGCATTGCCGAGCAGGCCGGCGCAGACGAAGGCGCCGTCGCGCGTGGCCGTCGCGGTGAAGAAGCTGCGCCTGGACGGGGCGGCGAGCGGCTCGAAGCTGGCGCCATCGTCGACGGAACGCATCAGCAGGCCCTGCTCGCCGGCGAGCACCCAGGTCTTGCCGTGCCGGGCCGCGGCGTAGAGGTGCAGGCCCTGCGGATTGGGCAGGCCCTCCGTGCACGGGTGCCAGGTCTTGCCACCGTCGCGGGTTGAGGTAGCCAGCCCGTAGGCGCCCACGGCCATGCCGCGCCGGGCGTCGGCAAAACAGATCGAGAGCAGCGGCTTGTCCGCGCCCTCGTCGACCAGGCGCTGCGCGCGCTGGGTCGCGGCTGCGGACAGCCCGTGCGCCTGGGCCAGCGCCGCATTGGCGAGGGCGATGCCGTCGGTCTGCAGCGCCCAGGTCTCGCCGCCGTCGCCCGTGTGCAGGATCACGCCGCCGTGGCCGGCGATCCAGCCTTGCCGTGCATCGACGAAGCTGGCCGAGGTCAGGGTCACGCTGACAGGCACGTGCGCCTGGCGCCACTGCCGGCCGCCGTCATCCGACAGCACGACCAGGCCCCGCTCGCCCAGCGCCACCAGCCGCTCGCCGGCGCGCAGCACGCGGGTCATCAGCCCGCGCGCGGCCCGCGGCGTCATGCCGGCCGCCTGGTGCAGCGGCGTGGCCTGCCCGGCGCCGGCGGGCAGCGCCGCCTGCAGCCCCAGTCCCGCGCCGATCAGCTGAAGCAGCCGGCGGCGGCGTAGTCCTCCGTCCATGATCAGCGCACGCCTTCGCCGGACAGCGATTCGGGCGTGAAGATCCGGTCCGGCACCGGCGCGCGCAGGTCGACCTGCCTGTCGCGCGGCAGGTAGGCCGAGCCGAAGTAGCCGCCGCCGATCATGTCGTAGGACAGGTAGCCGAACACGGCCGTGCCCGGCGCCGAGGGCATCACCGTGGGCAGCGTGTAGGTCACCTTCCAGAGCTGGCCTTGCGCGTCCCAGCGGTCGGCGGCGGTGGCGATCCAGGTGTCCTCGTCCAGGTAGAGGCGGATGCGCTGGATCGGGTGGCGCTGGCCCGGCTTCAGCGTGGCCTCCACCACCCACACGCGGTGGCGCTCGAAGCGCATCAGCTCGGGGTTGATCGTCGTGGCGGTGAAGATCTGGTCGAGCGCCGTGGCCTGGTGGTAGCTGTTCGTGTTGTAGGGCACGAACATCTCGCGCTTGCCCACCAGCTTCCACTCGTAGCGGCCGATCGAGCTGGCATAGCCCTCGACCTCGTCGAAGTTCAGGATGCCGCCGGCCACGGGGCTCGGCACGTCGCAGCAGGTCAGCGGCAGGCGGCGCACGCGGCGCTGGCCGGTGAGGTAGGTCCAGGTCTGGGACCTGGCGTCGTTGATGTTGCTGCGCTGCAGGAACAGCTCGCCGGCGCGGATCGGCGGGCCGAAGGAGTTGATGCGGGTCTGCCGCACGTCGGCGCCGGAGGCTTCCCACTTCTCGAGGTTGCTGCTGGCGTCGTAGTACGGATAGCGGGTGATGGCCGTGGCCTGCTGGACGGGGATCACCTTGCCGTCCGGCGTCACGCGCACGAGCACGGGCGTGGTCTGGTAGGCCGGCGTGGTCCAGCGCAGCAGGTGGTTCCAGATGGCCTCTTCGCCATTCTTCGGGATCGGGAAGGGGATGCCGCCGTAGGCGCCCTTGGGGTAGGGGCCGAGCTCGCCGCTGGCGTCCAGCGTTGCGCGGGTCGCGTTCTTCAGCGTGTTGTCGTACACCCATTGCGGGGCCGAGGCGGTGCGCCGCGTCGGGTAGACCTCGACCTTGAAGCCGGGGAACTTCTTCAGGAGGCCCTGCGTGCCTTCGGTCAGCGTGTCCGCGTACTGCGCCGCGTTCTGCGGCGTGATGGTGACGAGCGGCCTGTCCTTGGCGAACAGGTTCGGGATCGTCGCGGAGTTGTACGCGGCGTCGACCGGCGTGCCGCCTTCCCAGGGCGGGATCGAGCCGTCCTTGTTGCCGGCGCGTTCGCCGCCGAACGGGGTCAGCGTGGTCTTGAGCCTGGCGGCCTCTTCGGGAGACACAGCCGCTTGGGCGAGGGTCGCGATGCAGGCCAGCGCCAGCGCGGTGAATCGAGCGAATGCAGTCATGTGCATCTCCATCAATCAGAAGGTCCGGCGAACGGACAGCGAGACGAAGTCGCGGTCCTTCAAGGTCTGGGCGAAGGTCAGCGTGCCGTTGACGACCGCGTTGGTGGACGCGTAGGTCGCGGTGTTCGCGCGGCCGTAGTAGCTCGTGTAGGCGATCGAGAAGTCCCAGACAGTCAGGTAGTTGCCGGCGAGCGTGAGGCTGATGTCGCCGCCGCGGTCGGGGCCGAGGTACACGACCGGCGAGCGGCCGCGGTTGTAGCCCACCGAGAGCGTGGGCGTGAGGTCCAGGCCGTCCAGCACATTGCGCTGCGGCGCGGCGAAGGAGGCGCGCAGCGCGGCCGAGCGGCGGCCGGCGTTCGGGTCCAGCGCGCCCTCGGGACGCATCGAGGAGGCCGGCGTCGGCGTGCAGTTGCGGGTGCAGCTGGTGAGCTGGTTGACCGCGAACTCCATCGACAGGCTGGGCTCGTCGGACAGGAAGAAGCGCGGCATCGTCCAGATCGCCGAGACATTCAGGTGGGCCGAGTTGCCGATCGCGTAGAGCGGGTGCTCGTTGTTGTCCGCCGGCGTGGGGCCGAGGACCAGTTGCGGGTCGGTGCTCAGCGGCGTGTTGCGGCGCACCGAGAACTCGGCCGCGACGTTGAGCGCATTGACGGTCGTCGTGGCGCTGATGCCGAAGGCCTTGATGCCTTCCGGGAACACCAGCCGGTACGAGCCCGTGGTCGCGCCCGGCACGCCGCCCACGCCGGGGTAGGAGTACGGCACCGGCGTCTTCGCGTGGAAGCGGGTCGCATAGACGCCGATGTCGAACTCATCGAGCCGCGTGCGCAGGCCCAGGCCGAACTGGCCGCTGTCCTTGGCCTCGATGTCGGCGCCGCGGGCCAGGCCGATCGGCGCGGCGCCGGGCGCGAGGCGCAGCCGCTCGCCGCCGCCGTCCACGAAATCCGCGGCCGAGAAGTAGCTGCCCGCCGCGGGCAGGCGCGTGCGGGCCCACTGGTACTGGTAGTAGCCCATCAGCGTCAGCGCCGGCGAGAGCTGCAGCTGGCCCGAGAGCTGGCCGACCGGCATGATGATTTCCTTGGTGGTCGAGCCCGGCACCGAGGCGGCCTTGATCGCATCGACCGGCGACTGCGTGCCGGCGATCGCGTTGTTGCCGTAGAACAGGCTCTCGCCCCACAGGACGGTGTGTCGGCCCAGCCGGCCGCTCAGCCGCGCGGTGCCGACGTCGGTGGCGCCGAACACGAAGGCGTCGAGGATCTCGGCCTTGCGGCCGTGCAGCTTGCGCGTCGCGTCGGTGAACTCGTTGTAGGGCACCGAGAGCGCGTTGTTGGTCGCCGGCGAGTCGTTGTCGTTGTGCGTGTTGTAGACCGCGTCGTACCAGGCCGCGCCGCTGAGGCGCAGGCCATAGTCCTTGCGGTAGACCAGGTCCATCTCGGACAGCAGGTCCACGCGGTTGGAGATCAGGCCGCCGCGCTTGAAGTTGCGGTCGCCGTCGTCGCCGTTGAGCGCGGCGGGGCCGGCACTGCCGTCGGCCGGCGCGGCGGCGTATTGCGTGAGCAGGGCCGAGGGGCTCTTCACCCGCACGCCGGCCGAATACTTGAGGGTGTTGTCCCACCGCAGCTCGATGTCGGTGTTGCCGACGTCGATGGGCGCGGCGAGCGCAACATGACTGGCCGCGACCGTGAAGCCGGCAGCAATGGACATTCGTGTGGCACGCATTCCTTGTCTCCTGATTGGTGTATTTGTCAGCGGGCTGCACCCAATGTAGGAAGCGCGTCTCGTGCTGGGAAATGATCAATCCGGCTGCGCCGCAGTGGACTTATTGATCGATGGCCGGGCACCTTGTGCAGACACAATGGGCCATGGTCCCGAAGCTGATGCACATCCGCATGTTTGTCGCCGTGTACGAGGAAGGCTCGTTCACCGCAGCCGCCAGCCGCGAGGGGCTGAGCCAGTCCGGCGTGTCTGCCCATGTGCGGCAGCTGGAGTCGCAGCTCGACGTGCAGCTCTTCGCGCGCGACCACGCGATCGCGCCGACGCCGGCCGGCCATGCCTTCTACCGCCGCTGCGTGCAGCTCTTGCGCACGCACGAGATGGCCTGCCGCGCGGTGGGCCGGCGCGCCGAGCATCCGGTCGGCGCGCTGCGCATCGGCATGATCCCGACGATGAGCCGCTCGGTCTTCAGCCGCGCGCTGATGGCCTTCGAGGCGGCCTGTCCTAACGTTTCCGTTCAGCTGACCGAAAGCGGCGGCGGCGTGATCGCCAGCGCCGTGCGCCAGGGCAAGCTGGACTTCGGCATCGTGCAGCGCATGCCGGAAGATGCGGGCGCGGCCGACGGCCTGCGCCATTCGCTGTTCACGCGCACGCCGGCCTTCCTGATCTCCTCGCCGGACTCCGGCCTGCCGCATTGCCAGCCGATCCGTCTGCGCGACCTGCCGGACCTTCACCTGGTGCTGCCGGCCGGCCGGCGGCCGCTGCTGGAGCAGTACCTGGTGGACCAGCAGGTGCCGATCGTGCAGCGGCTGAGCTGGTTCGAATCGATGCTCGGCGCGATGGACCTGGTGCGGTCGAGCCACTGGACCGCCATCATCTCCGGCCTCTTCATCGCCGACGACCTGCGCCGCCGCCGCTTCACGCTGAACCCGCTGGCCGACCCGATGCTGTGGGACGAGCTGCTGCTGGTCGAGCCCGAGCGCAAGCCGCTGTCTTCCGTTGCTCATGCCTTCCTCGAATGCCTGCAGCGGGCCACGGAAGAGATCAACGCCATTCCCATCAGCATTGCCACCGCTACCCATGGATGACTCCCTGCCCGGCCTGCGGGAAATGCAGCTCTTCGTCGCCGTCTACGAGGAGCGCTCGTTCACCGCCGCCGCCACGCGCGAATTCGCCACGCAGTCCGGCGTATCCCAGCACATCAAGCAGATGGAAGACATGCTGGGCGTGCAGCTGTTCAGGCGCGAGAAGAAGTCGGTGGAGCCGACCGAGGCCGCTGCGGTCTTCTACGCACGCTGCCTGGACGTGCTGGCGGCGAGCAAGGCCGCGTTGGAGCTGCGCGAGTTCAAGACCGGCCTGGCGGGCGAGGTGCGCTTCGGCCTCACGGCCACGCTGGCGACGCACCAGCTCGCACCGGCCTATCTGCGGCTCAGCGCGCAGAACCCGAATGCCTCCGTCGCCGTGATCGAGGCCCGCAGCGACATGCTGATGGACATGGTGCGGGCCAACGAGCTGGACTTCGCCATCATCCCCGCGATCTCCAAGCCGCCCGCGGACCTGAGCTCCCGCGTGTTCGCCGCCACGCCGGCCTTCCTCGTGTCCTCGCGCAGCCACGACGCCAGCGGCCTGTGCCATGGCGAGGCGATCGGCTTCGAGCAGCTCAAGGGCCGCAAGCTGCTCGCGCCGCACAGCCGCGAGCACGGGCAGTGGATCGGCGCGCCGAAGGACCTGGCGGCGGGTTCGGCCCCGCACTACCAGCTCGACGCGGTCCTGGCCACGCTGGACCTGGTGCGGCAGAGCGAGTGGATGGCCATCCTTCCGGGCCTGCTGTTCATTCACGACATCGACACCGCGCCTGCGGAGCAGGACTTCTGCCTGAACCCGTTCGCGGGCCCGGGCCTGACGCTGGAACTGCGCGTGGTGAGGGCGCCGCAGACGGAGCCCTCGGCACTCGCGCAGGCTGCCATCGACGCGCTCCGTCAGGTGACCGAGGAGCACATCGAGCGGCTGCGCAATTTCGCTAGGCTCCCATCAGCCACTTGAAGCGGGGTTTCCGCGGCGAGGCGGGCGCCGGCGTGGCGCTGCGCCTGCCCCAGAAGTTGCCGAAGCAGAAGGCCAGCGCGCAGGTCGGGTCCATCGTGCAGGCGACGGTCATCGCGCAGGTCTCGGACCAGTCGTCGGGGTATGGCGCCGGATCCTCGGCAGCCGTTGATGCGGGCAGTTGAAGTGGGCTGGCTGGCATGGATGTCTCCGTTTGGATGAACAACGGGCGCTGGCTGCGCCTCTATTCGTTCGCGGGCCTCTCTAGTCGACGATCGGCAGTTGCAGGTAGCTCGGGTGTCGCGGGCCGGTGTAGATCCGGTTCAGCGCGCCTTCGTGATAGCTGGCGTCATAGGCGCGCACGGGCACGCCCGCCGGCGCGTAGGGCTGGATGTCGACCCGCAGCCTGCATCCCTGGCGGATCAGCGCAGTGCTCGGATTCAGGCCGATCTCGACCGGCACGATCTCGCCGCTCTTCAGTGGCGCGCAGTCCCGCTCCAGGTGCGTGTGCACGGGCCAATGGCCTGTCGATCGACGTTCATCGAGCTTGCGGCGCGACACCTTCAGCAGGCCGTGCCCGACCGGATGGATGTGGACCGGGTCCGCGGGCAGGACCACGGACTCGTAGCGGATCTCGCGGTCCTGCGCATCGATGACGCGCAGCGAGACGAACACATCCATGTCCGCGCTGGTCGAGGCCACCCAGAGGCCGACCTTCATGTAGCCGGCGAGCACCAGGTCCTCGGCCATCGGCTCGCTGATGAAGGAGACGCCGGTGGACCAGCGGGGCGTGCCGTCCTGCGAGCCGACCGGCGCCAGCGTGGGCGTGCCGAGCTCCAGCTGCGCTGCGTATTCCGCGCTGGCCGGCACCGTGGGCACGGTCTCGCCGATGCGCAGCATGCCGTGGCGCCTGCTGTCGTTCTGCCAGTCCGAGGGCCGGGCATCGAGGTACCAGCGCCGGTACTGCGTGCGAGCGATCGGCCACTCGTCTTCTTCCAGCAGGTAGTGCGCGCCGTCACCGCTGCGCACCTGCACGCGAACCGGCGCCTCGTCCATCACGCCGTTGTCCACGCCCTTGAGCCAGTGCTCGAAGAAGCGCATGTGATCGGCGAGCGACTGCGCGGAGTAGCTGGCGGGGAACCAGGCGTCGGTGAAGTCGAACTTCCTGGCCCTGGCGCCGGTGGAATGGACGAAGGTCTCGCTGCTGCCCAACTGGTGGATGATCGCGCCTGTCTGCGGGCCGACGATCCAGACCGGTGCCGTCGCCTGGCTGAGGTCGGGCCGCATGAAGATCGAGCCGCGCGGGCCATAGGCGGCCGGGTCGTTGAAGGGCGTGGCGAGCGCGCGGGCCATCCAGTCGGTCTGCGGGCGCTTGTCGCCGCCGCAATGGTTGTTGCCCGACCAGACCTTCCACCACCAGTCCCAGAAGCCGGCGCCGAAGAGGCCGCCGCCGTACAGCGCCTCGTTGTAGATGTCGGCATCGGTGCCCTGGGCGATCATGGCCTTCAGGTGCGGCGGCTGGAGGCTGGCCACGTTGTGCTGGGTCATGGCGAGGTAGGACATGCCCCAGAGGCCCACATTGCCGTTCGACCAGGGCTGCACGCCGGCCCATTCGATCGCGTCGAAGTAGTCCTCGGCCTCCTGCACGCTGAAGGGCGCCTGCAGGCCCGGGCTCCTGCACACGCCGCGCGCATCCACGCGGATGCAGACATAGCCCTCGGGCACCCAGGTCGAGGTGTCCACGGTCTCGTGGTTCTCGTACTGCGCGCCGTCGGGATTGCCGGAGAAGAAGCGGTCTTCCATCTCCTCCTTGCGCAGCGCGTCGGCCGCGTTGCAGATGCAGTCGTGATAGAAGCTCTTGCCGTAGAAGCCCTTGCTCATCACCACCGGATAGCGGCCCGGTGCCGCGGGGCGGAAGACATCCGCACAGACGTAGGATCCGTCGCGCATCGGGATGCGCACGTCGGTGGCCTTGACGATGCCGCGGATATTGCGCCGCAGCTCGTTGCGGCTGGTGGCGGCGGCGCAGAGCGTGCGCGGCGTGCGGGCGGTGAACACGCCCGGCGTGGCGTTGAGCAGCTCGAGGATGCGGCGCACGGTCGGGTCGTCGGCGAAGTCGGTGACGGTGCCCAGCGCGTTCGGCACGACCGAGGGGCTGAAGTTGATCGGCGTGGCGCCGATCAGCTCGTGCACGGCGGGCGCGATGCTGACGCCGGCCTCGATGTCACCGTCCTGGTCGAGCGTGTGGACCAGGCGGGCCATGTTGGTGATCGCCGGGTCGTGCAGCTTGTCGATCTTGCCGTCCACGCGCGGCGCGAGGCTGGCCAGGTTGAGGCGAGGCGCCGCCTTCGCTGCGCCCAGCACCAGGCCGCCGACGTGGAAGCTGATCGCCTCGCCCTCGCGGTACTGGAACTCGCCCTCGGCCGAGGTGGTGCCGGCGAGCGTCGGCGTCCGGTACTTCAGCCCCGCGATGGGCCCGGCCATGAGGCCGGTCAGCACGGGGCGGCTAGGCATGATGCAGTGCCTTGCCGTGATAGCCGGCCACCTGCCTCAGCGCCGGATCGGTGCCCTTGCCGCGGTGGGATACCGAGGCATCGGGATGGTCGTCGAACCAGCCGGTGGCCGGGTAGCGGTACATCCAGTCGACCATCAGCCGGCGCTCGGCGATCAGCCAGACGCCGTCGCGCCGCTCGAAGCGGTCGATGTAGCGCGCCCACAGCTTCACGTACTCGCCCTTCCAGTGGTGCAGCTCGGAGCCCTGGTGGTCGGCCTCCAGATAGGTCTCCACGAAGGCGATGTCCGGGCCGTCGAACTCGATCAGGCTGTTGCCGAGGAAGTGCATCGTGCGGACGAAGCGCGGCATCTCCGCGGCGAGGAAGCCGACGAAGCCGTCGCCCGAGCCCTTGTGCAGGCTCTCGGGGAAGTGAACGTAGGCGTCCTTGTGGAAGGCGCCTGCGACCAGTGCCATGTCCACGCGATCGAGGCCGCGGCAGTAGCGCAGCAGCACGTCGTGGATCTCGGTGCGGGCGCTGAGTTCTTCGAGGGTCATGTCTTGTCTCTCCGGTTGTCAATTCGTCTTGGCGGGCACGACCGGGAGCTGGATCCAGGCCGGGTGGTCGGGGCCGGTATGGATCGTGTTGCGCGCGCCGTCGTGGGTGCTGGCGTCGTAGCCGTGGCGCGGGCCGTGGTCGTAGCCGTCGAAGGGCTGGATGTCCACGCGCAGGCGATACCCTTTGCGGATCAGCGCGGTGTTCGGAATGATCTCGATCTCGACCCGCACCACCTCGCCGGGCTGCAGCGGCGCGTGGTCGGCCTTCAGATGGGTGTGCTTGACCGTGTATGGCGTCGAGCGGGCCTCGTCGACCTTGCGGTGGGATACCTTGAGCCAGCCCTTGGCGAGCGGGTAGTTCGTGATGTTCATGCCCATGGTGGTCGGGCCGGCGTAGTCCACTTCGCGGCCCGCCTCGTCAAGCACGCGCAGGCTCAGG
Source organism: Pelomonas sp. KK5 (assembly GCF_001984095.1). Lineage (GTDB taxonomy): Bacteria > Pseudomonadota > Gammaproteobacteria > Burkholderiales > Burkholderiaceae_C > KK5. The sequence continues at coordinate 26,140 of NZ_LYVQ01000068.1, forward strand.
AACACATCCATGTCCGCGCTGCTGGACGACACCCAGAGCTGGGCCTTGCCGTAGCCGGCGAACACCATGTCCTGCGGCACCGGCTCGCTGATGAAGGACACGCCGGTCTGCCAGGCCAGCAGCGCCGAGGGCGGCTTGACCGGCATGAACACCGGCGGCATGCCGCCACGGCATTCGGGTGCGATCTCGGCGGAATAGGCTGCCTGCCGCTCGTTCTGCGGCGGCGTCTGCGACAGGCGCAGGAAATCGTTGCGGTGCTCGTCGCCGGGCCAGTCGGCCGGCGTGGCGTCCAGGTACCAGCGCGGATACTTGGTGCGGGCGATCGGCCACTCGGCCTCTTCCTGCAGGTAGGACGCGCCGTCGCCGGTGCGGATCTCCAGGCGCACCGGCGGGCGCGCCATGATGCCGTTGTCGACACCCTTCAGCCAATGGTCGAAGAAGGCGCGGTGGTCGGCGATCGCCGCGCGCGAATAGGCCTTGGTGAACCAGTCTTCCCAGAAGTCCAGCTTCTTCGCGGCCGTGGGCGTTGCCAGATAGGCCTCGCTGCTGCCGAGCTGGTGGAAGTGCGCCATGTGGGTGGTGCAGGCGATGGCCCACAGCGGCACCTTCACGGCGCTCATGTCCGGGTTCATGCAGATCGTCGAGCGCGGGCCGAAGGCCAGGGCCGGATCGGAGTCCTTGAAGCCGCAGGACTTCAGGATGCCGAGGAAGTCCACCGCCTTGGGCTCGCCGACGACCGCCGCCAGCACGCCGGCGCGGTACCAGTGGCTGAAGAAGTCCTCGTTGAGGATGCCGCCGGTGTAGGCCACCTCCTCGTAGAGATCGACATCGGTGCCGATGGCGACCATCGCCTTCAGGTGCCGTGGCTGCAGGCTGGCCGCCGCGTGCTGGCTCATCGCGTAGTAGGACATGCCCCAGAGCCCCACATTGCCGTTGCACCAGGGCTGCTCGCCGGCCCAGTCGATCGCGTCGCGGAAGGCCTCGGCCGTCTCGATGCCGAAGGGCGCCAGCGTGCCGGGGTTCCTGCCCGAGCCGGGCCCGTCCACGCGGATCAGCACGTAGTCGTGCGGCACCCAGTCCACGCTGTTGGCCGTCTCGTGGTTCTCGAAGATCTGGCCTTCGGCATTGCCCTGGAAATAGCGCTCCTCCATCGCCTCGTGCGCCTCGAAGGCGGCGTCATCGCCAATCGAGTGGTGGTGGAAGGCGCGTCCGTAGGGCCCGCAGTTCATGATGGCCGGGAAGCGGCCTTCCCTGGCGGGGCGGAACACGTCGGCGTAGACGAAGAGGCCGTTGCTGAGCGGGATCCTGACGTCCCGGAAGCGCAGGATGCCCAGCATCTGGCGGCGCACCTCGTTGCGCGCCACCGCCGCGCTGCACAGGCGCCGCGGCCTGCCATCGCTGAACGGGCCGAGCTCCTCCAGCAGCGTGGCGATCAGCGGGTCCCGCTCGAACTCGCGCACCGGATCGCGGTCCATGCCGGCGAAGGAGATGTCGTGGCGGAAGTTGATGCGCCGCTGGCCGATGAGCGCGTGCACCTGCGGCGCGATCGTGATGCCGCCATCCAGGCAGCCGTCCGTATCGAGCGAGCAGAGCAGGCGGGCGATGTTGGTGAGGCCGGCGTCGAGCAGCTTGGCAATGTTGCCGTCCACGCGGCTGACGATGTCGGCCAGCGTGAGGCGCGGCGCGCCCATCGCGTGGCCGATCGTCGTGGCCCCGAGCCGGAAGGCGACGCGTTCGCCGTCGCGGTACTGGAACTCGCCCCGCGCATCGGTCAGCCCGCTGAGGCTGGGCGTCAGGTAGGCCAGGCCGGCGATCGGCCCGCCGAAGGTGCCGGTCCGGATCGCCGGCTTGTCGCGCTCGCTCATCGTTCTTGTCTCCTGTGCCTGCTTGCTGTTTCGCCGCAATGTACGTCGGCCCGCCTTAAAACTCAACACGTGTTGATATTAAAAAATCATCTGCATAATGCGTGAATGACAAGCAAGAAAACCGCCGCGCCTCCCGCGCCGCGCCGCGGCCGCCGGCCCGGCCCGGGCAGCACGCGGCAGGCCGTGCTCGACGCCGCACGCGCGCGCTTCGCCGCCGACGGCTTCACCGCCACCACGATGCGGCGCGTCGCCGCCGATGCGCAGGTGGACGTCTCCCAGGTGATGCAGTTCTTCGGCTCGAAGGACGCGCTGTTCGCCGCGGTGATGGCCATCCCGCCCGCCGCCACCGAGCACATCAACACGCTCTACGAGAAGTTCGACGAGCAACTGGGCGAGCGCGTCACGCGCGGCTTCCTGGCCGCGTGGGAAGGCGCGCCGGAAGAGTCGGAGCCGATGATGGCGATGCTGCGCAACGCCATGGTCAACGAGCGCGCGCGCGACCAGCTGCGCGACTTCATCGAGTCGAGGCTGCACACCGGCACCGGCGAGGCGCGCGACGATGCCGCCGCGCTGCGTTCGGGCCTGGCGGCCTCGCTGCTGATGGGCATGGTGCTGTGCCGGCGCATCATCGGCGTGCCGCTGCTGGCCGCGGTGGAGCGGGAGGCGCTGGTCGCGCTGCTGGCGCCGGCGATCCAGATCGTGCTGTCGCCGCCGGCCGAAGCGGCAGGCTGATCAGGCTCGCGCGAGCAGCCGGCGGCGACAGCACGATCT
>NZ_LYVQ01000069.1 GCF_001984095.1 Pelomonas sp. KK5
GGCGCATCCCGGGCATGGCGCACGAGCAGGCGCCCGCGCTGGCCCTGCTGAACCTGCTGCTGCCGGGCCCGGCCCCCGAGGACGCCGCGCGCAGCCCGGCCACGCTGCAGGCGCTGCCGGGTACCGGCCTCAGCCGCGACCCGGGCCTGCTCGGCCGCACGCTGCTGCTGCCCGCCACGCCCAGCGGCAACGCCGCCGCCCGCGAGGCGCTGCAGGGCATCGAGCAGCGCTGGCTCGACCGGCTGCAGCGCCAGTGGCGCCCGACGCCGGAGCTGCAGGAGCGCTTCGGCCTGCTGCGTACCGACTTCGAGCGCCAGTGGCGCCTGGCCCTGCACGACCCCGAGCACGCGCCGGCCATGGTCAGCGAGGCGGTGGGTGCCGGCGACTGGCGGCTGGTCTTCCGCGTGCTCGAAGGCCTGCCCCAGGTGCGGCTGGACGACGTGCTGGCCGTGGCCGGCGCCTATCTGCGCAGCGAGAACCGCAGCGTGGTGCGCGGCGTCACCGATGCCACGATCACCGCGCCGCAGACGATCGAGCAGCCGCTGGGCTTCCTGGAGGGGCTGTTCTCGCGCCCGGTGCAGGTGCAGCGTGTGGACGATCCGGCCCGCGTGGCCGATGGCGACGCGGCCCTGGGCCGCGGCGAGGGCGATGCGGCGACAGCAGGCGCCTCGCCGGTCGAGCTGTTCGAGACCGACGCCGCCGCGCTGGACGCCGCCACCCAGCGCTATACGCTGCCCAGCGGCCTGCGCATGGCCGCGCTGTCCCGGCCCAACCGCGACGAGCGGGTCAGCCTGCTGCTGCAGCTGCGCTGGGGCTCGCCGCGCGAGATGGCGCGTTGGCAGGCCTGGCGGCCGCTGCCGGCGCTGCTGGAGGAGGGCACCACCGAGCACAGCGCGCAGCAGCTGCGCCAGATCCGCCAGCAGCTGCAGATGCAGGTCGGCTTCGTCGCCGGCCCGCAGGGCCTCAGCGTGCAGCTGCAGGCGCGCCGCGGCACGCTGGTGCAGGCGCTGGTGCTGCTGCGCGAGATGCTGGAGAAGCCGCTGCTGCCGGAGGCGGCCTTCCGGCGCGAGCAGGCGGCCGCGCTGTCCCGCCTGGGCGGCGGCGGCGCCGAGGAACGCGAGCGCCAGTACCGCATGCTGCAGCAGGGCTTGAACCGCGGCGAGCCGGGCTACGTGCCCTCGGCCGCCGAACTGGCCGCGGCCTGGCGCGAGATGCGCGTGGAGGACGTGCGGGCCTACCACCAGCGCTTCTGGTCGGCCAACGAGGCGCGGGTGGCCGTCGTCGGCGCGCTGCCCGACAAGCTGCCCGGCGTGCTGGAGGACCTGATCGGCCGCTGGAAGAAGCCCGAGGCGCCGGCCTACCAGCCCTTCGTCCAGCACCACCTGCCCGAGCGCGCCCAGCGCTTCGTCAGCCGTGCCGCCGGCGACGGCCCAACGCAGGCCGCGGCGATGGTCGTGATGCACCAGGAGTTCCCGCTGCAGCGCGACGAGCCCGATTCCTGGCCGATGCAGGCGGCGGCACGCATCCTCGCCGGCAACGGCGAGCCCGGCGGCACCCGCCTCGCCGACCGTCTGCGCGCCGCTGAATCTCTCAGTTATGCCGTGAACTCCAGCCTGCGCATCGCCAGCGAGGGCAACCGCTCCTACCTGCGCCTGCAGGCCAGCAGCGCGCCGCGCAATGCGACGCGGGTGGAAGCGGCGATGCGCGAGGAGATCGACCGCGCGCTGGCCGACGGCGTCACCGCCGACGAGGTGGAGGCCGCGCGCCGCTGGTTGCGGGCCAACCAGCGGCAGGCGCTGCTGAACGATGTGGGGCTGATGGCCCTGCTGATGGAGCAGATGGACCGCGGCGCCAGCTTTGCGACGGAGGGGGCGCAGGCATCGGCGGCGCTGGCAGCGTTGTCGGTGGACAGCGTGAATGCCGCGATGCGGCGGCTGCTGCGGCCGGAGGGATGGGTGACGGTGGTACGAGGGATGGCAGGGCCTTGAGAGGGTGGCGATCCGGCACAATCCCTGCCAACTCATGAGCAACCCCTACAGCCCGCCCTCGACCGACGTGGACCTGCGCGAGTCTGCGTCTCGCCGTCCGATCGCGTTCGTGATCCTCGGCCTCGCGGCCCTGCAGCTGATCTGGCTGCTGCTTGTCGGGCGGGGCATGCTGATGCTGGTTCAGACGGGGGCTGCCAACGCGTTGTCCGCGCTCACCGCGTGGATCGGCTGCTTGCTCCTCTACCTCGCCGCGGTGCGTTTCGCGATGAACGCCGCCCATGGCAGCCGGCTGTTCCTCGCGGCCCTGGTTTTGACGGGCCTGTCGCTGAAGGGCTGGGCCTTTCCGTACTTCTGGTCATTCACGTATGTCTTCGCGGCGTTGATCGCGGCGGCGGGCTGGTGGCTGGCCCGTCCGAGAGGCCGGCAGGGCTGAGGCCGGGACCCGGCTCTCGCCTGGGGTTTGCACGCGGGTCGCGCCGGGGCGGCGCCGAACAGAATGGCTTCGCCGCCGTTCATCCGAGCGGCGCCGACCTTCAGGGAGAGACAAAGAGACATGGCACCCCGGCTTCGGCATCCTTCACTGGCTCGTACTCATTGCGATCTCGGCGGTCGTGCGCCGGCCTGGCCTACGCGATGAGGGCTGAGCGCAGTTGTCTCCTCTTTGCCCTGGTGCTGGCCTGCGCGCTGCTGGCGGCCTGCGGCAGGAAGGATGAGCCCCGCGGTGTTGCCGCAGCCATGGAGACGCGGCTCGACCAGCGCAGCAAGACGCTGGCGTATGAGCACAGCGTGAGCCTGCAGGCGGACGAGGATCGCATCCAATCGGTTTTCGACACGGCGCTGGCGGCCTGCAGAGAGGTCGCCGCCGCGGCTCGCTGCGAAGTGCTGCAATCCACGATCGACACCGGCAAGGCGCCCTATGCCACGCTCAGATTCCGGGCGGCCCCCGAGGGTATTCGGCAGATCCTGGCCAAGCTGGCCGTGCAGGGCCAGCTCGTCTCGCAAAGCACGAGCGCCGAAGACCTGGCGGCGCCCATCGAGGATGCGGGCCGCAAGCTCGCGATGCTGAACGACTATCGGACCCGGCTGGAAGAGCTGCGCAACCGCGCCGCGACCAACATCGACTCGTTGATCAAGGTCAACCAGGAACTGGCGCGAGTGCAGTCCGACATCGAGGCTATCAGCGGCGAGCAGGTGCGGCTGGATCGGCGGGTGAAGACCGAGATCCTCCACATCACCATCGGCGCCACGCAGGGCCAGGGCTTCTGGCATACCGTGCGCGAGGCAGTCGGCGACTTCGGCATTCACCTGTCGCAAGGCATCGCCAGCGCGATCACGGGCGTGGCCTTCCTGCTGCCCTGGTGCCTGGTCCTGGTGCCGGCCGTGTTCCTGTTGAAAAAGCTGCTGTGGAGACGGCGGCCCGGAGCCACGCCCCAATGATCATCGAACGCATCTTCATCAGCCCCGCGCCGGGCGCCGCGCAGCTGGAGCGTGAGCGCATCACCGTGCACGACGGCATGGGCATCGTCGGCGACCGCAACCATGGCCTTAACGCCCATCCCGGCCAGAACCTGACGCTGGTCGAGGCGGAGGAGATCGAGCGCTTCTGCGCCGAGCAGGCGCGCGAACCCGAGCTGTCGCTGACCCGCCGGAACCTCGTCACCCGCGGTGTGCGCCTCAACGATCTGGTGGGCGTGGAGTTCAGCATCGGCAGCGTGAGGCTGCGCGGGGTCGAGCTGTGCGAGCCCTGCGTCGTGCTGGGTGGCCTGCTGGCCAGCGAGACGCTGGCGCCCGCGGCCGTGATCAAGCGCTGGCTGGGCCGCGGCGGCCTGCGCGCCGACGTGCTGAACGGCGGCGATATCGAACGTGGCGCCCGCGTGAGCCGCTGATCGTCAGGCCATGTCCCGGCGGTTCATGTCCGCCAGTGTCTTGCCCGGCTCGTCCCTGAAGCGCTCCTCCATCAGCGTCAGCGTCTGGATGCGGTCCACGCGGAAGCTGCGGAAGTCCTCGCGCAGCTCGCACCAGGCGGCCACGGTCCAGACCGGGCCCCAGAACATGCAGGCCAGCGGGCGGATCGTGCGCTCGCTGCGCAGCTCGCTGAGGTCCAGGTAGTCCAGGCGCAGCTTGTTGCGGCTCTCGGTGGCCTCGCGCAGGCGGGCCAGGTTCTCGCTCATCCGCGCGGTCATGCGCGCGCCCGGCGCGAAGATGGCCAGGCCTTCGGCCGCGGCGCGCGCGCTGGGCGGCAGCACGGCCATGATCTTGGAGAGCGCGTTGTCCGCATCCAGCGCCAGCGTGGCGTCCATCTGCGGCTTGGACAGGCGCACGGCGGCCACCAGGGCCTGGCCTTCCTCGCGCGTGAACATCAGCGGCGGCAGGTCGAAGCCGGCGCGCATGCGGTAGCCCACGCCCGCCTCGCCGTCGATCGGCACGCCCTGCTGCTGCAGCGCGGCCACGTCGCGGTAGATGGTGCGCGGCGACACCTCCAGCCGGGTGGCCAGGAAATCGGCGGTGGAAAGACGGCGTCCGCGGATCAGCTGGACGATCTGGAAAAGTCGGTCGGCACGTCGCATGGGCAGCGATTGTGCTGCACCACAATGTCGTTCATGGACTCACACGATTCTCGCCATCACGTCCTGATCATCGGCTGCGGTTTCGGCGGCCTCGAGGCGGCGCGCGCGCTGGCCGACGAGGACGGCATCCGCATCACCCTGGTCGACCGCAGCAACCACCACCTGTTCCAGCCGCTGCTGTACCAGGTGGCCACCGGCGGGCTCTCGGCGCCCTCGATCGCAGCGCCCATCCGCCACATGCTGCGCCGCCAGCGCAACGCCACGGTGCTGATGGCCGAGGTCGTCGGTATCGACAAGGCGGCCCGGCGCGTGAGTCTGGCCGACGGGCAGCAGCTCGGCTACGACACGCTGGTCGTGGCCAGCGGCGCCACCCACAGCTACTTCGGCCGCGATGCCGACTGGGCCCCGCATGCGCCGGGCCTGAAGACGCTGGACGACGCGTTCAAGCTGCGCGCCAAGGTGCTGCTGGCCTTCGAGCAGGCGGAGCTGCTGGCCGATGCCGCCGCGGCGGCACGGGAACCCTGGCTGAACTTCGTCGTCATCGGCGCCGGGCCCACCGGCGTGGAGATGGCCGGCACGATGGCCGAGATCGCCCGCCACACGCTGAAGGACGAGTTCCGCCGCATCGACCCGACCCGGGCGCAGGTGCTGCTGCTGGAAGGCTCGGACCGGGTGCTGCAGGCCTTCAAGCCGGATCTCTCGGCCCGGGCCGCGCAGCAGCTGACGGCGCTGGGCGTGCAGGTGCGCTGTGGCGCCAAGGTGGTGGGCATCGACGCCGAGGGCGTGGACGTGGAAGAGCGCGGCCAGCGCCTGCGCATCCCCGCGCGCACGGTGGTGTGGGCGGCCGGCGTGGCCGCCTCGCCGCTGGGCCGCTGCCTGGACGTGCCGGTGGACCGCGCGGGGCGCGTGATCGTCGAGCCGGGCCTGAGCATTCCCGGCCACCCGGAGGTCTACGTCGTCGGCGACCTGGCGGCGGCGCAGAGCCACGAGCGCGACGGCACGACGAAGCCGGTGCCCGGCGTCAGCCCCGGCGCCAAGCAGATGGGGCGGCTGGCGGCGGCCAATATCGTCGCGCGGCTGCACGGCAAGCCGCCCGAGGCCTTCCGCTATGTCGACTACGGGGCGCTGGCCACCATCGGGCGCAGCGCGGCGGTGGCGGACCTGGGCAAGCTGCAGTTCTCGGGCCTGCCGGCCTGGCTGTTCTGGCTCTTCGTCCACATCTACTTCCTGATCGGCTTCCGCAACCGCTTCGTCGTGATGCTGGACTGGGCCTCGTCCTACTTCAGCTTCCAGCGCCATGCGCGGGTGATCGCGGAGCAGGCGCTGCCGGGGGCGGCTGATCAGCCCATCGGCGTGCACAGCTCCACCAGCGTGCCGTCCGGGCAGCGCACGTAGGCGACGGTCTGGCCCCAGGACTTGGTGACGGGGGCCTTCAGCGGCGTCGCGCCGGCCGCCACGGCACGCTCGAAGGCGGCCGCCACATCGGCCGTGGCCAGGCCGATCTCGATGCCCAGCGGCGCTTCGCTGCCGGCCGCGCTGACGTAGTCGCGGCCGACGCTGTCGCGCGCGGTGGCGTGGTCGACGAAGGCCAGCGCGGTGGCGCCGGTGTCCAGCTCGCCGTAGGCGCCGGACTCGTGCAGGAAGCGCCGCTGCAGGCCGAAGGCCTGTTCGAAGAAGGCCAGCGAGGCGGCGACGTCGGCGACGTAGACGATGGTGTAGGCGAACTGCATGGTGGCGGCTCCTGTTGTCGGGAAGTGGCGACGATGCTATCGATCCGCCTTGCGCCGGGCTGTCAGTAGAACCTGGCCGTCAGGCCGGGCCGCCGGAGCCCGTATGCTTGCGCGAACGCAAAGAGGATTCACGCGATGACCCATGCCTTGTTGTCCGGCACCGTCCAGCGCCGACGCCTGCTGCAGCTCGGCGCTGCTGCCGTGTTCGCCAGCCCGCCCGCCTGGGCGCAGCAGCAACAGCCCGCGACGAAGCCGCTGGCTGTCGCCCCGATCCCGCTGACTCGCCGCGTGCTGCCCAACGGCCTGGAGCTGATCGCGGTGCCGCAGGCCGGCTACTCGGTCAGCGTGCAGGTCTGGTACCGCGTCGGCGGCAAGGACGACCCGGCCGGCCGCTCCGGCTTCGCCCACCTGTTCGAGCACATGATGTTCAAGCGCACGCGCTACATGGCCGACGAGCAGTTCGACCGCATGACCGAGGACGTGGGCGGCAGCAACAACGCTTTCACCGCCGACGACATGACGGCCTTCCACAGCGTGGTGCCGGCCAACCACCTGGAGCCGCTCTTGTGGGCCGAGGCCGAGCGGATGAGCAATCTGCAGGTGGACCAGGGCAACTTCGACAGCGAGCGCGAGGTGGTCAAGGAGGAGTACCGGCAGCGCGTGCTGGCCGAGCCCTACGGCAAGCTGTTCAACGCGATCTCGGGCTATGGCTACCAGAAGCATCCCTACCGCCGCCCGGTGATCGGCAGCATGGAGGATCTGGACGCCGCCACGCTGCGCGACGTGCAGGCCTTCCACGACACCTACTACCGGCCCGACAACGCGGTGCTGATCGTCGCCGGCGCCTTCGACCCGCTGCAGCTGGACCGCTGGGTGGACCACTACTTCGGCAGCATCCGGCAGCCGCGCGAGCCGGTGCCGCGGGTGAACGTGCCCGAGCCACGCCGCTCGACTGACGCGTTATTCACACTGACCGGGCCCAACGTGCCGCTGCCCGCGGTGCTGCTGATCTGGCAGGCGCCCAAGGCCGCCAGCCCGGATGCACCGGCGCTGCAGGTGGCGCAGGGCCTGCTGTCGCTGGGCGACTCCTCGCGGCTCAACGAGAGCCTGGTCTACCGCATGCAGATCGCGCAGAGCGCCGGCTTCGACGCGATGCTCAATGCCGACGCCGGCCTGCTGGTGGCCAACGCGATCGCCGCCGGCGAGCAGAAGGCGCAGGACCTGGTCGAGCCGCTGGCCCGCGAGGTGCAGCGCCTGGCCGAGGAGCCGATCGCGCCGGCCGAGCTGGACAAGGTCAAGGCCCAGCTGCTGACCGCGGCGCTGGTCAAGCGCCAGACCCCGCTGGGCCTGGGCGAGGCGGTGGGCCAGGCGGCGCTGCTGCGCGGCGATGCCGGCTGGGTCAACCGCGACCTGGCCGCGCTGCAGGCGGTGACGGCGGCCGACGTGCAGCGCGTGCTGCGCCGCGACGTGCTCGGCGCGAAGCGGGTGACGGTGCTGTACGAGAGCGAGGCCAAGTCGTGATGACGATGAAGAACACCCTGATGCTCACGGGCGCGGCGGTGGCCGCCGCCACCGCGCTGGCCCAGCCGCGTGGCTTCGACAAGCCGCCGCCACCCGCTCCCGCGCAGCCGCTGCAGGTGCCGCCGCTCGCCGAGGCCGCGCTGCCCAACGGCGTGCGCGTCGCCACCGCCGAGCGCCACGGCCTGCCGCTGGTGACGGCAATGCTGCTGGTCGAGGCCGGCAGCCTGCTCGATCCGCCCGGCAAGGCCGGCCTCGCCTCGCTGGCCTTCACGCTGACGGGCAAGGGCACGAAGCCGCCCAAGGGCCCGGAGCGCGACGCCGCCACCATCGCCATCGCCGCCGAGACCCTGGGCGGCAGCCTGGAGATCGACACCGGCGCCCGCTCCAGCCGCATCGCGATGACGGTGCCCCTGAACCGCCTCGACGAGAGCCTGGCCCTGATGGCCGAGGTGCTGCGCACGCCGAGTTTCCCGGCCGAGGAGCTGGAGCGCAGCCGCGCGCAGAGCCTCGATGCGATCAAGCTGAACCTTTCCGATCCCGGCGCGCTGTCCGGCCTGCTGGCGCGCCGCCTGTACTGGGGCGACACGCCCAACGGCATCGTCACCACCGCGGCCAGCCTGCAGCGCATCACCCGCGAGGACGTGGTGGCCTTCCATCGCCGCGTCGTGCGGCCGGAGCTGGTCACGCTGGTGCTGGCCGGTGACGTCGAGCCCGCCCGCGCCCGTGCGCTGGCCGAGAAGCACTTCGGCGCGTGGCCGTCCAACCGCATGGCCGTGCCGGTCACGCCGGCCGCGCCGCCGCGACCGATGGCGGCAAGCTCCGTGCTGCTGGACCTGCCCGGTGCGGGCCAGGCGGCGGTGGTCGTGACCGCGCCCTACGCCGCCTTCGGCAACCAGCCGGAGCAGAAGGCGCGGCTGCGTGCCGGCGCGGTGGCCAATACGGTGCTGGGCGTGGGGTATTCATCGCGCATCAACCAGGAGGTGCGCATCAAGCGCGGCCTCAGCTACGGCGCCAGCAGCGGCGTGGAGACGCTGGTGGGCGGCGGCACGCTGACGACCTTCGCGCAGACCAAGAACGCCAGTGCCGGCGAGGTGGCGAAGCTGCTGGCCGGCGAGATCGTGAAGCTCGGCCGCGAGGACGTGCCGGCGGCGGAACTGGCGGCGCGGCAGCAGGTGCTGGTCGGCGACTTCGGCCGCCAGCTGGAGACCACGGCGGGCCTCGCCGCCACCGCGGCCGACCAGTTGCTGCGCCGCCGCGCGCTGGGCGAGCTGCAGCAGTTGCCGGCCGAGCTGCTGGCGGTGGACGCGCCGCGGGTCCGCGAATTTGCGGGCGAGTTCTGGAAGCCCGAGCAGCTGCGCACGGTGATCGTGGCGGACCTGAAGGCGGCCGGTCCGGGCTTGCGCGAGCAGTTCCCGCAGGCGCTGGTGGTCCGCTCGGCCGATCTGGATTTGGGGAGTGCGACGCTGCTGCGCAGGAAATGAGCATCGGGTCGCGGCGACCGAGCGTTCAAGCAAGTTCAAGCAAGCTCAGGGCGAACGAGTTCAGGTCGCCACCGCCTGCCGCACCGCCCGCTCCCATCCCGCCATCAGTTCCTCCGCGCGCCCGCGCGGCATCGTCGGGCGGAAGGTGCGCTCGATCTGCCAGTTATGGGCGACATCGTCGGTGCCGGCGTACAGGCCGGAGCTGAGGCCGGCGAGATAGGCCGCGCCCAGCGCCGTCGTCTCGATCACCTTGGGCCGCACGACCGGGATGCCCAGCAGGTCGGCCTGGAACTGCATCAAGAGGTCGTTGACGCAGGCGCCGCCGTCCACCCGCAGCTCATGCACCGGCGTGCCGCCGGCGGCCACTGCGTCGCGGCTCATGGCGGTGAGCAGCGCCGCACTCTGGAAGGCGATCGATTCCAGCGCGGCGCGGGCGATGTGGGCCATCGTCGTGCCGCGGGTGATGCCGGTCAGCGTGCCGCGGGCCTCGGCGTTCCAGTAGGGCGCACCCAGGCCGGTGAAGGCGGGCACGAAGACCACGCCGCCGGCATCGGGCACGCTCTCGGCCAGGCCCTGGACGTCGCTGCTGGCGCTGAAGGCGCGCAGCCCGTCGCGCAGCCACTGCACGACGGCGCCGCCGATGAACACGCTGCCTTCCAGCGCGTATTCGGGCCGTGCCGAAGGCTGGGCCGCGCTGGTGGTGAGCAGGCCGTTCGACGAGAGCTGGCCGCGGCTGCCGGTGTGCATCAGCATGAAGCAGCCGGTGCCGTAGGTGTTCTTGGCCATGCCGGCGCTGAAGCAGGCCTGGCCGAACAGGGCGGCCTGCTGGTCGCCGGCGATGCCGCCGATCGGCAGCGCGGCGCCCAGGTGCTCGGGCACGGTGTCGCCGAAGTGGTGGGACGAGGGATGCACCGCGGGCAGCAGCTCGCGCGGGATCTCCAGCAGCTTCAGCAGCTCCTCGTCCCAGGCGTTGCGGTGGATGTCGAACAGCATCGTGCGCGAGGCATTGCTGACGTCGGTGGCGTGGACCGCGCCGTTCGTGAGCTTCCACACCAGCCAGCTGTCGATCGTGCCGAAGGCCAGCTCGCCGCGCGCCGCCTGCTCGCGGGCGCCGGGCACGTGATCCAGTAGCCACTTGAGCTTGGTGCCGGAGAAGTAGGCGTCGATCACGAGGCCGGTCTTCTGCTGCACCAAGGGGGCCAGGCCTTGCTCGCGCAGCGCCGCGCAGGTGGGTTCGGCGCGGCGATCCTGCCAGACGATGGCGTGGTGGATCGGCGTGCCCGTCTTGCGGTTCCACACCAGCGTGGTCTCGCGCTGGTTGGTGATGCCGACGGCCTTCACGTCGCCGGCCTTCAGATTCGCCTTGGCCAGCGCCTCGCGGGCGGTGGCGAGCTGGCTCTGCCAGATCTCCTCGGCATCGTGCTCAACCCAGCCGGGCTGCGGGTAGATCTGCCGGAACTCCTTCTGCGCCATCGCGGCGATGCCGCCGCGCTCGTCGAACACGATGGTGCGCGAGCTGGAGGTGCCCTGGTCGAGGGCCAGGAGGTACTGGGGCATGGCGTCGAGTCTCCGCGTTATGTGTCTTATGTGTCCGCGACCACCAGCTCCACGCCGGCCTCTGAGAGCAGGGCAGGGAAGGGGTCCGGCGGTGTCGCATCGGTGAACAGCAGGTCCAGCTGCGGCAGCCGGCCGACCTCGGCCATCGCCGGGCGCATGAACTTGCTGTGGTCGGTGGCCAGCCAGACCTCGCGCGAGTGCTCGATGATCGTGCGGGCCACCAGCACCTCGCGGTAATCGTAGTCGCGCAGCGAGCCGTCCTCCTCGATGCCGGAGATGCCGATCAGGCCGATGTCCACCTTGAACTGGCGGATGAAGTCCACCGCCGCCTCCCCGACCACGCCGCGGTCCCGCGAGCGCACCATGCCGCCCACCATCACCAGCTCGCAGTCGGCGTTGTCGGCCAGGATCATCGCGACATTGAGGTTGTTCGTGATCACGCGCAGGCCGCGGTGGTGCAGCAGTTCGCGGGCGACCGCCTCGGTGGTCGTGCCGATGTTGAGGATCAGCGAGCAGCCGCTCGGGATGCGCGCCGCGATGGCACGCGCGATGCGCGCCTTGCCCTCGGCCTGCAGCGCCTGGCGCTGGCGGTAGGCGATGTTCTCGGTGGTGGAGGCGGGCACCCGCACGCCGCCGTGGAAGCGGGCCACCAGCCCGGCCTCGGCCAGCCGCTGTACGTCGCGCCGCACCGTCTGCAGGGTTACGCCGAACTTCTCCGCCAGGGCCTCCACGCTGACCGAGCCGCGGGCTCGCACTTCGTTCAGGAGATCGCTCTGGCGGAGGTTCGGAATCATGGGCGGGAGATTAAATGGAACAAAAACGAAACGAATAACGGGATAACCCTGGCTGAAATCGCGCGATTTGCAGATACAAAAGAAAAAAGAAGAACACAAACGCGCCACATTCCGTCCGCAGGAGACCCACCCAGGTGAGAGACGATCGAGCCCCCGACGCGACCGCAAGCGCCGCGTCCAGCGAAGCGCTGGACGTGCTCGTCGTGGGCGGCGGCATCAACGGCGCCGGCATCGCCCGCGACCTCGCCGGCCGCGGCTGGCGCGTGCTGCTGGCCGAGCGCGACGACCTCGCCGCGCACACCTCGTCCTCGTCCACCAAGCTGATCCACGGCGGCCTGCGCTACCTGGAGTACTACGAGTTCTCGCTGGTGCGCAAGGCGCTGCAGGAGCGCGAGGTGCTGCTCAGGAGCGCCCCGCACATCATCCGCCCGCTGCGCTTCGTGATGCCGCACGACGCGGCGATGCGCCCGGCCTGGATGGTGCGCATCGGCCTCTTCCTCTACGACCACCTGGCCCGCCGCGAGGTGCTGCCCGGCTCGGCCGGCATCGAGCTGCGCGACTCGCCCTACGGCCGGCCGCTGAAGGCGCGCTACACGCGGGGCTTCGTCTATTCGGACGGCTGGGTGGACGATGCGCGGCTGGTCGTGCTCAACGCGCTCGATGCGCAGAGCAAGGGCGCCGAGGTGCTCACGCGCAGCACGGTCACGCTGGCCCAGCGCGATGCCGACGGATGGGCCGCCACCATCGCCACGCCGCAGGGCGAGCGCCGCGTGCGGGCCCGGGCGCTGGTCAACGCCGCCGGTCCCTGGGCCGAGGCCTTTCTGCGCGGCGTGGCCCGTCCGGCCGGCGGCGAGCTGCTCGCCACCAAGAGCCTGCGCCTGGTGAAGGGCAGCCACATCGTCGTGACGCGCCGCTTCGAGCACGACCATGCCTACATCTTCCAGAACCCCGACAAGCGCATCATCTTCGCCATCCCCTTCGAGGGCGAGTTCACGCTGATCGGCACCACCGATCTCGAACTGCCCGACGCGGCGCTGGACGGTCCAGCCCATATCGACGAGGAAGAGGTGGACTACCTCTGCGAACAGGCCAGCCGCTACTTCGAGCAGCCGGTCACCCGTTCCGATGTGGTGTGGAGTTATGCCGGCGTGCGGCCGCTGCTGGACGATGCCTCGGGCGACCCGTCGGCCGTCACGCGCGACTACCTGCTGGAGACCCACGCCGAGGGCGGCGCGCCGCTGCTGAGCGTCTGGGGCGGCAAGATCACCACCTTCCGCAAGCTGGCCGAGGACGCGGCCGAGCTGATCGGCCAGCTGCTTGGCGAGACCCGTGCCGCCTGGACCGAGCAGGCCCTGCTGCCCGGCGGCGACCTGCGCGGCTGGATCGGCGCGCCCGAGCGGCCCGATGCGGATTTCGCGCGCCTGCTGCGCGCCATCGCCCAGCGCCACCCCTGGCTGCCGCCGGCGCTGGCGCTGCGCCTGGCCCGCGCCTATGGCAGCCGCATCGAGCGGGTGATCGGCAACGCCACCGCGCTGGCCGGCCTGGGCGCCGAGGTGGCGCCGGGCCTGCACGAGGCCGAGCTGCGCTACCTGGTGCGCGAGGAATGGGCCTGCGGCGCGGGAGACGTGCTGTGGCGCCGATCGAAGCTGGGCCTGCACTACAGCGAGGCCCAGCGGCAGGCGGTCGAGGACTGGTTCCAGAACAAGGAAGAGACGAATTCATGCAGTTGACGATGGAAGGCATCAGCTACCGGGTCGGGGCCGCCGAGCACCTGTACCCGCTGGACCTGCGGCTGGTCAGCGGGGCGGTGACCGTGCTGCTGGGCGCCACCCAGGCCGGCAAGACCAGCCTGATGCGGCTGATGGCCGGGCTGGACCGGCCCAGCGCCGGCCGCGTGGCGGTGGACGGCGTGGACGTGACCGGCGTGCCGGTGCGCCAGCGCAAGGTGTCGATGGTCTACCAGCAGTTCATCAACTACCCGTCGATGACGGTGTTCGACAACATCGCCTCGCCGCTGAAGCTGCGCGGCGATCTCGATGCGGCAGCCATTCGCGCCCAGGTCGAGGCGCTGGCCCGCAAGCTGCACATCGAGATGCACCTGACGAAGCTGCCGGCCCAGCTGAGTGGCGGCCAGCAGCAGCGCGTGGCCCTGGCCCGCGCGCTGGCCAAGGGCGCGCCGCTGATGCTGCTGGACGAGCCGCTGGTGAACCTGGACTACAAGCTGCGCGAGGAACTGCGCGAGGAGCTGAGCCAGCTCTTCGCCGCCGGCGACGCGACCGTGGTCTATGCCACCACCGAGCCGGCGGAGGCGCTGCTGCTGGGCGGCTACACCGCGGTGATGGACGCCGGCGAGCTGCTGCAGTACGGACCGACCGCCGAGGTCTTCCACCGCCCTGCCTCGCTGCGCGTGGCGCGGGCCTTCAGCGACCCGCCGATGAACCTGCTGCCGGCCCAGGCCCGCGGCGAGGCGATCGACCTGGGGCCAGGTCTTGCGCTGCCGCTGCGCACGGCGGCCGGCGCGGTGACGGTGGGCGTGCGCGCCTCGGCGCTGCAGCTGCAGGCGCGGCGCGAGGACGACCTGGCGCTGAGCGGCGAGGTGGAGCTGGCCGAGATCTCGGGCTCGGACACGTATGTGCATGCGCGCACGATCGTCGGCCCGCTGGTCGCGCAGCTGGGCGGCGTGCACGAGCTGGCGCTGGGCAGCCGCGTGACGCTGTATCTCAACGCCGCCCATGTCCATGTGTTCGATGCCAACGGCGCGCTCCTGCTCGCCCCGGGAGACCGCTGATGGCCCGCATCGACCTCGACCTCGCCCACAGCTATCGCCCCGATCCGCAGCAGGACAGCGACTACGCGCTGCTGCCCCTGAAGATGACGTTCGAGGACGGCGGCGCCTACGCGCTGCTGGGCCCCTCGGGCTGCGGCAAGACGACGATGCTCAACATCATCTCGGGCCTGGTCCAGCCCTCGCATGGCGGCGTGAGCTTCGACGGCAGGAACGTCACCGCGCTGTCCCCGCAGAGCCGCAACATCGCCCAGGTGTTCCAGTTCCCGGTCATCTACGACACGATGACGGTGGCCGAGAACCTGGCCTTCCCCTTGAAGAACCGCGGCCTGCCGGCCGAGCGGATCAAGGCCCGCGTCGGCCGTATCGCCGAGATGCTGGAGCTGAGCGGCCAGCTGAACCAGCGCGCCGCCAACCTGGCGGCCGATGCCAAGCAGAAGATCTCGCTGGGCCGCGGCCTGGTGCGGGAGGACGTGTCGGCGGTGCTGTTCGACGAGCCGCTGACCGTGATCGACCCGCACCTGAAGTGGCAGCTGCGCCGCAAGCTCAAGCAGATCCACCACGAGTTGAAGCTGACGCTGATCTACGTCACCCACGACCAGGTGGAGGCGCTGACCTTCGCCGACCGCACGGTGGTGATGAGCCAGGGCCGGGCGGTGCAGGTGGGCACGGCGGCGGAGCTGTTCGAGCGGCCGCAGCACCGCTTCGTCGGGCATTTCATCGGCTCGCCGGGGATGAATTTCCTGCCGGCGCGCTGGCGAGGCGGCGTGCTGACGGTGGCAGGGCAAGACCTGGCCCTCGATGAAGCGCGGCTCGCGGGCCATGACGCGCTGACGCTGGGCGTGCGCCCCGAGTACGTGACGCTGTTGCCGCCCGGCACGCCGAACACGCTGCGCGCCACCGCCGCGCGGGTGCAGGACGTGGGCACCTACTGGCTCGTCAATGCGACGGTGGACGAACACACGGTGCGCCTGCGCCTGCCGGCCGATGCCGTGCCGCCCGCCGAGGGCGGCGAGGTCGGCCTGCAACTGCTGGGCACGCACACCTGCTTCTACGGCGCCGACGAGCGCCTGATCGTGGAGGGCCGTCAGGCATGAACAAGCCCGTGAATCAAAAGGCCTGGCTGATGATCCTGCCGGTGCTGGTCTGCGTGGCCTTCTCGGCCATCCTGCCGCTGATGACGGTGGTCAACTACTCGGTGCAGGACATCATCGACCCGGAGCGCCGCGTCTTCGTCGGCACCGAATGGTTCGCCTCGGTGATGCGCGACCCGGAGTTGCACGAGGCGCTGCTGCGGCAGCTGGGCTTCTCGCTGGCGGTGCTGCTGGTGGAGATCCCGCTGGGCGTGCTGCTGGCGCTGTCGATGCCCGCGGAGGGCTGGAAGGCCTCGGCGGTGCTGGTGATCGTGGCGCTGTCGTTGCTGATCCCGTGGAACGTGGTCGGCACGATCTGGCAGATCTACGGCCGCGCGGACATCGGCCTGCTCGGCGCGTCGCTCAGCGCGATGGGCGTGGACTACAACTACACCGGCAACGCGACGGACGCCTGGCTCACCGTGCTGGTGATGGACGTCTGGCACTGGACGCCGCTGGTGGCCCTGCTCGGCTACGCCGGCCTGCGCGCGATCCCCGATGCCTACTACCAGGCCGCGCGCATCGACGGGGCCAGCAAGTTCGCGGTGTTCCGCTACATCCAGCTGCCCAAGATGCGCGGCGTGCTGATGATCGCGGTGCTGCTGCGCTTCATGGACAGCTTCATGATCTACACCGAGCCCTTCGTGCTGACCGGCGGCGGCCCCGGCAACGCGACCACCTTCCTCAGCCAGTTCCTGACGCAGAAGGCGGTCGGCCAGTTCGACCTGGGCCCGGCGGCCGCCTTCTCGCTGATCTATTTCCTGATCATCCTGCTGCTGTGCTTCATCCTCTACAACGGGATGCAGGCGCTCGGCACAACCGACAAGACGGAGGCCGCTCATGGATGAATCGCGCCGCTTCAAGAAGCGCAGCCTCTTCCTCGCGCTGTACCTGGTCTTCGCGCTGCTGCCCATCTACTGGATGGTCAACATGAGCTTCAAGACCAATGAGGAGATCGTCGCCCACTTCAGCATCCTGCCGCAGCACTTCACCTGGGCCAACTACCGCACCATCTTCACCGACGAGTCCTGGTACTCGGGCTATATCAACAGCCTGATCTACGTTGCCATCAACATGGCGATCTCGATCACCGTGGCATTGCCGGCGGCCTATGCCTTCAGCCGCTGGAGCTTCCTCGGCGACAAGCACGTGTTCTTCTGGCTGCTGACCAACCGGATGACGCCGCCGGCGGTCTTCCTGCTGCCCTTCTTCCAGCTCTACTCGACGGTGGGCCTGATGGACACGCACCTGGGCGTGGCGCTGGCCCACCTGGTGTTCAACGTGCCGCTGGCGGTGTGGATCCTGGAAGGCTTCATGAGCGGCGTGCCTCGAGAAATAGACGAGACCGCCTACATCGACGGCTACAGCTTCCCGCGCTTCTTCCTGACGATCTTCCTGCCGCTGATCAAGGCGGGCGTCGGCGTGGCCGCGTTCTTCTGCTTCATGTTCTCGTGGGTGGAGCTGCTGCTGGCGCGCACGCTGACCAGCGTCAACGCCAAGCCGATCGTCGCGACGATGACGCGCACCGTCAGCGCCGCCGGCATGGACTGGGCCACGCTGGCCGCGGCCGGCGTGTTGACGATCGTGCCGGGCGCGATCGTGATCTGGTTCGTGCGGCACTACATCGCCAAGGGCTTTGCAATGGGGAGAGTGTGATGCTCGACTGGATGGTCTGGACCACCCCGGTGGCCGTGTTCTTCGGCTGCATCGCGCTGATGCTGGCCGTGATGACGCTGTGGGAGCTGCGCGCGCCCACCGTGCTGCGCAAGGGCTTCCTGCCGATGAAGACCACGCGCGGCGACCGGCTCTTCGTCGGCCTGCTGAGCGCCGCCTACATCAATCTCGCCTTCATCGGCATCGCCGGGCGGCTGCAGGAATGGCTGCACCTGGAGGAGGAGCCCAGCATCTGGTGGGGCTCGGCGCTGTCGGCCGTGGTGCTGCTGCTGATCATGGCCAAGGGATAACGGGTTAGTTCCACGGGAATCCGGCCCAGCGCTTCCCCGCGGCCGTGGTCCTCCCTCTCAGAGAAGTGCGGGGAAGCGAACCAGCTGATCAACAAGGAGACACGCAGATGAAGAAGATGCATGCCATCGCATTGGCCGCCGCCTGCGCCGTGGCCGGTAGCCAGTCCGCCTGGGCCGACGAGGCCGCGGCGAAGAAGTGGATCGACAGCGAATTCCAGCCGTCCACGCTCAACAAGGACCAGCAGCTGGCCGAGATGAAATGGTTCATCGACGCCGCCAAGAAGCTGCAGGCCAAGGGCGTCAAGGAGATCTCGGTGGTCTCGGAGACGATCACCACGCATGAGTACGAGTCGAAGACCCTGGCCAAGGCCTTCGAGGAGATCACCGGCATCAAGGTCAAGCACGACATCATCCAGGAGGGCGACGTCGTCGAGAAACTGCAGACCTCCATGCAGTCCGGCAAGTCCATCTACGACGGCTGGATCAGCGACTCCGACCTGATCGGCACCCACTGGCGCTACGGCAAGATCATGAACCTCACCGACTACATGGCCGGTGCGGGCAAGGAGTTCACCAACCCGGGCCTGGACATCAAGGACTTCATCGGTACCAGCTTCACCACCGCGCCCGACGGCAAGCTCTACCAGCTGCCCGACCAGCAGTTTGCCAACCTCTACTGGTTCCGCGCCGACCTGTTCGCCAAGAAGGAGCTGCAGGACAAGTTCAAGGCCAAGTACGGCTACGAGCTGGGCGTGCCGCTGAACTGGAGCGCGTATGAGGACATCGCCGAGTTCTTCACCAACGACGTGAAGACCATCGACGGCAAGCCGATCTACGGCCACATGGACTACGGCAAGAAGGACCCGTCGCTGGGCTGGCGCTTCACCGACGCCTGGCTGTCGATGGCCGGCACCGCGGACGTGGGCATCCCCAACGGCCTGCCGGTGGACGAGTGGGGCATCCGCGTGGACGACAAGAAGTGCGCGCCGGTCGGCGCCAGCGTCTCGCGCGGCGGCGCCACCAACTCGCCGGCTGCCGTCTACGCGCTGACCAAGTACGTGGACTGGATGAAGAAGTACGCGCCCAAGGAAGCCACCGGCATGACCTTCGGCGAGGCCGGCCCGGTGCCCGCGCAGGGCCAGATCGCGCAGCAGATCTTCTGGTACACCGCCTTCACCGCCGACATGACCAAGGCCGGCCTGCCGGTCGTCAACGCCGACGGCACGCCCAAGTGGCGCATGGCCCCGGGCCCCAACGGCCCGTACTGGAAGCAGGGCATGCAGAACGGTTATCAGGACGTCGGCTCCTGGACCTTCTTCAAGGACGGGGATGCCAACCGCAAGGCCGCGGCCTGGCTGTACGCGCAGTTCATCACCGCGAAGACGACCTCGCTGAAGAAGAGCATCGTCGGCCTGACCTTCATCCGCGACAGCGACATCCGCAGCGACTACTTCACCAAGAACGCGGCCAAGTACGGCGGCCTGATCGAGTTCTACCGCAGCCCCGCGCGCGTGGCCTGGACGCCGACCGGCACCAATGTGCCCGACTATCCGAAGCTCGCGCAGCTGTGGTGGAAGAACGTGGCCGTGGCCGTCACCGGCGAGAAGACCCCGCAGCAGGCCATGGACAACCTGGCCGACGAGATGGACCAGGTGATGAGCCGCCTGCAGCGCGCCGGCATGGCCAACTGCGCGCCCAAGCTGAACCCCAAGGGCGACCCGAACAAGTGGCTGACCGACAAGGGCGCGCCCTGGAAGAAGCTGGCCAACGAGAAGCCCAAGGGCGAGACCATCGCCTATGACACGCTGCTGAACGCGTGGAAGGCGGGCAAGGTGCGCTGATCGCACGCCCGGGTCATCCTGCCTTTTGACGAGGCCCTGTCCGGAAACGGGCAGGGCCTTGCCGTTTCTCGGCGTTCATATCCGCTTTTACGCAAGACCTGACCCCAGGATCAGGTCATAACGCTCAAGTCAAGCTGACATTCCCGAGAGACCCCCGAATGAGTGGCCAGGAAATCGCGGAGTTTTGCACGCAATATCGATCGATATATTCGGCTCCGTTTTTACAAGAAGTAACGAGCGCGAAAAGAAGACGCGCAGCTCGGAATCCGCTCAGGGAGGATCTCTTTCATGCAAGTTCGTGCCGCCATGTTGCGCACCACCATCGCCGCGGCCCTGCTGTCGGCGCTCGTCGTTCCCGCGGGCGCGGTGACGCAGGCCAGCCTCTCGCTGAGCGACTTCGGCTACACGCTGAAGGATCTCAACACCGGCGATGCCGTCACCCCAGCGCTGAGCTGGGTGGGCGCGGCCACGGTCAGCGGCTCCAGCAGCGGCTCGACCCAGCAGGGCTGGGCGCAGTCAGGCGGCTGGATGTCGGCCGACTGGCAGCAGAGCTCCTACGCCTCGGCCTGGAGCACCTTGCAGCTCAATGGCGGATCCGCACAGGGCCTGTCCCAGTACAGCGGTGCGACGGCGGGTGGCGTCCTGAACGCGCTCAGCGTCAGCGACAGCGTGACGGCCGGCCTGCAGGACAACACCGGCATCAGCTACGACCGCAACTTCACGCTGACGCCGGGCAGCCAGGTGACCTTCAGCTACGTGCTGAACGGCGGCCTCAGCGGCGACAGCGCCGCAGGCCTGTGGATGCCGCCGAGCGCGACCTACGGCGACAACCATTCGAGCGCACAGTTCTCCAGCACCATCTCCGCGGGTTCGGTGAGCAACTCGCTGAACAGCAACGCCAGCAACACCTGGGAGGGCTGGGGCGGTTCGTTCGGATCGACGAGCGCCTATGAGACCGTCCTCGACGGCCAGACCCTGACCCTCACGCTGCGCAACACCGACAGCGTGGCGAAGACCTACGACCTGTCGATCGCCGTGCGGGTGTGGAGCAGCGAGACGGCAGCGCCGGTGCCGGAGCCGGGCAGCTATGCGTTGATGGCCTTGGGGCTGGTGGCCGTGATCGGGGCCGCCGCGAAGCGCCGTCGCGGTTGATCAGCGAGGTGGTCCGGATGAGCGCGACGAGCCGACTGTTGCTTCCTGTCGTGGCGCTGCTCTGCAGCCTGGCGGGCACTGCGTCGGGGCAAACGCAGGCCAGCGTCACGCTGAATGCTTTCAACTTCAGCGTGAACGACCTGGATGGCGAGGATGGCGTGGCGGCCGGATTGACCTGGGACACGTCGCCGACCCTGACCATCTATTCCAATGAACAGCAGCAACGTGGCTGGGTCCGGGATACCGACAACCCCAACTACGTCGTCGGCGACTGGAATACCAGCACCGATTCCGCGATGTGGGGCGTGCTGCCTCGACTCAGTGTCTCGTCGCCGCTGGGCATGGGCCGGGCGAACGCGGACGCCGATGGGTCGATGTCGGCCAGCATGGCCGTTGTCTCCGGCTTCAGCGGCAGGCAGATGGTCGAGTTCAGCCGCGCCTTTACGCTCAGCCCCAACACCGTAGTCACGTTCAGCTATGTCGTCGATGGCGCGGCGTCAGGTCCGGGCTCCGATGGCTCGTGGCCTCTGACCGACGGCTACCCTGCGACGAACAAGTCCGACGCGATCATCCTTGCGCAAATGAGCGCGGGCCCGAGTTTCTTCCTGCTGAACGACGGCGGTGATACGTTCTGGGAGGACGTGTCGGATCCCTACGCATCCGCCATAGCGGACCGGACCATCACGCTGACGCTGCGCAATCCCGACAGTGTGGCCAGGTCCTATCTGCTCGATGTCACGGCTGGCGTTCTTGTGTCGGACGTGCTCGCCCCTGTGCCCGAACCTGGCGGCCATGCGCTGATGGCCCTGGGCCTGGCCGCCGTCGGCGCAGCGGTCAAGCGCCGCCGCGCCTGAACGCTCACTTCTCCAACACCGAGAGCACCTCGTAGCACGCCCCCATCGTGTGATAGTCCGTCTTCCCCGCCGGGCTCTTCTCGTCGCTGATCTTCGAGTTGTCGGCCCGCAGGATGCGGTACCAGGCGCCATGGTCGTGATCGATCATGTGGGCCCAGCTGTAGCGCCACAGGCGCTCGTAGTCGTCCCAGTACTTTGAGTCGCCGGTGCGCACGGCCAGCACCCCGGCCGTGGCCAGGCTCTCGGCCTGGACCCAGAAGTACTTGTCGGAATCGCAGATCTCCCGGTCCGGGCCGAAGCCGTAGAACAGGCCACCGTGCTCCGCATCCCACGCGGCTTCCATCGCGACGTCGAACAGCACCCGCGCCCGCGGCAGCAGCCACTCGGCGCCGTGCTGCAGCTGCGCGCCGTGCCGCTCCATGATCAGCAGCAGCTTGGCCCATTCGGTCAGGTGGCCGGGCTGGTAGCCCCAGGGGCGGAAGATGTTGGTCTTGTCTTCCTTGTTGTAGTCCCAGTCGACCGACCAGTCGCTCTTGTAGTGCTCCCAGATCAGGTCGCCGGCCAGCGCGGCCTGGCGCACGGTGATGTTGTGGGCGAGCGTCTCGGCGCGGTGCAGGTAACGGGTGTCGCCGGTGGCCTCGAAAGCGGCCAGCAGCGCCTCGCAGCTGTGCATGTTGGCGTTCTGGCCGCGGTAGGGGTCAAGTCTTGCCCAGTCGGCGCTGGCCTCGTCGGCGTAGAGGCCGTGCTGCGCTTCCCAGAAGCGCTGCTCCATCAGCTCGAAGGTCTCCTCGATCCACACGCGGGCCTCGGTGACGCCGGCCATCAGCGCATGCGAATAGGCCAGCAGCACGAAGGCCAGGCCGTAGCAGTGGTTCGTGCCGTCCAGCACCTCGGCCTTGCCGTCCTGCCACTTCAGCAGCCAGGCATAGCCGCCGGTGCTGGTGTCGCGGTGCGCGCGGCGCAGGAAGTCCAGGCCGTGCATCATCTTCTGCCGGTCGTCGTCGTGGCCCCAGCGCCGGGTGGCCATCGCGAAGTTGAAGACGAAGCGGGTGCTGCTGACGAGGTGGCGGCTCGTCGCGTCGTAGATGCTGCCGTCGTCGCGGTAGAAGTGGAAGAAGCCGCCCGAGGCGTCCACGCAGCGCGGGCGGTAGAAGTCCATCGTGTGCCGGATGTGGGCGTCCAGCGTCGAGGGCGAGCGGAAGTCGGGGAAATTCATGGCCGCGACTGTAGCGACTTCTGCCGCTCAGTCCATGCCGAAGCGCGTGGGGAACACCATGCTCTGGCTGGTCCGCACGACGATGCCGTTCTTGAAGTGGACGTTGTAGCGCAGCCGGTAGCTGCTGCCGGGATCGGGCTCGACGTTCCAGTCCCAGACCTCCTCGCCGCTCAGCGCGAAGAACTGCCGGGTGCGCTCCTGGCCGAGCCGGCGGCTGACCTGTTCCGTCGTCATGCCGGCAAACACGGTCTGGTGCCGCATCGCGGCGCTGAGCGTGTCCTCGATGCCCAGCAGCCGTCCGTCCGGGCCGAGGTGGACCATGTAGCAGCTCTGGCCGAAGGGCTGGCTGGAGTATTCGTAGGTGTGGCCGCCATCGGGTTCGTCCCAGATGCGCCGGGGTGCGCCGTAGTAACTCGTTATGTCGGCGGCAGTGCTAGCGCCGACGAGCAGGCGCGCATCGTGCCCCGGGTAGGCGCATCCGGCCACGCTCAGGGCCAGCAGGAGACTTGGCAACAGTCGCATGGGTGGCAAGCTTACGCGCCCGCCGGCGCCGCCTCCAGCGTGACGCTGAAGACCGATCCCTGGCCGATGGCGCTGCGCACCTCGACGCTGCCGCCCATCTGCTCCACCAGCAGCTTGACGATGGTCAGGCCCAGCCCCGTGCCGCTGCGGTGCACGGCGCCGGGCAGGCGCTTGAAGGCCTGGAACAGGTGCTGCACTTCCTCGGCGCCGATGCCGGGGCCCTCGTCGTGGACCTCGATGCGCACCTGCGGGCCCTCGGCCGCCACCTGCACCCGCACCGTGCCGCCCGGGCGGTTGTACTTGAAGCCGTTGCTGAGCAGGTTGGTGAGCACCTGGCCCAGCCGGTGCGCATCGCCCCAGACGGCCAGCGCCGGCGGCAGCTCGGGCAGTTCCAGCCGCACGGCGAACTGCTCGCGCTCGGCGGAGCTGAGCGCGGCGGCGCTGGCCAGCACCGGGGCCAGCGGCGTGGGGCGCCGTTCGATCGAGAGCCGGCCGGAGTCGATGCGGCTGATGTCCAGCACGTCGTCCACCAGGCGCAGCAGGTGGCGGCCGGCGTCGGCGATCAGCTGCACGCGCTGGCGCTGGCGCTCGCTCAAGGGCTCGGCGCCGTCCAGCGCCAGCAGGTCGGAGAAGCCGAGCACGGCGTTCAGCGGCGTGCGCAGTTCGTGGCTCAGGCGCGAGAGGAATTCCATCCGCGCCGCGGCGGCGCGCTGGGCGGTGGCGCGGTCCAGTTCGGCGCGCTCCTGGCGCACGCCGGCGCTGACGTCGCGCACGATGCCGATCATGCGGCGGTCGCCCGCGTCCAGCTCGCCGCGCATCACGGCGGCGATCTCCACATGCCGCTCGGCCACGCCCGGCGGATGGATGCGGTAGCGCTGGCGGAACAGCTCCGCGTCGCGCTGGACCTTCTCCAGCGCCAGGCGGATCTGGGGCTGGTCCGCCGGGTCGACCAGGGCGCTGAGTCGGGCCCGCGGTATGGGCTGGCCCGCGGCCTCGGCTCCGAGGCCATAGACGGCCAGCGCGTTGGCATCCATGGTGACGGTGTCGCCGCGCAGCCGCCACTCGAACAGGCCCAGGCCGTCACCGGCGGCGGCCAGGGTCCAGCGCTGGTTGGCATCTTCCAGCTCGGTCTCGTAGGCGCTCTGGCGCTTCATCGAGTGGCGCACCACCAGGAAGAGCGTCAGCGACAGCAGCGCGGTGAACAGCGCGAGCAGCAGGGACAGCAGGTAGAAGGTCGCTCGCGAGGCCCGGCCCAGCGCGTCGCTGTAGCGCAGCTCGAAGCCGCGCAGCTCCGCTTCCAGCTGGTCCAGCCAGCGCAGCAGCTCGGCCGAGCGGGCCGCGCGGGCGTCGGCCGGCAGCACCGACTCGTGCAGCTGCTGCAGCTCGTCGGCGATCGCCTTCAGCATCAGGATGCGCTGGTCGGCCGTGCGCCAGGCCTCGACCGCTTCGGCCATCAGCGGGGTCTCGCCGCAGCAGCGGTACAGCCGGATCGCGGCCGGGATGTCCTCCGGCGAGAGGCCGCCCTGCTCGAAGCCGCGCCGCGCCCGGTCCAGATCGGGCACCGGCTGCTCCAGCGCCAGGCGGGCCTGGCGGTCGCCCAGCGGAACGGCCAGCGCGGACTCGAAGGCCTGCAACTCGTCGGGCACGCCGGTAGCTGCATAGGCGCGCAGGTGCTGGATCGCCAGTGCGCGGCCCTTGGACCAGAAGCTCTCGCCGCCCACATAGGCCCGCGTCGAGGAGAGCACCTGGAAGCCCAGCAGGCACAGGGCCAGCAGCAGGACGTTGCCGATCAGCAGCGGCGACACCAGCAAGGCCTGGCGCAAGCGCCGGCGGCGCACGGCGGCGCCGTTGGCCTGGCGTACATCGGCGATTTCCATGCGCGCGGCTCCCTCCCTGGGCGGCCTGCGTGCTTGTTTGGTGGCTCAGTCGATGTGAATGCGCAGGCACCGCCAGTATGCAGCGCCACGCGTGAGGTTTCAGGTTCCTGCGGCCGGGACGGTCTCGCCAGCGCCCCGCCAGCGCTTGAGCTGCTTGCGGCCCAGGTGCTGCAGCAGCAGCAGCGGGGGCATGCGCAGCCAGTGCGAGCGCAGGTACAGCGCGGCCAGCGCGGCGCCGCTGCCGGGCAGCTCGCAGCTGGCATGGCGGGGGCGCAATGCCCGGTGATAGCAGGCATCCAGCAGCGCCTGCACCGGGCGCGGCGGCGCGGCCTGGGGCTGCCGCCGCAGCATCGCCAGCACGGCCGCCGGCACCGGCGTTCCCAGCAGACGGCGGGCGTAGCGCAGCGCATGGTGCAGCGGCCGCTGCAGTCCGATGCGCTCGGCCCGCTTCAGCAGCAGCGTCCAGAAGCCGGGCACGGTGGCGGCGAATTCGCGCAGCAGGGCGTCGAGGTCGAACAGGTCGCGCAGCGCGTTGTCGAACTCGCCTTCGTGGAACAGATGGGTGGCGGCATGCAGCAGCATGTCGGTGGGCGCCAGCACGAACAGCCGGCCCAGGCCCGGCGCGGCGCCGGCGAGCGGCTGCAGGCGCTCGAACAGCAGGCCGGTGTCGAGCTTGATGCGGGCGGTCGGCGGCAGGATCGTGTGGTGCACGTCCAGCGCGCTGCCGCGGCGGCTGTGGGTCAGCGGCGGCAGCTCGTGCATCCACTGGCGGTAGTAGCGGCTGTCGTAGGCGTCCAGCTCGCCGTAGGCCCAGCCCTGGATCATCAGGGCCCGCTCGGCCTCGGCCAGGCGGGCGTGGGGAACGAGGATGTCCACGTCGGCGAAGGTGCGCCCCTCGGCGCAGCCGAGGCCGGCGGCCAGGTAGGCCGCGCCCTTGAGCAGCACCACCGGCATGTCGCGCAGCGCGCGGCGCAGGTGCAGGATCTCGCGCTCGGTGGCTTCCTGCTGGCGCCGGGCCAGCAGCAGGGCGGTCTCCAGGTGGGGCCGCACCTGCGGCGGCGCGCCGTGGCCCTCCAGCGCCAGGGCCAGCCGGGCCAGCAGCTGGGCGCGCCGCG
Source organism: Pelomonas sp. KK5 (assembly GCF_001984095.1). GTDB lineage: Bacteria > Pseudomonadota > Gammaproteobacteria > Burkholderiales > Burkholderiaceae_C > KK5. The sequence continues at coordinate 26,098 of NZ_LYVQ01000069.1, forward strand.
CCTGGCGGATCAGCAGGTCCCATTGCGAGAGGCTCAGCCGTTCGCTCAGCGCCGGCGCCAGCAGCACCTGCACCAGCAGCGGCGCCCGGCTCACTGCTGCCCCCTTCGGCCTGCGGCCTGTCCTGCCTGGCGGGAGCGCGCTTGCTTGGGGCGGCCCGGCGCGGCGCTCATGGCGCCTCCTGCTCGGCCAGCGCCGCGAAGCAGTCGGCGGCCTGGTCGAGCTGCTCGTACTCGAACGCCAGCGTGCGGCAACTGTCGACCAGGCGGCCCATCGCCTCGAAACCGCGCAGGCCGTGGATGTCGTAGTTGAACGATTCCCCGGCCACGGCCATGAAGCAGGCGGCTTTCTCCAGCGGCGTGAAGCGGGCGGCCTGTGTACCGGGTCGCCAGCGCGGCAGCACGATCCAGGCCGGCCGCGCGGGCTCGCGGGCGCGCAGCACGGCGGCCGCGGGCGGGCGCATCAGCGCGACTTCACCCTTGCTGGTGTTGGGCATCGGGGCGCTGAGCCGGGCGGCGGGCTCGAAGCGCCGGATCAGCTCGATCGAGCCGTTCTTCAGGTTGACCGGCCTGGCCATGCCGTGGAGCAGGCCGGTGTCCGGGTCCAGGAGGGCGAGTTCGTCGGACAGCAGCCGCCAGCCGCGGTGCAGCAGGGCGGCGCACAGCGTGCTCTTGCCCGAGCCGGGCGGCGCCGGCATCAGCAGCGCGCGGCCATGGCGCTCCAGCACGGCGGCGTGGATCAGCAGGTACTGGTGGCCGTGGGCGGCCACGCACCAGTTGAGGCCCCATTCGAGCATCGCCAGGCCCTGGGCGGCCGGCAGGGGCACGAAGCTGCGCCGTCCGTCGACGGCGAACTCCGCCTGCGGCCGCAGCCAGCGCCGCAGGCCGCGGCCGCGCAGCAGGGCCACGTGGAAATCGCAGAAGGCGCCCTCGTCCAGCAGCTCGAAATCTCCGTACATGCCGGCGATCTGCGGCGCCAGCGCGGGCAGTTCGGTGCGGATGCAGGCCGTGAAGGGCGGCATGGCCAGCCGCAGGCCCTCGCCGCGCAGCCGCGCGTCCAGCAGTTCGAGGGGCAGGTCGATCACGCGCATGGGCTATGGGCGTCTCAGGCGCGTTCGCGCAGCAGGCCGAGCCGGGTGAGCCGCTGCAGGTGCTCGCTCAGCGAGTCGGGCAGCACGCCCGGTGCGGCGCCCGACGGCTCGTTGACGGCGGCCAGCAGTTCATCGAAGCCCTGATCGCGCTGCTCCGTCAGTTCCAGCAGCAGGCCCGAGAGGCTGCTCAGCAGATGGGTGTCGCCGCTGTGCGGATCGAAGAAGACCACCTGGGTCTCGCCGTCCCATGCGCGCATCAGGGTGCTGACCGGCACCGCGCTGGCGCCACGCCACTTCATGGTCGATCGCAGCAGGCCGGGGCCGGGGCGGGCTCAGGCGACGACGTAGTTGTTGTCCAGCAGGTACTGAAGCACGTCGCTGTTGCTCCAGAAGCCGCCGGTGCCGTTGCTCGGCTGGAAGGTGCCGCGCGCCATCTCGGCGAGCACGTCGGTGCTGGGCGAGCTTGCCAGGCACAGGCTGGCGCCGGAGCCGGCGTACAGGGCGTTGAGCCGGGCCACCAGCAGGCTGGTGACGAAGTTGCTCGTGCTGTTGTGGGCGTGGATGTAGCCGTAGACCGTATCCGGCCCGCCGGTCTGGCCGTTGATGCCGGCGGGGAAGAGGTCGGAGATCTTCAGCGTGGCCTGGGCATAGTCGCTGGGCGTCTGGTTCTTGCCGAGCGCGGCACCGCCGTAGCGCTGCTGGTAGATCCAGGCCCAGGGCGGGTTGCCGCCGCCGACGCCGATGCCGGCGCTGTCGTTGCGCAATTGGGAGAGCGACCAGACCGGGTTGTCGATGCGGGCCGCGGCGGCGCGCGCCTTGACGCTGCCGACGCCGTTGCGCAGGATCGCGGAGCCCCAGGCCGAGGTGGTGTTGCACTGGCCGGCGGCGAAGACCGGCCGGCTGGCCAGGGTCAGCGCCACCGGGACGGAGCCGGCGCCCAGCTGGATCAGGCGGCGGCGGTTGGTGGAAGGTTGCTGGGGTGCGG
>NZ_LYVQ01000070.1 GCF_001984095.1 Pelomonas sp. KK5
CGCCCGCACTCGTGTGCGGGCAAGGGCTGCAACAACGAGTGGCCCCGTATGCCGGGCGTTCCCGAAGGGTTGTGATCAAAAGGGCCGCATCCCGCGTTGCAAATCCTCGTCGGGTGTCCAACCCGACTCCGGTTTGCGCCTTGTCTGCGGCCCTTTTGATCACAACGCGACCCCCTGCCGTCGTGTGAACAGGCCCTACCAGCCCAGCCCGATGCGCAGGGTCAGCATCACCGCCGTGCCGGTCACGATCGTGCCCAGGATGCCGCGGCGCCAGAAGTAGTAGCCGGTCGCCGCGGCGGCGGCGAACAGGCGGGCGTCCTGCCAGGTCTTCAGCAGGTGGCCCTGGGTCATCACGATCTCCGGCACGATCACAGCCGCCAGTGCGGCCAGCGGCGCATAGCGCAGGCCCTGGCGCATCCAGGCGGGCAGCGGCAGCTCGCGTTCCGGGTAGAGGAAGAAGGCGCGGGTCAGCAGCGTGATGAAGCCCATGCCGAGGATGGCCAGGGCCGTTTCCCAGTCGCTCATGCCTTGGCCTCCACCGGCGCATCCGGCAGCAGCTTCTCCATCATCAGGCCGGCCGCCACCGCGGCGGCGATCGCCACGACGATATTGAGCCGCAAGGGCAGCGCGTACGCCGCGATCGCCGCGCAGCCGGCCACGCCTGCCGCGATCCAGCCGTTGCGGTCCTTCAGCAGCGAATAGCACAAGCCCAGCAGCGCCAGCACGCCGGCGAAGCCCAGCCCCCACTGGGCCGGCACGCGGTCCGCCAGCAGGATGCCCAGCACGGCCGGGATCTGCCAGGCCGGCCAGTTGGTCACCACGCCGCCCCAGTAGTAGGGCTCCTGCGCGGGGTCGGGTCTTGCCTCGGGGAAGCGGTGGGTGAAGGCGACGAAGTTCAGGTCGGCGGCGAAGTAGCCGATCAGCAGGCGCCGCGCCCGCGGCAGGTGGGCGAAGTAGGGCCGCCACTGGGCGCTGAAGATGATGAAGCGCAGGTTCACGCAGAAGGCGGTGGCCCAGATCACCCACAGCGGCGCGCCGGCGGCGATCAGCGGCAGCGAGGCCAGTTGCGAGCTGCCGGCAAAGACCACCAGCGTCATCAGCAGGGCCAGCCAGATGGACAGGCCGCTCTTGACCATGGCCACGCCGGTCACCAGGCCCCAGGCGGCGATGCCCAGCGAGACGCCGACCATCTCGCGTGAGCCGCGCTTGAACTCGCGATGCCGGGCCATGGCCCGGGCTTCGCCGATGAATGTTTGGAAGGACATGCCCGGCATTGTCGCCGGGACTTTCGGGTTTCCCCGGGGCTCAGAACGGAATGCGGCCCAGCCAGATGTCGCGGTACATCGCCCAGTCGCCCATGAAGCTGTAGAGCGGGCGCTTGAACGAGGCGGGCTTGTTCTTCTCGAAGCCGAAGTGGCCGATCCAGGCGAAGGCGTAGCCGCAGAGCAAGCCCAGCAGGATCAGGCTTGCTGCGCCGGTGAACAGTGCGGCGGCCAGGCAGACGAGGCCCAGCGACGAGCCGACGAAATGCAGCCGCCGGCAGGTGCGGTTGCTGTGCTCGCCGAGGTAGAAAGGATAGAACTCGGCGAAGCTCGTGAACTTGCCGACGTCGGGGCTGGTCGTGTCCATGGCAACAAGCCTAGCGCAGCGCCTCGCGTAGCGCGCTCAGCATTTGCTCGGGGGCCTCGGCCATCAGCGCATGGCCGGCCGGCAGCTTGAAGACGCGGGCCTTCAGCGCTTCGGCCAGCGGGGCGGTGTGCTTCGGAAGCGTCATCTGGTCGCGCGAGCCGAGCAGCAGGCTGGCCGGGCAGCGCACCTGGGCAGCGGCTTCGAGGCCGTTGGCGTAACGGTCGCAGAGCTTGAAGTCGTGCTCGAACAGGTTCACGGCATCCTGCTTGTCCAGCATGCGGCGCATCAGTGCCCGGGCGCCGCCATGCAGCCAGGCGCCGGGCCCCGGGTAGGAGGGCTTGGCGGCCCAGCCGGAATGCGAGAAGGCGTTGACCATGTCGATCGCCTTCAGCGGCGTCTCGCGGGCGGTGTTCAGCAGCGCGTCCGACACCTTCATCGGGTAGGCGGTGCCGATCATCGCCAGGTGGGTAGCGCGCTCGGGTCGCCGCGCCGCGGCCTCCAAGGCGATCAGCGAACCCATGCTGTGGCCCGCCAGCGCCGCGCGCTGCACGCCGGCCGCGTCGAGCACCTGCCAGAGCCAGTCGGCGCAGGCCTCGACGCTGTCCGCTGGCGCACCTTCGCTGCGGCCGTGGCCGGGCAGGTCTACCGCGAACACGTTCCAGCCGTGGTGGGCGAAGGAGCGGGCCAGCAGGGTCCAGACGCTGTGGTCGTTCATCGCGCCGTGGATGAAGGCCAGCGAGGGCAGGGCGGGGTCGTAGGCGCGGCCGCCGGTGTAGGCGTAGGCCTCGCGGCCGTTGACGAGGAGCTTCATTTGGACGCTGCCTTCAGTGCGCGCTTCAGATCGTCGATCAGGTCGTCCGCGTCTTCCAGGCCGATGGACAGCCGGATCGTGCCGGGGCCGATGCCGGCGAAGGCCAGCGCTGCGTCGTCCATGCGGCTGTGCGTCGTGCTGGCAGGGTGGATCACCAGCGAGCGGCAGTCGCCGACGTTGGCCAGGTGCGAGAAGACCTTCAGCGTCTCGATGAAAGTGCGGCCCTGCTCGCGCGAGCCCTTCAGCGCGAAGCTGAAGACCGAGCCGTAGCCGCGCGGCAGCAGCTTCTGCGCGAGCGCGTGGTCGCGGTGGCTGCTCAAGCCGGGATAACCCACAGCCTCCACGGCATCCTGCCCCGCCAGGAACTCGGCCACCTTCTGCGCGTTGCGCACATGGCGCTCCATGCGCAGCGACAGCGTCTCGATGCCCTGCAGGATCAGCCAGGCGGTGTGCGGGCTCATGCAGGCGCCGAAGTCGCGCAGGCCCTCGCGGCGGGCGCGCAGCAGGAAGGCGCCGACGGTGCTTTCCTCGGTGAACACCATGTCGTGGAAGCCGGCGTACGGCTCGCAGAGTTCGCCGAAGTGGCCGTGCCTGGCATGGGCCGCATCCCAGTCGAAGCTGCCGCCGTCCACCAGTACGCCACCGACCACCGTACCGTGGCCGCTGAGGAACTTGGTGGCCGAGTGGTAGACCAGGTCGGCGCCGTGCTCGAAGGGCTTCATCAGCCAGGGTGTGGTGAGCGTGGAGTCGACCAGCAGCGGCAGGCCCGCGTCATGGGCGATGGAGGCGATGGTCGGGATGTCCAGCACGTCCAGGCCCGGGTTGCCCAGGGTCTCGCCGAACAACAGCTTCGTGTTCGGACGGATCGCCGCACGCCAGCCGTCGATGTCGCCGGGCTTCACGAAAGTCGTCTCGATGCCGAAACGCTTCAGCGTGTAGTGCAACAGGTTGTGCGAGCCGCCGTACAGCGCGCCGGAGGACACGATGTGCGAGCCGGCTCCGGCGATGGTCGAGATGGCGAGATGCAGCGCCGCCTGCCCGCTGGCCGTGGCGATGGCGCCGACACCGCCTTCCAGCGCGGCCATCCGCTCCTCGAAGACGGCCGTCGTCGGGTTGGAGAGCCGCGAGTAGACGTGGCCCGCGCGCTCCATGTTGAACAGCGCGGCCGCATGCTCGGCGCTCTCGAACACGAAGGAGGTGGACAGGTGCAGCGGCGTCACGCGGGCGCCGGTGGCGGGGTCGGGGGCGGCGCCGGCGTGCAGCGCGAGGGTGTCGAAACCCGGGTCGGAATGACCTGGCATGGTGTCTCTCAAGGTATTGGTTCGGCGGATTGTGTGCTATGTTGAAGCCACCCCCGCATTGCTCAGGAGCACAAGAATCATGAAAGTCGTCGACATCCTCCGCGTCAAGGGTGGCACTCTGTTCACCGTCACCCCCGAGGAGCCGCTGGGCCAGGCGGTCGAGACCATGGCCGGCCGGGACATCGGCTCGCTGGTGGTGATGGAGCATGGCGAACTGGTCGGCATGCTGACCTTCCGCGAGGTGATCCAGGCGATCGTCAAGAACGGTGGCAGCACCGGCGCCACCATCGTGCGCAGCGTGATGGACGACCACCCGCTGACCTGCACGCCCGACACCGAGGTGGACGAAGTCCGCCGCATGATGCTGGGCCGCCACGCCCGCTACATGCCGGTGCTCAATGGCCGCACGCTGATGGGCGTGATCTCGTTCTACGACGTCGCCAAGGCGGTCGTCGACGGGCAGGACTTCGAGAACCGCATGCTGAAGGCCTATATCCGCGACTGGCCGGTGGAAGAGCCGGCCCCCGAGGACCAGCCGAAGCACTAAGAAAACAGATTGGCCGGCATCGCCGCCGTCGGGATGACGGCGCCGGGATGCTGGATCACCGTGCCGGCCAGCCGGTTGCCCGCGCGGGCGGCGGCGGCCACATCGAGGCCATGCAGTCGCGCGGCCAGGTAGCCGGCGCCGAAGGAGTCCCCGGCGGCGGTCGTATCGACCACCTTGGGCACCCGCTCCGTCGGCACGACGACAGGCTCCATGCCGTCCATCAGCACCATCGTCGGCTCGCTGCCGCGCTTGATGACCTTCTCCGGCACGCCATAGGCGCGCACGCGCTCCAGCGCCTCGGCCTCGCTGCAGCCGCCGAGCACGTCGGCCTCGTCGTTCAGCGTGATCAGCGCCGTCGAGGCCAGCTCGTAGATCCGGGCATAACTCTCAGCCGCGACTGACTGCGAGGCCCACAGCCGCGCGCGGTAGTTGTTGTCGAAGACCACCCGCCCGCCACGGTGGCGCAGCCGGGCGGCGAGGTCGAACAGACGCTCGCGGCCGCCGGGCGTCAGGATCGCCAGGCTGATGCCGCTGAGGTACAGCACGTCCACCTCTGCGAGCCGCGCTTCGAGCGGGCAGTTCGCGAGATCCAGGTAACGCTTCGCCGGCGCCGCCGAGCGCCAGTAGGAAAAGCGCCGCTCGCCATCGGGATCCACCTGGATCGAGTACAGGCCCGGCACCTCGCCTTCGCAGCGGGCGACGAAGCCGCAATCGATGCCCTCGGCCTCCCAGGCCTTCACCATGGCCTCGCTGTAGGGGTCGCCGCCGCCCAGCGCGGTGGCATAACTGACCGAATAAGCTGACCCCGCCAGGCGGGCCAGGTAGAGCGCCGTGTTCAAGGTGTCTCCGCCGAAGGCCTGGCGCATCAGGCCCGGTTCGACTTCACGGAGTTCGATCATGCATTCGCCGACGGCGACGAGACGGTTGTTCGGATTCATCGTGGCGCGGATTATGAGTGCTGCCCCAAAAGCTAAAATCACGGGTTCACCCGCACAGGAAAGTCACCCACGATGTCCGGCAGCACCTTCGGCGAAGTGTTTCGCGTCACCAACTTCGGCGAGAGCCATGGGCCCGCCATCGGTTGCGTGATCGACGGCTGCCCGCCGGGGATGGAACTGTCGGAAGCCGACATCCAGCCCGAGCTGGACCGCCGCCGCCCCGGCACCTCGCGCCACGTGACCCAGCGCAACGAGCCGGATGCGGTGGAGATCCTCTCCGGTGTCTACGAAGGCAGGACGACCGGCACGCCGATCTGCCTGCTGATCAAGAACACCGATCAGCGCAGCAAGGACTACGGCAACATCCTCGACACCTTCCGTCCCGGCCACGCCGACTACACCTACTGGCGCAAGTACGGCCTGCGCGACCCGCGCGGCGGTGGCCGCTCCTCGGCGCGGCTGACCGCGCCGATGGTCGGGGCCGGCGCGGTGGCCCGCAAATGGCTGAAGGAAAAGTTCGGCACCGAGTTCCGCGGCTGCATGACGCAGCTCGGCGAGATCGAGATCCCGTTCGAGGGCTGGGAACACGTGCCCAACAACCCCTTCTTCGCCGCCAACGCCAGCAAGATCGCCGAGCTGGAGGCGTACATGGACGCGCTGCGCAAGTCCGGCGATTCGGTCGGCGCGCGCATCCGCGTGGAAGCGACCGGCGTGCCGGTGGGCCTGGGCGAGCCGCTGTTCGACAAGCTCGATGCCGACATCGCCTACGCGCTGATGGGCATCAACGCGGTCAAGGGCGTGGAGATCGGCGAGGGCTTCGGCGTCGTCGCCCAGCGCGGCAGCGCCCACGGCGACGAGCTGACGCCGACCGGCTTCGCCTCCAACAACTCGGGCGGCGTGCTGGGCGGCATCTCGACCGGCCAGGATCTGGTGGCGTCCATCGCCATCAAGCCGACCAGCTCGATCCGCACGCCCAAGGGCTCGATCAACCGCGCCGGCGAGCCGGCCACGGTGGAGACCTTCGGCCGCCACGACCCCTGCGTGGGCATCCGCGCCACGCCGATCGCCGAGGCCATGCTGGCCCTGGTGCTGATGGACCATGCGCTGCGCCATCGGGCCCAGTGCGGCGACGTGGTCCTCCCCATTCCGCCGATCGCCGGCCCTTCCGGCACTTGATCCGCGCCACCGACGGCCTATAACCCGTCCCATGCAGTTCGTCGCCGAACGAGGCGGCTGATCGGGACGTATTGCAGGTCATCACGCGGAATCAGCATTCCGTCGCAGCCGCCCTTGCACCGACACCGTGCGCTCCTAAACTGCGCGCACTTTTCGATACAGAGGGAAATAGACCATGCGCAAGCAATGGCTGATTGGCGGCATCGCCGTCCTGGTGTTGGCGGCAGGTGGGGCCGGTGTCGCGGTCTTCGCCGGCAAGACGGGTGGTAGCAACAAGAACAACAGCAAGCCCGCGGACGACGCCAAGGCCGGCCCGCCGCTGGAATTCCTCGCCAGCGAGATCACCCAGCCCACGCTGGCCAGCATGCCCGGCGTGATCGAGTTCTCCGGCCCGCTGGTGGCGCCCGGCACGGTCACCGTCCGCGCCAAGGCGACCGGCACCCTGGTCAACCTGCAGGTGGGCGAGGGCAGCCGCGTGAAGGCCGGCCAGGCCCTGGGCCAGATGGACCTGGAAGAGCTGCGCTACCGCATCGCCGAGCGCAGCGCGACGGTCGAATCGGCCAAGGCGCAGTACGAGCAGGTCGAGCGCAAGTACAAGGCCGACCAGGGCCTGGCCGCCAACAACTTCATCGCCACCACCGCGCTGGACGCCTCCCGCGCCGCGATGGAAACCGCCCGCGCCCAGTACCTGGCCGCCAAGGCGCAGCTGGACACCAGCAACGTCACGATGCACCAGGCCGCGCTGATCTCGCCGATCAACGGCATCGTCGCCAAGCGCCTGGCCCTGCCCGGCGAGAAGCTGGCGCCCGAGCAGCAGATCCTGACCATCGTCGACCTGTCCAAGCTGGAACTGGCCGGCCTGGTCGGCACGCACGAGGTGAGCCGGCTCAAGCCCGGCATGCCGGTGCAGGTGAAGGTCGAAGGCTCGGACCACACGGTCGAGGCCAAGATCAGCCGCATCGCCCCGGCCGCCGAGGCGGGCACCCGCTCGATCGGCGTGGTGCTGGCGCTGGACAACCCGAAGGAAGAGTTCCGCGCCGGCCAGTACGGCGTGGCCCGCGTGGAGCTGGTCGACGATTCCCAGCGCCTGACCGTGCCCGAGACCGCCATCACCGGCGCCGCCGGCCAGGAGCAGGTCTGGACCATCGCCAACGGCCAGCTGGTGCGCCGCGTGGTGACCACCGGCCGCCACGACGAGCGCAGCGGCCGCGTGGAGATCGTCAAGGGCGTGGACAACAAGACGCAGATCCTGGCCACCCGCTTCGACAACCTGCGCGAAGGCGGCAAGGCGAACATCGTGGTCAAGAAGGCCACGGTGGCCGCCTCGGGCACCGCCTCCGCGCCGGCCCGCGACTGAGACCGGAGGAGCTGAACCATGTGGATCACCCGCGTCTCCATCCAGAACCCGGTCTTCGCGACCATGGTGATGGTGGCCCTGTGCGTGCTGGGCCTGTTTTCCTATTCCAAGCTGGGCGTCGAGCAGATGCCCGACATCACGCTGCCCGGCGCCTGGATCGACATCCGCTATCCGGGCGCTTCGCCTGAAGCGGTCGAGCGCCAGGTGGCCAAGCCGCTGGAGGAGTCGCTGAACTCCATTGCCGGCGTCAACCGCATCCAGTCGCGCAGCTTCGAGGGCCGCGTGCAGGCCAGCGTCGAGTTCACGCTGGACACCGACATGAACCGCGCGATGCAGGACCTGCGCGACCGCCTCTCGCTGGCGCAGGCGCAGTTCCCGCAGGAGGTGAAGCCGCCCTTCGTCAACCGCTTCCAGGGTGACAACGCCCAGCCGGTGGTGGTGATGGCGCTGATGTCGCCGAGCCGCTCGCTGCGCGAGATGTCGCTGCTGTCCGACCAGACCATCTCCAAGCGCCTGACCCGCGTGCCCGGCGTGGCCCAGGTCTCGGTGGGCGGCATGGCGCTGCGCGAGGTGCGCATCGACCTGGACCCGCTGCGCCTGCGCGCCTACAACATCACCCCGGCCGAGATCTCCAAGGCGATCGCCACCGCCAACAACGACGAGCCGGTGGGTGTGCTGTCCGACACCTACACCGACGCGATGCTGCGCGTCGAGGGCCGCGTCAAGGACCCGAAGCGCTTCGCCGACATCGTCATCGCCAAGCGCGGCGAGCTGGTGCTGACGCTGGGCGCCCTGGGCACGCTGGTCGAGCGCGAGCAGGAGATGGACAACATCGCCCGCATCAACGGCCAGACCGCCGTGACCTTCAACGTCTTCAAGCAGCAGGACGCCAACATCGTCGCCACCGGCCAGGCCGTCAAGGACGCGATGGAGGAACTGCGCAAGACCCTGCCCAAGGACATGGAGCTGCGCCTGATCTACGCCAGCAGCGACTGGGTCAAGGGCTCGCTGGACGGCCTGCGCCACACGCTGGTCGAAGGCGCGCTGCTGACCGTGGCCATCGTCTTCCTGTTCCTGCACAGCTGGCGCTCGACCATCATCACCGGCCTGACGCTGCCGATCTCGGTGATCTCCAGCTTCATCGCGGTGCACGCCTTCGGCTTCACGCTGAACTTCATGACGATGATGGCGCTGAGCCTGTGCATCGGCCTGCTGATCGACGACGCCATCGTCGTGCGCGAGAACATCGTGCGCCACGTGGACATGGGCAAGGACCACCTGAAGGCGGCCTTCGACGGCACCAACGAGATCGGCCTGGCGGTGATGGCCACCACCTTCGCCATCTGCGCGGTGTTCACGCCGGTGGCCTTCATGGGCGGCATCATCGGCAAGTTCTTCTACCCCTTCGGCATCACGGTGGCGGTGGCGGTGCTGGTCTCGCTGTTCGTGTCCTTCACGCTGGACCCGATGCTCTCCAGCGTCTGGGCCGACCCGCCGGCCACCTATCTCAAGAAGATCCCGGTGATCGGCCACATGATCCGCGGCACCGACTGGGCGATGGACGTGCTGCACCGCGTCTACGAGACCACGATCGACTGGGCCTTCAGCGGCCGCCGCTACCGGATGTTCGTGCCGCCGATCCCGGCCTACGGCAAGCCCTTCAAGGCCGACGGCTCGCGCAACCTGGATGGCAAGCGGCGCTTGCGCTTCGCGACGCTGACGCCCCGCGGCATCGTCGTGTGGGCTGGCGTGGCCAGCTTCGTCGGCGCGATCTTCCTGGCCGGCGCCGTGGGCACCGAGTTCATCCCCGAGACCGACCAGGGCTTCACCCAGCTGGCGCTGCGCCTGCCGGTGGGCACCGGCCTGGACCGCAGCAGCGACAAGGTCGCCCAGGTCGAGGAGATCCTGCGCGCCTATCCGGAGATCAAGACCGTCTCCACCGTCGTCGGCGCCACCGGCGACGGCCTGGCCACCGGGCGCAACAACGCCAACATGAACATCACGCTGAGCGACCGCAAGGACCGCAAGCGCAGCCAGAAGCAGATCGAGGATGCGATGCGCGCCGACATCGCCAAGATCCCGGGCGTGGAGCTCTCGGTCGGCTTCAACAAGCCGGTCTGGATCACCATCCTCGGCAATGATTCGGAGGCGCTGACCCAGGCGGCCCATGACCTGGTGAACCAGATCAAGAAGATCAACGGCGCGGTGGACGTGGACACGACCGTCAAGCCCGGCCTGCCGGCCTTCGCGGTGCGGGTCAAGGACTCGGCCGCCCGCGAGCTGGGCCTGACCACGCCGCAGCTGGCCTCCTCGCTGCGCGCCTACGTCAACGGCGAGATCGCCACCTACTGGACGGCGCCGGACGGCAACCAGGTGCAGGTGCTGCTGCGCCTGCCCAAGGACGACCGCCGCAACCTGGACCAGATGTACAAGCTGCCGGTGGCCTTCGCCAAGGACGGCTCGCCGATCACGCTGGACCAGGTGGCCACGATCGAGCAGGTCTTCAACCCCGAGGTGATCCGCCGCGAGAACCTGCAGCGCCGCGAGGCCGTCTACGCCGGCACGCAGGGCCGCCCCTCGGGCGACGTCAACGCCGACGTGCAGAAGATGATCAAGAACTTCCAGCTGCCGGCCGGCGTGACCTTCAAGGTCGACGGCGCCGGCAAGGACCAGGCCGAGGCGATGAACGGCCTGATCGGCGCGATGGCACTGGCGGTGATCTTCATCTACATCGTGCTGGCCAGCCAGTTCGGCAGCTTCACCCAACCGTTCGCGATCATGGCCTCACTGCCGCTGTCGCTGATCGGCGTGATGCTGGCGCTGCTGGTGACCGGGTCCACGCTGAACGTCTTCTCGATGATCGGCCTGGTGATGCTGATGGGCCTGGTGACGAAGAACGCGATTCTGCTGGTGGACTTCGCCAACCATGCCCGCAAGGCCGGCGCGAGCCTGGCGGTGGCGGTGCGCGAGGCCGGCCTGATCCGGATGCGCCCGATCATCATGACCACCGCCGCGATGATCTTCGGCATGCTGCCGATGGCGATCGCGCTGAACGACGGCGGCGAGATCCAGGCGCCGATGGGCCGCGCGATCATCGGCGGGGTGATGACCTCCACGCTGCTGACGCTGGTGGTGGTGCCGGTGATCTATTCGTACCTGGAGCAGTTCACGGCCTTCATCCAGTCGTTGAGCGAGCGCACCCGCGGCGCGTTCTACGGCACGGTGGGCCTGAGCCTGACGACGCTGGTGATGCTGGGCGCCGGCGCGCCCGGTGGCGCGACGCTGGCCATCGCGGTGCCGGGCTTCCTGATGTGCCTGTGGCTGTGCTTCGCCTTCGCGCACGAGCGTGGCCGTCCGGCGGGCTGGGCGCTGCTCGGCCTGCTGGGCATGCCGGGCTTCCTGCTCGGGGCCTTCCTGCTGCAGAAGCCGGTTCGGCCGGCGGCGCCTGTGCCGACCACGGGTGACGACCTGATCCCGGCGAAGTAACTCCTTATCTATCAGCGCTGTGCCATCTGCTGCAAGGCTTGCAGCAGATGGCCGGCGAAGCGCCCGGCGTCGCACAGCGGCGAGGTGCGCAGACGGTCGCGCAGGCCCTGGCGGAGTTCCGCCAGGGCCTGCGTGTTTGTTGTCGAGGCTAGCGAGATGGCGCGGGCCACGTAGTCGTTTGCGTCCGTCGCGACCCACTCGGGCAGGCCGAGGTTGTTCATGATGCTGAGCCCCTGGCGCGCCAGCGGTGTCGCGCCGGCCAGCGTCAGCACCGGCACGCCCATCCACAGGCCCTCGATGCTGGTCGTGCCGCCGGGGTAGGGGAAGGGGTCGAGCACGATGTCCACGCGATCGTAGGTGCGCAGGTAGTCGCTGCGCGGCGAGGGGCCTTCGAAGATCAGGCGCTCCGCCGCGATGCCGCGTTCGGCGAAGCGCTGCGCCATGCGCCGGCGCTGGGCATCGTCGGCCAGCGTGCCGCACTTGAGCATCAGCCGGCTGCGGGGCAACGCGGACAGGATGCGCGCCCAGGCATCGAGAACGCCGTCATTCAGCTTGGCCAGCTTATTGAAGCAGCCGAAGGTGAGGTGGCCGGCCTTCAGCGCCGGCAGCGGCGCCAGCTCCGGCGCGCCGGCCGGTGGCGTGAAGCACAGGAAAGTCTCGGGCAGGCGCTGCACCGCGGCGATGAAGGGCATGTCGGCCGGCGCAATCCACGGGTCGGCCATGAAATGGTCGATGGCCGCCACGCCGGTCTCGGTGCAGCTGCCCAGCCAGGTGGCCTGCCGCGGGGCGGGCTTCCACGCGAACAACGGCAGGCGGTTGCCGGCGGTGTGGCCGGAGAGGTCGATCAGCAGGTCCAGGCCGTCCGCGTGGATCAGGCGCGCGGCGGCCTCGTCGTCGAGGCCGGTGATCGGGGTCCACTGGCGGCAGTGGCCGCGCAGGCGCTCCGAGAGCGTGTCGCTGGCCGGGCTGTTCGGATAGGCATGCCAGTCGACCGCATCGGCCGTGGCGGCCAGCACCGATTCGAGAAAGTAGCCGATCGGATGTTCGCGCAGGTCGGCCGAAACCAGACCGACGCGCAGCCGCGCCGCGGGTTCGCGCGCGGGCCACTGCGCATAGGGCCTCGCTGCGGCCGCCACCGCTTCGCCATAGGCCCGCAGCAGCGGTGCCGGATCCGCGTCCGTGTACTGCGCGAGGAAGATGCGATCGCTGAAGGCGGCGAAGTTGCCGGGCTCCAGCGCGGTCACCCGCTCGTAGCAAGACAGCGCTTCCTCGATGCGGCCCAGCTCGCGCAGCAGCGCTCCGAGGTTGGCGTGATGAAGGCCAGCCGCGGGTTGCAAGGCGAGGGCGCGCTCGCAGGCCCGCAGTGCCTCGTCGTAACGCTGCTGGTGCTTCAGGGCGGTGCCCAGGTTGGCCAGTGCGCCCGCGTGGTCCGGCTGCTGCGCCAGCACCTCGCGCAGCGCGGCCTCGGCCTCACCGTGGCGCCCCAGTTCGAGCAGGCAACTGCCCAGGTTGTAGCGGGCGGCGCTCAGCTGCGGCCGCAGCGCCAGCGCCTGGCGGTAGGCGGCCACCGCGGGCCCCAGCCGGCCCAGGTTCTGCAGCGCGATGCCCTGGCCCACGCGCGCCGGCACATGGCCCGGCGCCAGCTCGAGCACCGCTTCGTAGCAGGCCAGCGCCTCGACCCAGCGCTGGGACCGAAGCAACTCGTGGCCGAGCGCGGCCCGTTCATCGGGCGAGGCGGAGCGTGAATATGTGCCGTCGAGACTCATGGTTATGTCGTCAAACCCGAAGGCGCTGCCTATGATCGTCGGCACCAGCGCGTCGCCGCATTGTGCACAGCGCGATGCCCAACAACGATTTGCCGAGGAGCAAGACGATGAGCGCCACCCAGAAGTACCGCCTGGTCACCCGCAGCGATTTCGACGGCCTGGTCTGCGCCGTGCTGCTGAAGGAACTGGACCTGATCGACGACATCCTCTTCGTCCACCCGAAGGACATGCAGGACGGCAAGATCGCCATCACCGCCCGCGACATCACGACGAACCTGCCCTACGTCCCCGGCGCGCACCTCTCGTTCGACCACCACGCCTCCGAGCTGATCCGCAACACCGGCGAGCGCAGCAACCACATCATCGACGCCGACGCGCCTTCGGCCGCGCGCGTCGTCTACAAGCACTACGGCGGCAAGGCCAAGTTTCCGCGCATCTCCGACGAGATGATGGAAGCGGTGGACAAGGCCGACTCGGCCCAGTTCAGCCGCAGCGAGATCCTCGATGCCAACGGCTGGCCGCTGCTGAACTACCTGATGGACTCGCGCACGGGCCTGGGCCGCTTCCGCGACTTCCGCATCAGCAACTACCAGCTGATGATGGACCTGATCGACCATTGCCTCGAGTACGACATCGACGAGATCCTCGAACTGCCGGACGTGAAGGAGCGGGTGGACGTCTACTTCGAGCACGGCCCCAAGGCGCGCGAGCAGATCCTGCGTTGCGGCAAGTACCACGGCAACCTGGTCGTGCTGGACCTGCGCGGCGAGGAGACCATCTGGGCCACCAACCGCTTCATGGTCTATGCGCTGTTCCCGGCCTGCAACATCTCCATCCACATGATGTGGGGCGTGCAGAAGCAGAACACGGTGCTGGCCTGCGGCAAGTCCATCCTCAACCGCGACAGCAAGACCGACATCGGCGCGCTGATGCTGCAGTACGGCGGCGGCGGGCACCATGCGGCCGGCACCTGCCAGGTGGCGAACGAGAAGGCGGACGAGGTGCTGAAGGAACTGACGGCGAAGATCAACGCGGACGGCTGAAGGTCAGCGCCACAGCGCGTCGAGCATCGGGAACACGTTGGCATTCCCGGCGACCAGCCGATTGCCCTTGTGCAGGCCGTCGTCGGCCAGGAAGTCGCTGGTCTGCAGGCCCGCGGCCTTGATGACGGCGATCGCGCCGAGGCAGTCCCACGAGTTGATGTGCGACTCCACGTAGCCGAGCAGCCGTCCGCAGGCCACGTCGCACAGCATCAGCGCGCCCGAGCCGTCGCGGTAGAACATGCCGCCCTGGCGCAGGAAGCGCTCCAGCATCGGCAGGAAGGTGTCGACCGGGATGCGGGTCGAGTAGCCGGTGCCGCAGATGCCGTCGCCCAGCGTCGTGCCCGCGTGGCCGGCGATCGGCTTGCCGTTCAGCGTGGCCGGGAAGCCGATGCCGCCGCTGAACAGTTCGCCGCGCACCGGCGCGTAGACCATGCCGAACTTGAGTTCGTCGCCGACCAGGAAGGCCATCGACACGCACCAGCTCGCCATGCCGCTGACGAAGGGCTGGGTGCCGTCGATCGGGTCGACCACCCAGACGCCCTGGCCAGGCGCCAGTTCGGTGACGCCGGTCTCCTCGCCCAGGAAACCGTCCTCGGCGAAGCGCTCGGCCAGCCGGCGCTTGATCAGCAGCTCGGTGTTCAGGTCGGCCTCGCTGACGACGTCCTGCAGGCCCTTGTTGCGGATGGTCAGCTGCTCGCGCCTGTTGAAGTAATCGAGCGCGAAGTCGCCGGCCTCCTTGACGAGTTCGAGGCCGAAGGCGAAGCGGGCGGCGATGTCTGATCCGGTCATGGCGAGGGTTCCTGCAAGGGCCAAAGACGGCCATTGTTGCAGTCGAACCTCAGCAGCGCCTCGGCCCGGGCCATCACCTCGATCGGATCGCCGGGGCGCAGCGTCGTCTGCGCCGGGCCGCGCATCACCAGCTCATGGCCCGCCTCGCTGCGCAGGTAGACCAGATGCGATTCGCCGAGTTGCTCGACAAGCGTCACGACCCCGCGCAGGCGCAGCGCCGCCTCGCCCGGGCCGGCGAGCTGCAGGTGCTCGGGCCGGATGCCGATCTCGGTCTCACCGTCCTTCAGCAGGTTGATCGTCGGCGAGCCGATGAAGCTGGCCACGAAGCGGTTCGCCGGCCGCTGATACAGCTCCAGCGGCGTGCCGGCCTGCTGGATGCGGCCCTCGTGCATCACGACGATCCGGTCGCCCAGCGTCATCGCCTCCACCTGGTCGTGCGTGACGTAGACCATCGTCGCCTTCAGCTCGCGGTGCAGGCGCGCCAGCTCGATGCGCGTCTTCACACGCAGCGCGGCGTCGAGGTTGGACAGCGGCTCGTCGAACAGGAAGAGCTTGGGCTGGCGCACGATCGCGCGGCCGATGGCCACGCGCTGGCGCTGCCCGCCGGACAGCTCGCGCGGCAGCCGGTCCAGCAGATGTTCGATCTGCAGCGCCTTCGCGGCTTCATGCACGCGGCGCTTGCGCTCGTCACGCCCGGCGCCGTGGATCTTCAGCCCGAAGGCCATGTTGCGGAACACGCTCATGTGCGGATACAGCGCATAGCTCTGGAACACCATCGCGATGCCGCGTTCGGCCGGCGGCTTGTCGTTGACGACCGCGCCGTCGACGACGATCTCGCCGCCGCTGATTTCCTCCAGCCCGCAGAGCATGCGCAAGAGCGTGGACTTGCCGCAGCCGCTGGGGCCGACGAGCACGACCAGTTCGCCGTCGGCGATCGTCAGGTCGATGTCGCGCAGCACCTCGGTGTTGCCGTAGCGCTTGGAGACGTTTTTCAGTTGGACATGAGCCATTACTTGAGGGCGCCGGACGTAACGCCGCGAATCAGCTGACGGGAGAAGAGGGCGTAGGCGGCCAGCACCGGCAGCACCGCCAGCGTCAGCGCCGCCAGCACCGCGTTCCAGTCGGTCGCGAACTGCCCGATGAACTGCTGGATGCCCAGCGTGATCGTCTGCGTGGATTCGCCGGGCGCGAGGATCAGCGGGAACCACAGGTCGTTCCAGATCGGCACCATCGTGAACACCGCGACGGTGGCGACCGCCGGCCGCAGCAGCGGCAGCACGACGAGGAAGAAGATGCTGAACTCGCCGACCCCGTCGCAACGCGCCGCGTCCTTCAGCTCGCCCGGCACCTGGTGCATGAACTCCGACAGGATCATCACCGCCAGCGGCAGGCCCTGCGCGATGTAGACGAGGATCAGCGCGGCCAGCGTGTTGATCAGGCCCAGGCTCACCATCGTCTGCATGATGGACACCGAGCCCAGCCGGATCGGCACCATGATGCCGAAGGCCAGGAACAGGCCCAGCAGCCGGTTGCCGGGGAAGCGGTACTCGGTCAGCGCCCAGGCGGCCATCGAGGCGAACAGCAGGATCAGCACCAGCGAGACACCGGTGACGATCAGGCTGTTGGCGAACATCGTCGAGACGGACGCGTTGCCCAGCACCTTGTGGAAGCCGGCCCAGGTCAGCGTGTCGGCCGTCGGCAGCGCCAATGGATCCTCGAAGATCGCGCCGCGCTTCTTCAGCGCATTGACCAGCACCAGCACGATGGGGCTCAGCACCAGCAGCGTGTAGCCGCCCAGCACGAGATGGATGAACAGCGCGCCCGGCGCCTTGCGCAGCCGCGGGTTCACAGCGCGAACCTCCGCAGCCGGCGCTGCACCAGCAGCAGGTAGGCCGCCACGCCGGCCAGGATCACGAAGAACATCAGCGTGGCCAGCGCCGCGCCCATCGTCGGGCTGCCGACCTGGGCCTGGTAGCCGAAGAAGGTGCGGTAGAACAGCGTGCCCAGGATGTCGGTGCTGTAGTTGGGCCCGGCCAGGCCGCCCTTGACCGCATAGATCAGGTCGAAGGCGTTGAAGTTGCCGATGAAGGTCAGGATGGTCACCAGGCCCAGCGTCGGCAGGATCAGCGGCAGGCGCACCTCGAAAAAGATTCGCCACGGGCCGGCGCCCTCGACGGTGGCCGCCTCGATGATCTCCTCGGGAATGGCGATCAGCGCCGCGTAGATCAGCATCAACGGGATGCCGATGAACTGCCAGACCGAGATCAGCGCGAGCGTCGTCAGTGCCGTGTCCTCCAGCCCCAGCCAGGGTTGGAAATGGTCCTCCAGGCCGAAGAAGCCGAGCACTGATTCGGCCACGCCCCACAGCGGCGAGAGGATCAGCTGCCAGCTGAAGCCGATGATGACCACCGACAGCAGCGTCGGCAGGAAGAACACCGTGCGGTAGGCCGCCGCACCGCGCACGCGCTTGAGCGACAGCAGCGCCGCCAGCAGCAGCGCCACGGGGTTCTGCACCAGCATGTGGATGATGAAGAAGCGGACGTTGTTGCCGAAGGCGTTCCAGAACGGGCCGGAGAACTGCGGGTCGCTAAGCAGCGCGCGGAAGTTCGCCAGCCCGGCGAAGCTGGTGCGGCCGGTCTCGTCGGCCGTGTACAGGCCCAGCCGCAGCGTGTCCAGCAGCGGCCAGGCGCTGAAGGCGCCGTAGACCAGCACGGCCGGGGCGAGGAAGACGAAGAGCTGCCAGCCGGCCGCGCGGTGCTTCACTTGGCTTTGGCGAAGGCGTCCTGGATCTTCTGGGCGGCGTCCTTGGGCGCGAGCTTGCCATTGAGGACTTGCGAGTCCACGTTCCAGAACTCGTTCTCCAGCGGCGGCTTGCCGCGGTTCAGGATCTGCGCGTTCAGCCGGATCGTGGACTTGCACTGGTTGCGCCAGGAGATCATCTCGGCAGCCACTGGGTTGCTCACCTTGGGCTTGCTGTTGGACAGCGAGAAGAAGCCGGTGACTTTGTTCGTGTAGAGGTCCGCGAACTCCGGAGAGGCCAGCCATTCGAGGAAGGCCTTGGCGTCCGCCTTGTTCTTGCTCGCGGCATTGATGCCCATGCCGATGTCGGTGTGGTCGGAGATGTAGCAGGCGTCGCCGGCCTTCTTGACCGGCGGCGGGAAAGCGCCGAAGTCGAGGCCCGCGCCATTGGCCTGGAAGTAGCTGATGTCCCAGGACCCGGCGGGGTAGATCGCGGCCTTGCCGCTGGCGAACAGGTTCTGCGAGTCGCCATAGGTCTCGGCCTGGTAGCCCTTGGGCAGGTAGGGCGCCCATTTGGCCATCTGCGTCCAGGCCTCGACGAACTCGGGGTCGGTGAACTTCTTCTTGCCGGCGATCAGCGCCTTGCGGCCGTCCTCGCCGTGCCAGGCGTTGGCGCCGATGCTGGTGTAGACGATCTGGTGGCTTTCCCACTGGTCGGCCGTGCCGAGCGCCATCGGCGCGACCTTGCCGGCGGCCTTGATCTTGTCGAGCGCGGCGAAGAACTCGGCCTCGGTCTTCGGCGGCGTGAGGCCGAGGCTCGCGAAGATCTTCTTGTTGTAGAAGAAGCCGTGGATCACCGAGGCGATCGGCATGCAGTAGGTGTCCTTGCCGTCGTCGGTCTGCCAGGCGACCTTGGCGGCATCGCTGAAGTTCTTCAGGCCGGGCTCGGCGTTGAGCTTGTCCAGTCGGCCCTTCTTGTACAGGTCCAGCGAGACGTCGAAGGGGCGGCAGGTGATCAGGTCGCCCGCGGTGCCGGCGATCAGGCGCGAGCTGAGCGCGGAGTCGTATTCGGTGGGCGCGGTGGGCGTGAACTTCAGCGTGATGCCGGGGTGCGACTTCATGAAGGCGGGGAACAGCACCTCTTCCCACAGCGCCTTGTCGTCGGTGCGCCAGCTTTCGATGGTCAGCGTGCCGGCGGAGGCGGCGAGGGCGGCGGTGCCCAGTGCGATGGCTGCGGCGGCGGCGCGTGCTGTCTGCTTCTTCTGCATGTCGACCTGTCTCCCGGACGACCGGCGCCTCCCGAGAAGTCAGGAGATCCCCGCCGGCTGCGGGGGCAAGGTAACACCGTGCTAGCGGCGCATGACATGGGGATAACGAGTTATCTCGACGGTAACCCGGCGGTAACTCGGTGAAGATGCTGGGCGAGGAAGGCGCCGACCCGGGTCTCGTAGGCGAGCGGCGCGAAGTCGTGCAGGTTGACGTGCGCGGCGCCGGGCACCGGCCAGAACTGCTTGGGCTCGGCGGCGGCGGCGAACAGGCGTTCGGACTCGGGCAGGCGCGTGTGCCGGTCCTGTTCGCCGGCGATCAGCAGCAGTGGGGTGTGCAACTGCGCGATATGGTCGATCGGGCGTAGCGCATCGGCGCTGACGCCGAGTCTCAGCGGCAACTGCGCCAGCAGCAGCGGCGACAGCGGCCGCGCCCACGAGCCGACATGCAGTTCCAGCCGGTCAGCCACCGCGTCCTCGATCGTCGGGAACATCGACTCCAGCACGACGGCATCCGGCGCCGGCTGGGGCCGGCCCAGCACCAGCGCCGCGGCGCCGAGCGAGACACCGATCACGCCGATGCGCTCCTCCGGCGCGCGCTTGCGCAACTCGGCCAGTGCCGCGCGAACGCCGGCGCCCTCGCGGATGCCATAGGTGATCTGCTCGCCGCCGCTCTCGCCGTGGGCCGGCAGGTCGATCAGCATCACCGCGTAGCCCGCCCGATGCAGCCATAGGGCGCGGCTGAGCATCTCCGTGCGGTTGCCGCGTACGCCGTGGAGCAGCAGGACGGCGCCTTGCCCAGGCTGACTGGGCGAAAACCAGCCGCGAACCGTGTCGCCGGCGTCGCTGCCGAGGGTCAGGTCTTGCGCTGCCAGTTCTGACGGCGCAGCACCGACCGGAGCGCGGGCTGGTGCGCTGAGCGAGCTGCCCGCGAGCCAGACGGCGAGCAGGCCGACGCCCAGCAAAGCGGCGAGCGCGATGACGACTGTTCTGTTGCGGATCAAGGGTGACGACTAGACAAGAAGGCGCCCTCCTGCAAGCGTCCGCGCCAGGCGTGCGATCAGCTCACGCTCCTGGGGCTGAAGCCGGTCCTGATCGACATGCCGCCAGTTGCGTTCATACAGGGACAGAGCATCACGAGCCGTCAGTTCCTTGATGCCGGGGGTATGCCATGCAAGCAGTTGCAGTTGCGGGTAGTGGTCGAGCCGAAGCATCTCGAACTCTGGCGACGACGTTCGGCGCGGCGTGGATCGGGTCTTGGCGGTACGGGCTTGCATGTCAGGCCATGCTATTCGGTCGTACGCGGACGAGCAAACCAGGGCAGAACAGCCGACCGAGGGATTGGGATTTCGGGCCGAGCGCCGGGCCGCCCCAAGCCGGCCCGTCTGGCGATGTTGTCCGGGCTCGATGCCCGGACAATCGCCGTCCCCTCGGGGGACCGATCAACGCCGCCCGCGTTCAGCGGGGCGGTGTTGGGCGAGGGGCTCACATCAACATTCAACGATGTTCACGGCCAGCCCGCCCCGCGCCGTCTCCTTGTACTTGGTCATCATGTCCGCGCCCGTATCGCGCATCGTCTTGATGACCTTGTCCAGGCTCACGTGGTGGGTGCCGTCGCCGCGCAGCGCCATGCGGGCGGCGTTGATCGCCTTGACCGACGCGATCGCGTTGCGCTCGATGCAGGGGATCTGCACGAGGCCGCCGACGGGGTCGCAGGTCAGGCCCAGGTGGTGCTCCATGCCGATCTCGGCCGCGTTCTCGACCTGGGCCGGCGTGCCACCCATCACCTGGCACAGCGCCGCGGCGGCCATCGAGCAGGCCACGCCGACCTCGCCCTGGCAGCCGACCTCGGCGCCGCTGATGCTGGCGTTTTCCTTGTAGAGGATGCCGATGGCCGCCGCCGTGAGCAGGAAGTCGATCACACCGTCTTCGTTGGCGCCGTGGACGAAGCGGCTGTAGTAGTGCAGCACCGCGGGCACGATGCCGGCCGCGCCGTTGGTGGGCGCGGTGACGACGCGGCCGCCGGCGGCGTTCTCCTCGTTGACGGCCAGCGCGTAGAGGTTCACCCAGTCCATCACCTGCAGCGGGTCGCGCAGCGCCTGCTCGGGGTTGCTGGTCAGGGCCTGGTGCAAGGCCGGTGCGCGGCGCTTGACCTTGAAGCCGCCGGGCAGGATGCCCTCGGTCTTCAGGCCGCGGTTCACGCAGTCCTGCATCACCTGCCAGATCTTCAGCAGGCCGGCGCGCGTCTCCGCATCGGGGCGCCAGTGGGCCTCGTTGCGCCGCATCAGCTCGGCGATGCTGATGCCGTGGCGCTGCGTCAGCGCGAGCAGGTCGTCGCCGGACTTGAACGGATAGGGCAGCACCGTCGCATCGGGCGCGATCGTCTTCTGCTTGCTGCCGTCCGCCAGCACTTCTTCGCTGACGACGAAGCCGCCGCCGACCGAGTAGTAGGTCTTGTCGGCCAGCAGTTCCTCACCCGCGCCGTAGGCCATGAACTTCATGCCGTTGGCATGCAGTGGCAGGCTCTGGCGGCGGAAGAAGGTCAGGTCCTTGGCCTCGTTGAACGAGATCGCCTTCTCGCCCAGCAGCTTCAGGTCACCGGCGCGGATGGCGCTCAGGTAACTGTCTACCTGCTCGACGTCCACCGTGTCCGGCTCATGCCCGGCCAGGCCCAGCAGCACCGCCTTGTCGCTGCCGTGGCCCTTGCCGGTGGCGCCCAGCGAGCCGTAGAGCTGCGAGACGACGCGCTCGGTCCTGTCGAGCAGGCCTTCGTGCTTGAGCCGCTGGACGAACATCCGCGCGGCCCGCATCGGGCCGACGGTATGGGAGCTGGATGGCCCGATACCGATTTTGAACAGATCGAAAACGGAGACGGCCATCGTGGTCCTTCTTATTCGCCGGCGAATTCGCTCATCGGCACGCAGGAGCAGAACAGGTTGCGGTCCCCGTAGACGTTGTCCACGCGGCCGACCGGGCTCCAGTACTTGGCGCGGCGCAGCGAGGCCACCGGGTAGGCGGCGTCCTCGCGCGAGTAGCCGTGGGTCCACTCGGTCTTCAGCAGCGACTCGGCCGTGTGCGGGGCATTGAGCAGCGGGTTGTCCGTCTTCGACCACGCGCCGGACTCGACCTTGGCGATCTCCTCGCGGATCTGCAGCATCGCGTCGCAGAAGCGGTCCAGCTCGTATTTGCTTTCGCTCTCGGTCGGCTCGACCATCAGCGTGCCGGCCACCGGGAAGGACAGCGTCGGCGCATGGAAGCCGTAGTCGATCAGGCGCTTGGCCACGTCTTCGGCGGAAACGCCCGAGCTGTCCTTCAGCGGACGCAGGTCCAGGATGCACTCGTGGGCCACGCCGCCGCCCTTGACGCCGTCGATATTGCCGCTGAAGTGGATGTCGTAGGCCTCGGAGAGGCGCGCGGCCACGTAGTTGGCCGACAGGATCGCGGTCTCGGTGGCGGCGGTCAGGCCGTCGGCGCCCATCATGCGGACGTACATCCACGAGATCGGCAGTACGGCCGCGTTGCCCAGCGGCGCAGCGGACACGGCGCCGATGTTCGTGTCGGCACCCAGGCCCGCCGAGCGGTGCGCCGGCAGGAAGGGCACCAGGTCGGCCACCACGCAGACCGGGCCGACGCCCGGGCCGCCGCCGCCGTGCGGGATGCAGAAGGTCTTGTGCAGGTTCAGGTGGCTCACGTCGCCGCCGAACTCGCCCGGCGCGGCCACGCCGACCAGCGCGTTCATGTTGGCGCCGTCCACATAGACCCGGCCGCCGTGCTCGCGCACCAGCTTGCAGATCTCCTTGACGTGCGTGTCGAACACGCCGTAGGTGGACGGGTAGGTGATCATGATCGCGGCCAGCTCGGCGGCGTGCTTCTCGCACTTGGCCTTCAGGTCCGCGAGGTCGATGTTGCCTTCCTTGTCGCACTTGGTGACGACGACGCTCATGCCGACCATCTGGGCCGAGGCCGGGTTCGTGCCGTGGGCCGATTCCGGGATCAGGCAGATCTTGCGATGCGCTTCACCACGCGACTCATGCCAGGCCTTGATCGCCAGCAGGCCGGCGTACTCGCCCTGCGAGCCGGCGTTCGGCTGCAGGCTGATGCCCGCGTAGCCGGTGGCCTGGCAGAGCCAGGCGGTCAGCTGCTCGTTGAGCTTCCAGTAGCCGGCCAGTTGATCGACGGGCGCGAACGGATGCACGCCGGCGAACTCGGGCCAGGTGATGGGGATCATCTCGCTGGTCGCGTTGAGCTTCATCGTGCAGGAGCCCAGCGGGATCATCGAGCGGTCCAGCGCCAGGTCCTTGTCCGAGAGGGCGCGGATGTAGCGCAGCATCTCGGTCTCGGAGTGGTGCGTGTTGAAGACCGGGTGGGTCAGGTAGGCGCTCGTGCGCACCAGCTCGTCCGGGATCAGCGAGGCGATGCCCTTCTCGGCGGCAGCGAAGTCCGGCGCCTGGCCGCCGAAGACGGCGAGGATGGCGGACACATCGGCGCGCGTCGTCGTCTCGTCCAGCGTGATGCTGATCGCGTCAGCCGCGGCGCGGCGGAAGTTCATGCCGGCGCCGATGGCCGAGGCCAGCAGGCTCTCCGTGCGCGCGCCGGTCGTGACCAGCAGCGTGTCGAAGGCCGTCTTGTGGCCCAGGCCGAAGCCCGACGATTCGAGGCCCTTGGCCAGCACCGCGGCGAAGCTCGCCACGCGCTGGGCGATACGCTTCAGGCCCAGCGGGCCGTGGTAGACCGCGTACATGCTGGCGACGACGGCCGGCAGCACCTGCGCCGTGCAGATGTTGGAGGTGGCCTTCTCGCGGCGAATGTGCTGCTCGCGGGTCTGCAGCGCCAGGCGGTAGGCCGGGTTGCCGTGCGTGTCCACGCTGACGCCGACCAGGCGGCCCGGCAGGCTGCGCTTGTACTCGTCCTTGCAGGCCATGTAGGCGGCGTGCGGGCCGCCCGCGCCCATCGGCATGCCGAAACGCTGGGTGGTGCCGACGCAGATGTCCGCGCCCTGTTCGCCGGGGGACTTCAAGAGCGTCAGTGCCAGCAGGTCGGCGGCGACGATCAGCAGGCCGCCCTTGGCGTGCACCGCATCGGCGGCGGCTTGCAGACCGCGGGCCACGCCGGTGACGCCCGGATACTGCAGCAGCGCGGCGAAGCAGTCGGCCGTGCCGGCGTCTTCAGCCTTGCCGACGACGACCGTGATGCCCAGCGGCTCGGCGCGGGTGCGCACCACCTCCAGCGTCTGCGGCAGCACGTCGTCGGCGACGAAGATCGTCTCGGACTTGCTCTTGCCCACGCGATGCGCCAGCGTCATCGCTTCAGCCGCGGCCGTGGCCTCATCGAGCATCGAGGCATTGGCGATGGCCATGCCCGTCAGGTCGGTGACCATGGTCTGGAAGTTGACCAGCGCCTCCATGCGCCCCTGCGAGATCTCGGCCTGGTAGGGCGTGTAGGCGGTGTACCAGGCGGGGTTCTCGAGGATGTTGCGCAGGATGACGCCGGGCGTCAGCGTGCCGTGGTAGCCCTGGCCGATATAGCTCTTCAGCACCTTGTTGCCGGCGGCCAGCGCCTTCAGCTCGGCCAGCGCTTCCGCTTCCGTGCAGGCGGGCGGCAGGGCCATGCCGACGCTGCGCTTGATGCTGGCGGGCACGATGGCCTCGATCAGCGCGCGGCGCGATGCCGCCCCGATCACGGACAGCATGCCGGCCTCGTCGGCGGCATCGGGGCCGATGTGGCGGGCGTGGAACTCGGCGGCGTTCTCGAGTTCCGAGAGGGGCTTCAGGGCGGACATCAGCATGGCGGTACTTGCAGAGAAATCAGGAGATCAGAGCGACTTGACCAGGTCGTCGTAGGCGGTCGCGTCCATCAGGGCGTCGAGCTGCTCGGGCTTGCTCAGCTTGACCTTGAAGAACCAGCCGGTGGCCAGCGGGTCGCTGTTGGCCAGGGACGGGTCGTCGCGCAGCGCTTCGTTGACTTCGGTGATCTCGCCGTCCACGGGCATGTAGACGTCGGCGGCGGCCTTGACCGACTCGACCACGCCGGCCACTTCCTTCTCGGCAAACGTCTTGCCGACTTCCGGCAGGTCGACGAAGACCACGTCGCCCAGCGCGTCCTGCGCGTGGACCGTGATGCCGACGGTGGCGGTGCCGTCGCCTTCGATGCGGACCCACTCGTGATCGGCGGTGTACTTGATGTTGCTCATGACTGTCGCTCCGTGCGTTGAAGTAATGGGTTAGTTAACCGCGGTAGTAACCATTGGGGGTGAAAGGCGTGCTGCTGACCGTCATCGGCGTGCGCTTGTCGCGCACCACCGCCCAGACCTGGGTGCCGATGGCCGCATGGCTCTTGGGCAGGTAGCCCAGCGCCACCGGCTTGTTGACGGTGGGGCCCAGCGTGCCGCTGGTGACGACGCCCAGCTCGGTGCCGTTCTCGTCCACCAGCTTCGCGCCTTCGCGCACCGGCATGCGCTCGCTGCCGACCAGGCCGACGCGCTTCTTCGCGGCGCCCTCAAGCAGTTGATGGTCGACCACCGACGCGCCCGGGTAGCCGCCCGCACGGGCGCCGCCGGCGCGGCGGACTTTCTGGATCGCCCAGGTCAGCGAGGCCTCGACCGGCGTGGTGGTCGTGTCGATGTCATGGCCGTAGAGGCACAGGCCGGCTTCCAGGCGCAGCGAATCGCGCGCGCCGAGGCCGATCGGCTTGACTTCCGGCTGGGCCAGCAGCTTCCTGGCTAGCTCGATGGACCGGTCGCCGGCGACGGAGATCTCGTAGCCGTCCTCGCCGGTGTAGCCCGAGCGGGTCAGGAAGGCGGGGATGCCGTCCAGGTCGAAGAAGCCGCCGGTCATGAAGGTCAGCTTGGCGACTTCCGGGTTCAGGCGTGAGAGGGCGGTGACGGCCTGCGGGCCCTGCAGCGCCAGCAGCGCCTGGTCGGGCAGCGGCTTGACCTCGCACTTGCCCGCCAGGTGCTTCTGCATGTGGGCGATGTCCTGTTCCTTGCAGCCGGCGTTGACGACGACGAAGAGCTCGTCCGGCCGGCGGCAGATCATCAGGTCGTCGAGGATGCCGCCCTGGTCGTCGAGGAACAGCGCATAACGCTGCTTGAATACGCCCAGGTCGACCACGTCGACCGGCACCAGCGTCTCCATCGCGGCATCGGCGCCGGCGCCGATCAGCAGCACCTGGCCCATGTGCGAGACGTCGAACAGGCCGGCCGCGGCACGCGTGTGCTTGTGTTCGGCCATCACGCCGGCGGGGTACTGCACCGGCATGTCATAGCCGGCGAACGGGACCATCTTGGCGCCCAGTTCGAGGTGCAGCGCGTGCAGCGGGGTTTTCTTGAGGATTTCGGCGGACATGACGGGGCTCCAGTGTTCAATATTGGATGCCCCCACTGTCCGCTTTACCTGAGAGATTGGCTGCTGGCCGTGGCCTGCAGCTTGCCCCTTCGGTGGACGGGCTCCGAGACCCGTCTCTCTCCAGTGAGGAACGCTCTCTCGACAATATTTCGGGGGAGCGTCTTGCCAGTCCTTTTGCCTGAGCGTTGCATCGCCTTCGGCGGCTTCTCCCGGGGGAAGCTCTCTCCTGACGGGCGGCATTGTAGCGAGGCTTTTAAGTTAAAACTAAGTCGTTCGGCAACAGAATCCGCTCATGAGAATCCTCCTCGTCGAAGACGACCCGATGATCGGCGAGCAACTGCTCGACCTGCTGCGCGCCGAGAGCTATGCGGTCGACTGGGTGCGCGACGGCGAACTGGCCGACACCGCGCTGCAAGGCCAGAACTACGACCTGCTGCTGCTGGACCTGGGCCTGCCCAGGATGGACGGCATGGCGGTGCTGAAGGCCGTGCGCGCCCGCAAGCAGCGGCTGCCGGTGCTGATCGCCACCGCCCGGGATGCGCTCGAACAAAGGGTTATGGGCCTGGACGCCGGCGCCGACGACTACGTGCTCAAGCCCTTCGAGCTGGACGAACTGCTGGCCCGCATCCGCGCGCTGCTGCGCCGGGCGCAAGGGCGCGCCGAGCCGGTCTACGAGCACATGGGCGTGGCCATCAACCCGGCTACCCACGAGGCCACCGTCAACGGCCAGCCGGTCAACCTCTCGGCCCGTGAGTGGGCGGTGCTGGAGCCGCTGCTGGCCCGGCCGGGCATGGTGCTGTCGCGCCAGCAGCTGGAGGAGAAGCTCTACGGCTGGAAGGACGAGATCAGCAGCAATGCGGTGGAGGTGTACGTCCACGGACTGCGCAAGAAGCTCGGCGCGGCGCTGATCCAGAACGTGCGCGGCCTGGGCTATATGGTCCCGAAGCAATGATGAGGATGCCGAGGGTGCCGAAGGCGCGCCGGCCGCCGTCGCTGCGCCGGCGCCTGCTGCTGTTCCTGCTGGGCGCCATCGCGCTGGTCGGGCTGCTGCAGGGCCTGTCGGCCTACCGCACCGCGCTGAACGAGGCCGACCAGATCTTCGACTACCAGATGCAGCAGATGGCCCTGTCCATCTCCGGCGAGCATGGCCGGCAGGTGACGATGCCGCGCGAGCTGGAGCTGATCATCCAGGCCTGGACCGCCGAAGGGCTGCAGCTGTTCCACTCCAGCGTGCCGCTGCCGCAGCGGGCGGTGCTGGGCTTCACCAATGTGGTGGCCAACGGCACCGAGTACCGCGTGCTCTCGGTGCAGAGCGGCGGCGAGGTGCTGCAGGTGGCGCAGGACCTGGCGGTGCGCCAGCGCCTGGCCAGCCGCCTGGCCTGGCGCACGGTGACGCCGAACCTGCTGATGTTGCCGCTGCTGCTGGGGCTGGTGGGCTGGATCGTCAGCCGCTCGCTGGCGCCGGTGGAGCGGGTGCGTCGGCAG
>NZ_LYVQ01000071.1 GCF_001984095.1 Pelomonas sp. KK5
GGTGGACGCGCAGCGGCGCCATGCCACGCCCTTCGTCGACGTGACGCTGCTCGCCCGCCGCGACGTGGCCTGCCTGCACCTGATGTCGCTGAGCTTCGGCGTCGGCACGACGGCGATCTACGTGCTGCTGCCGATGCTCGTCACTGCCGCCAGCGCCGCCGGCGCGGGCTACGGCTCCAGCCCGCTGGTCGTCGGCGCGCTGCTGCTGCCGACGGGGCTGACCAGCGTGCTGCTGATGCCCTTCTATGCGCCGCTGGACCGCCGCCTCGGCCCGCGAGGCGTGCTCTTGCTGGGCCTCGCCTGCATGGCCGCCGGGTTGCTGATCCCGGTCTTCTGGCGGCAGCAGATCTGGCCGCTGCTCGCCTGCACGACGCTGTTCGGCGCGGGCATCTCGCTGGCCTACACCGAGGGCATCACCGAGCTGCTGCGCCTCGTGCCGGCCGAGCGCGGCGCCGGCGCCAGCGGAACCTTCCAGCTGGCCAAGACCATCGGCTCGCTGCTCGCGGCCACCGGATTCTCGGTCGTGCTGGGCGCGGGGGAGGGCGCGACGGGCGTGGCGGCCCTGCCGCAGTTGGGCATCGCCTTCGCCATCGCCGCTGCTGCCTGCGCCGTGGGCATGCTCGTCGCGGCGGGCCTCGGACCGCGCCGGCGGCCGCAGGCCGGCATGCGTGCCGCTCTCGGTGAGAATCACCTCGTTCCCCGCCAACTGGAAGACTGATGCCTGCACGCTCCGCCGAATACATGGACGACATGCGCGAACGCATCATCACGGCCGTCTCCGACTGCCTGGATGAGAAGGGCCTGGCCAACGCCTCGCTGACCGACGTGTGCGAGAAGGCGCAGATCAGCCGCGGCGCGCTTTACGTCCATTTCAAGAGCAAGAGCGAGATGCTGTGCGCCGTGGTGGACCGTGCCGCGCGCCTGGCCGGCGCCCGGCAGCAGTTCGCCGATGCACAGGCCCTGCGCGCCATGCTCATCAATGAATATTCCATGCCCTGGTCCAACGACCGCGACATGCTGTACTCGGAGATGGAGTTCCTGGCCGCGGCGCGCACCGACGAGGCGCTGCGCGAGGCTATCCGCCGCTCCATCGACGCGCGCAGCGAGCGCATCCGCACCGGCATGCGCCACCTGCGCAAGCGCGGCGAGCTGCGCGACGACCTGTCCGACGGCGCCGCCGCCGTGACCCTGGGCTGGTTCTTCGAAGGCATGATGAACATGAAGTTCGGCAGCGAGGTCACGCGCGACGTTCACATCGACGCCGTCGACGCGCTGCTCGGCGGCATGCTCAAGCCCAAGGTGCTGCGCGCGCTGGCCGAAGCCGCCCCGGCCCCCTGATCGGACGGACCGGCTTTCAAGGGCCGTTGTCTTGTCATATAAAGACCGACTGATCGGTTTGAAAGAAACCCATGATGACTGCTGAAGCCCTGATCTCGCGCCTGCCCGACCTGCTGGCCATTCCCCGGTTCGCCGAGATGCGCGAACGCACGCGGCGGCTGTGCGGCCGCAGCGGCGTCGAGGTGCGCGTCGTCGGCGAGGACCGCGAAGGCGAGCCCATCGAGATGGTCTCGCTCGGCGACGGCCCGGCCAGCGTCCTGCTGATCGGCGCGCCGCACCCCAACGAGCCCATCGGTTGCATCGGCATCGAATGGCTGATCGAGCAGTTCGCGAGCGACGCCGGGTTGCTGCGCGCCACCGGCTGCCGCTGGCACTTCATCAAGGCGATCGAGCCCTATGCGCTGAAGCAGAACGAGGGCTGGTTCATGCGGCCGGAGGTGGCTCCCTACCTGCAGCACTTCTACCGGCCGGCCTTCAGCATGCAGGCGGAGTACTCCTTCCCTCCGGCCGGGGACGCCAGCTGGCAGCCGGTCCCGGAGAACGAGGCCTACCAGCAGGCCCTGCGGCTGGCCCGGCCGGACCTGCTCGCCTCGCTGCACAACGCCGAGGGCTCCGGCGCCTTCTACTTCATCTCGCGCGATGACGAGGCGCTGGCGCGGCGCCTGTCTGCACAGGCGCTGGCCCGCGGCCTGCCGCTGAACCTGCTGGGCGAGGAGGCGCCCGACGTGCGCGAGGCGCCGCTGGCGCCCGGCGTCTTCCTGCTGCTGGACGAGGTCTGTGATCCGGCCCTGCCGCGCGAGCTGCCGGGCCTGTCGGTGACGGCCTGGCTGGCGGAGCAGGGCGCGCAGATGGGGCCGCGACCGCTGTTCCTGGTGCCGGAGGTGCCGCTGTTCCTGGACCGCAGCACGGGCGTCTTCGCTTCGATGGAGGCCGGCCTGGACAGCGTGGCGGCCATGGCGCTGGACGGGCCGCTCGGCGCGCTGCTCGGCGAGCCGCTGGACGCGATGGCGCCGTCGGCCACCCCGGTCGAGCTGTACTACGTGGACGCGATCCGGGAAGCGGTGCCGCTGTCGCGCAAGCTGCTCGCGGAGCTGCCCGCGCTGAAGACCCGGGCGAGGCCGGAGCACTTCGAGGCGCAACTGCGCGCGCAGGTGCTGCTCGCGCTGCGCCCGCTGGCGATGGCGCGGCGCGTGGCGGCGATGCGCGCGTCGCGCACGGAGCTGGGCGCGCTGGCCGGGCGTGCAGGCGCCATCGAGCAGGCTTGCGCGCGCGAGCTGGCTGCTGCGCTCCAGTCGCCGCTGCTGCGCGACGCTTTCCAGCCGGTGCCGCTGCGCACGGCGGTCGCCATGCAGCTGGAGGCCGTGCTCGCGACGGCGGAAACCGTGGCGGGCCTGAAGTGAGTCAACCGCCCTCGGCCTTCGCCGCCTTCCCGCCAGCATCCAGCTTCGCCCGCTGCTCCGCCGCGAATTCGGCCGTCATCGGCAGGTACTTGGCGTCGCGCTGCACCGCCTCCTGCCCCTCGCGGCTCAGCACGAAGCGCAAGTACTCCTTGACCAGCGGGTTCATCTGCTGGCCGGGGCGCTGGAAGGTGTAGAAGTAGACCTCGCGGGTCAGCGGGTAGGTGCGGGCCTGGACGGTCTGCAGCGTCGGCATCAGGAACGGGCCCTGCGCCGTCCTGGCCAGCGGCACGGTCTTGGTCTTGTCGTTGAGGTACTTGATGCTGGTGTAGCTGATGCCGTACTTGTCGTCCGAGAGCGCCTTGATCAGCAGGTCGCCGGCGCTGATCAGGTTCTTGCCGTCGGGCGCGGCGGCATTGCTGAACTCGCGCAGGTTCTCGTTCCACTTGTAGCCGCCGCCCATCACCTTCTCGGCGAAGTCGCGCGGGAAGTGGTAGTTCAGGTTGTAGGCGTAGACGTGGATCGGCTTGTCGGCCCACTCGCCGGTCAGGCCCAACTGGCCCCAGGTGCGGAGGTTCTTCTCCGGCCCGCGGGCCTGTGAGGCGTCCCAGGTATTGCCCATCCAGCCGCCGTCTCGGGCGGCGCCGAAGATGCCGTCGAGCTGTTCGAGAGTCAGCTTGGATAGCGGGTTATCTTTATGGAGCACCGGCGTCAGCGCCCAGGTCCAGCCGGGGATGTCCAGCGAGCCGGTGGCCATCGCGATCTCGACCGGCTGGCTCTCCAGCACGCGCTGGAAGGCCTGCGTCTCCTCCCAGGTGGCCTTGCGGCCCATGGCGGCCACGTCCGCGCGGTCCATGTACAGCGAGGCCATGCCGATGAAGGTGCTCTTCAGCTGGTCCTCGAACTTCACCTCGGGATGGAACTTGCGGAAGCCTTCCTCGAGGTACTTGGCGAGATTGCTGTCGGCGAGGTAGTTGGAGCCCCACTGGCGGATCGTGCCCTTCAGCGGTGCGGCTGGCTGGTAGTGGGGCAGGGCGCCGAGGTCGAACTGAGGCGCGTAGTAGGTCTTGTTGGCCTTGGCGGCGAGCCAGGCGGCGCGGGCGCGCTGCATCTCGAGCGGGTCCTGCGAGCCGGCGCTCTTGCTGTCCTGGGCCTGTGCGCCGGCAAGCGCGATCAGGCCCGCAGCCGCGAGCACGATGGGGCGGAGCTTCATGGCGATGATCCTCGTAGTCAGGCGAGCTTGGCGAGTTGCGCGGCGGCGGCCTCGGCAGTCAGCGGCAAGTACTTCCCGTCGCGCTGCACGGCGGCCTGCCCTTCGCGGCTGAGCAAGTAGCGCAGGAACTCGCGCGATTTCGCGTCGATCCCCTGGCCCTTGTCACGCTTGAGGTAGTAGTACACGTCGCGCAGCAGCGGATAACGCCGTGCCTGCACGGTGTCCAGCGTCAGCGGCACGGCGGGCCCGCCGCTGCGGTCGGCCAGGGCCAGCGCCTTGGTCTGCGGCGTCTTGAAGGGCATGCCGGTGTAGGCGATGCCGTAGCGGTCCTTGGAGAGGTCGCGCATCATCAGCTCGCCGGCGCCGGTCAGCGAGCCGTCCGCCTTCTGGCCCGCGGTGTTCGAGTACATCCGCAGGCCCTCGTT
This sequence comes from Pelomonas sp. KK5, assembly GCF_001984095.1. Taxonomy (GTDB): domain Bacteria; phylum Pseudomonadota; class Gammaproteobacteria; order Burkholderiales; family Burkholderiaceae_C; genus KK5. The sequence continues at coordinate 4,374 of NZ_LYVQ01000071.1, forward strand.
CCACTTCCCCGATCCCCTGAGCACTTTCTTGTCGATCTCATCGGTGAAGTGGTATTTCAAGTTGTAGCCGTAGACGTTGATGGGCTTGTCCGCCCATTCACCCTTGAGGCCGAGCTGGCCCCAGGTGCGGACGTTGCGATCGGCGCCGCGGGCGTGCTCGGGCCGCCAGGTCAGGCCGTCCCAGCCGCCGCTGCGTTCGGCGCCGAACACGCCGTCGAGCTGCTCGAAGCTCAGCTGGGCTAACGGGTTATCCGCATGGACGAAGACGCCCAGCGCGAAGGTCCAGCCGCGCACGTCGAAGGAGCCGGTGGCCATCACGATCTCGACCACGTCGATCGTCGAGCTGCCCTCGCTGCCGCCGGAGGCGCCCTCGCGCTCGAAGCCCTTCAGCTCGTCCCACAGCGCCTGCCGGCCCATCGGCGCCAGGTCGGCCACGCCGGCGATCAGGCCGGGGAAGGCGACGGCGGAGCTGGACAGGTTGTCGGCGAAGCGCACGTCCGGATGGAACTTCTGGAACTCCGCCTCCCAGACCTTCACCAGCGGGCTGTCCTGGATGTAGTTGTTGCCCCACTGGCGGATCGTGCCGCTGACTTTCTGCTGCGGCTGGTACGAGGGCAGGCCGGAGAGGTCGAACTCCTTCGTGTAATAGACCTTCACCGCCCGGCTCTTGGTGCCGATGGCGCGGGCCTTGGAGAGGGTGTCGGCGTCGGTGGTCGGGGCTTCCTTGGCCAGGGCCGCGGCGCCGAGCGATGCACCGGTCAGGCCGGCGACGAAGTTGCGTCGGTTCATGTCAGTTCTCCGTGGCGCTTGGGCATGGCCCGTTCGCCCTGAGGTATCGAAGGGCCCAGGCGAGACCGGGCAGAGGGCTTCGATACCTCAGCCCGAACGGAGAGCGGGTCGGCGCGGCGGGAGGAAGTCCGGTTCATCTCAATTCGCTCCCTCTTCCAGCTTCTGCAACTGCGCCTTCACCACCGCGCCGGTCAGCGGCGTGTAGCGGCCCTCGCGCTGGATCTCGTTCTGCCCCTCCTGGCTCAGCACGTAGCGCAGGAACTCCTCGACCTTGGGCTCCATGCGCTTGCCCGGCGCCTTGACGCCGTAAAAGAAGATCTCGTTGATCAGCGGGTAGCTGCGGTCGCGCACCGTCTCCAGCGTGCGCATGACAGCGGGCCCGCCGTCGCGGCCCTGGATCGCCAGCTCGCGCACGTTCTTGCCCTCGACGGTCAGCGGCGAGGCGATGCAGATGGACAGCGGGTCGCTCTCCAGCGCGGCCAGCACCTGCTTGCTCCACGGGTTGATCTTGCCCTCGGGCGTTGCGTAGTTCGCGTAGGAGCGGTAGCCCTCCACCCACTGGTCGCTGCCGTACAGCACCAGGTTCTGGAACACGGTCTGGATGTTGGCGCGCGGCGACTGGCCGCAGGGGTGGATCGGCTTGTCCGCCCATTCGCCCTTCAGGCCCAGCTGCCCCCAGGTGCGGAGGTTCTCGCCGGCACCGCGCTTGTACGGGTAGTCGGTGCGCCAGGTGCTCTTGTCGTAGCCGCCTTCGCGGGCGGTGCCGAACACACCGTCGAGCTGCTTCATGCTGATCTGCGTCAGCGGGTTGCTCTTGTGGACCAGGATGATGAAGCCCGGCGACCAGCCGTAGACGTCGTAGGAGCCGGTGGCCGCGGTGATCTCGGTAATCGGGAAGCGGTAGACCTGCTCGAAGGTCAGGTGGTCCATCAGCGTGGCCGGGCGGCCGACGCCGAGGTCCGCCACCTTGCCGGCGACGCCGGGGATCGCGATGCCGGCGGTCGGCAGGTTGTATTCGATCGTGATGCCGGGCTGGAACTTCCTGAAGCCCTCGGCCCAGTAGCCGCCCAGCGGGCCGTCCTTCAGGTAGTTGCTGCCCCAGATCTTCAGCGTGCCGCTGACCTGCTGGCGCGGCACGTAGTGCGGCAGGTCGGACAGGTCCCACTGCTTCTTGTAGCCGCCGTCCACCGCGTGCTCCTTGCGGAACTTGGTGACGTCCAGCGTCCAGATGCTCTGGCGCGCGTTCTTGGCCTTGATGGCGGCCTGGCCGGATTCGGTCTGCTCCTGGGCCTGCGCGGCGGCGGTGGCCAGCAGCGCGAGGCAGGCGAGGGTGATGGCGGTCTTCATGGGGGCGTCTCCTTGTCTTCAGTAGTTCGCGAGCTTGTCCAGGCCGGCCTTGGCGGCGGCGGCGGTCAGCGGGAGGTACTTGCCGTCCTTCTGCACCAGCGCCTGGCCTTCCTGGCTCAGCACGAAGCGGATGAACTCGCGCACCTTCGGGTCCATCTTCTGGCCCGCCTTGACGCTGACCCAGAAGGACTGGTCGCCCCACAGCGGATAGCTGCGGTCCTGCAGCGTCTCCAGCGTGTAGGGCACGGCGGGGCTGTTGTCGTCGCGCGCCACGGGAAGGATCTTGATGTCCTTCGGGAACCCGTGGTGGAAGCGCGCGTAGCCGATGGCGCCCGGGTCCTTGCGCACCTGGTCGAAGATCTGGTCGGCCTCGAGATACACGGTGCCGTCGGGCCGGCGGAAGTTGGCGTAGGCATGCAGGTCGCCGTTCCAGCGGTTGCTGCTCTGGAGCACGTCGCGCGAGAACTCGACCGCGGTGGCATAGCTGACGTCATAGCCGTGCGGCGTGATGTGGCGGCTCGACCATTCACCGGAGAGACCCATCTGGCCCCAGCTGCGGATGTTCTTGTCCGCGCCGCGCGCGAACTCGGGATGCCACACGGTGCCGATCCAGCCGCCGTCGCGCACGGCGCCGAAGATGCCGTCGAGCTGCTGCAGCGTGATCTTCGTCAGCGGGTTGTCCTTGTTGACGAAGATGACCATATTGTTCTGCCAGCCCACATAGTCGTAGGAGCCGGTGAACACCGAGATGCCCAGCGGCTCGAAGCCCTTGAGCCGCAGGTGGGCGAGGCTGTCGTAGAAGCCGGGATCGTGGTTGATGCCGATGTCCGCCTTGTCGAAGTACAGGCAGGGGATCGCGGTGGCCGCGGTCTCCAGGTTCATCTCGACGGTGACGCCGGGCTGCAGCTTTTCGAAGGCGGCCTTCCAGTAGCCGCCCAGCGGCGAGTCGCCCACGTAGTTGTTGCCGCACAGGCGCAGCGTGCCGCTGACCTTGGCCTCGGGCGCATAGTGCGGCAGGCCGCTGAGGTCGAACTGCTTGGTGTAGGCCTGGCTGTTGGCGCGGGCGGCCATGCGGGCCTTGCGCTCGGCATGCGAGCCGACCGGCAGCTTGCGCGATTCCTCGGTCGGCTGCGATTGCGAGGATTGGCCGATGGCGGTGACGCTGGCGAGACTGGTGCAGGCGAGCAGACCGAGGGCGATGCATTGCTTCATTTCGAGGTCTCCAGTTTTTTGAGTTCGAGCGCGGCCGCCGGGGCCAGCACGGGCAGGTAGCCGCCGCCGTCGCGCAGCACGGCCTGCTGCGCATCGCGGCTGAGGATGTAGCGGATGAACTCGCGGATGTGTGGCGGCAGCGGCTTGCCCGGCGCCTGGTCCACGAACATCGAGATGATTCGGGTCAGCGGGTAGCTGTGGTCCATCACCGTCGCCTCGCTGGGCAGGACGAAGGGGCCGCCGTCCTCGGCGGCGATCGCGATCGGCCGCACATCCGGATGGTGGTACAGCGCGCCGGAGAAGGCGATGCCGTCGCGGTCCTGGGCCAGCGCGTCGAGCATGCGCTGGCCGCCGTCGGTGGCGCCGCCCAGCGAGCCGGGCAGGTCGGCGAACTCGCGCACCTCGGGCCGCCAGCGGCGGCTGTCCAGCAGCACCGCCTCCTCGAGGAAATCGGAGAAGCCGCGGGCCAGCGAGAAGGAATATGGGTGGACCGGACGATCGGCCCAGTCGCCCTTCAGGCCGAGTTCACCCCAGCGGTGCACGGCCGCGCCGCCGCGCCGTCGTTCCTGGCCATAGATGGCGTCCAGCTGCTTGAGGGTCAGCTCGGGCAAGGGGTTGTCCTTGTGGACGTAGGCGACGATCGCATAGCCGCGGTTGCGCGTCGCATAGCTGCCGGTGACGACGCCCAGCCCCGTCGGCGCATAGCCTTTCACTTCCTTGAAGGCATTGATCTCGACCGGCCAGATCTCGCGCCCCATCAGCGCCAGGTCGCCCTGGCCGGTGTAGAGCGCGCCGATCGCTGAGGCGGTGCCATGCAGCCGGTTGTCGAACTGCACGCCGGGGTGGAACTTGCGGAAGCCGTCCTCCCACTGGCGCACCAGCGATTCGATGAAATCGAAGCGGCCGGCCAGTGCGCCGTGGCCCCAGATCGAGATGCGGCCGGTGAGGGCGGGGCCCTGTGGCGGGACGTAGGCGGGCGGCAGGTCGGGCGTGGCCGCGGCAGCGCTGAAATTCAGCGTTATGGCCAGCAGCATGGCGAGGAATTTCATGGTGCCAGCCCCTTCAGCGACGCCAGGGCCTGCTCCGGCAGCAGCGGCAGGTAGCCGCCCTCGGCCGCGACGGCGGCCTGCCCCTCGTCGGACAGCACATAGGCCAGGAACTCCCGCACCGGCGGGGTCAGCTTGTGGTCATAGGCGATGTGGACCGTGCGGGCCAGCGGGTAGCTGTGGTCGGCGGCGCTGGCGCGGGTCAGCGGCACGAAGGGCTCGCCTGCCTTTGCCGCCAGCGGCAGCGCCTTGACGGCCGGCGTGGCAATGGCCATCGGTGCGACGACGATTGCGGCGGGATCGCTCGCCAGCACCGCAAGCGCCTGCGTCTCGCTGGCCATCTCCTCCAGCGCCGGATTCCACTTGAAGCTGTTGAGCATCACTGCGCGGCGGAAGAACAGGCCGGGGATGCTGTCCACCGGCGGCGCCAGCACGCGGATCTGGCGCGCGGCCCACAGGCCGCTCAGGCCCAGGTCGCCCCAGGTCCGCGCATTGGCCGCTGCGCCGCGCTTGTGCTCGGCGCCGAAGACCGCATCGAGCTGCTGCAGCGTCAGCCCGGCCAGCGGGTTGTCCGGATGCACGAAGACGGCCAGGTTCGCCGCCACGCGCTGCGCGGCGATGCCCGCATTGGCCACGTCCACGACGGCCGGCTTGCGCAGCTTGGTCCACTCGAAGGCCATGCTCTCCACCGGCAGGCGCAGCTCACGGCCGATGAAGGCGAGGTCGGCCACATCGGTGTACAGGCCCGCCATGGCTGAATCCGGGCCATGCAGCGTCGCTTTCAGATGCGCCTTCGGTTGAAGCTGGCGAAAACCTTCACCCCAACGCGCCAGCAGCGCCGCGTCGTCCGGGCTGCCCCAGACGCGGATCTCGCCGTCGACGGTGGACTGCGGCTGGTAGGGCGCGGCGACGGCAGGCAAGGCCATCCCCTGCGCCAGCATCAGCGCATACGCCAAGAGGTGTTTCATCAGAGCCTCGTCAGCTAGTCGTTGCGTACCACCACTGCCCGTTCGCCCTGAGGTACCGAAGGGCCCCGGCGAGGCAGCCGCATGAGGGCTTCGATACCTCGGCCCGAACGGAGTGTGGGCGGCTGGGGCGACCCATCTCAGTCGAGCTTCTTCAGCTGCTCGTTGATATAGGCGATCGGCATCGGCGAGAACGCGCCGTAGTCCGCGATCACCTTCTGGCCTTCACGGCTCAGGCAGAAGCGCAGGAACTCGCGCACCTTCGGCTCCACCGGCTGCCCCGGCGCGCGGCGGAAGTACAGGTAGTAGTCGCGCACCAGCGGGTAGCTGCGATTCGCCACGGTGTCCTTGGTGAAGGGCACGTAGGGCCCGCCTTCCTTCGCCGCCACCGCCAGCACCCGCAGGTTCGGATAGTCCTTCGCATGCAGCCAGGCGCCCCAGCCCATGCCGTACTTGTCCTTGGACAGCTCCTCCAGCATGCGTTCGCTGGCGACCTTGAAGCCGGCGTCGTCCTTGGTCGCCTGCTGGGTCTCCACGTATTCCTTGTAGTTCTCGTTCCACTTCTGCGACCAATGGTTGAGCTTGCGCTCCAGGTAGATCTTGAAGCCCGGCGAGACGTAGCCGTAGGTCTGGATCGGATGGTTGGCGAACTCGCCGGTCAGGCCCAGCTGGCCCCAGGTGCGGATGTCCTGCTCCGGGCCGCGCGCGTACTTGCTTGTGTAGCGCAGGCCGTTGCTGGCCATGGGTCCGACGTCCCAGCCCCCGGTGCGCGAGGCGCCGAAGATGCGCGCGAGCTGGTCGGTGGTCAGCTTGGTCAAGGGGTTGTCCTTGTTGACCAGGAACACCGCCGGCCACAGCGTGCCGCGGTTCTCGGCGCCGCCGGTGGCGATCGAGATCTCGGTGGGCACGTACTTGTAGGCCTCGTAGAAGGGCATCATGTCGGTGATCTTGGCGTCGTCGCCCATCGGGGCGAGGTCGCCGACACCGAACATCAGCGCGGCGATGCCGCCCTCGCTGCTGGTCATGAAGTTGGCGCTGGCCTTGCACTCGGGGTGCAGCTTGTTGAAGGCGTCCACCAGCTTGATCATGTTGCCGCGCATCCAGTTGCCCACGAGCCGCAGGCCGCCGCCGCCCTCGCACTCGATCTCCTTCTTGTAGGGCGGGATGTCGTCCAGCGATGGCGCTTGCGCCTGGGCCGCGCCGGCAGCCAGCAGGAGCGTGGCGATGAGAGTCTTGTTCATCATGGTTGGCACCCTCAGTTGATCTTCTTCATCTCGACCGCCACATCGCCGGCTTCCAGCGGACGGAAGCCGAACTTGCGCATCTCGGGCGAGTTGATGATGTCCTGCGCGTCCTTGGAGACGAGGAACTCGCAATAGGCCTTCAGCCAGGCGTCCAGCGGCTTGCCGGGCGCCTTGTTGATGTCGATGCCGATCGGGCTGGCAAACGGGTGGCGGCTGCCGGTCAGCGTGCCGTCGGACGGCGGCGTGTTCTCGTCCCAGGCCACGGGCACGAACTTCACGCGCGGCGCGAACTCCTCCATGCGCTTCCACTTGGTCACGCCGCGCATCTCCATCGCGTTGTTCCAGTAGTCCATCAGGCCCATGCTGAAGGCATCCTGCGCCACCGAGTCGATCACCTTGTTGCCGTTGGGCAGCCACTCGATGCGCGGGCTGTAGGCCACGCCGCCGATGAAGTCGCGGAACTCGTCGATCATCGCGAGGATGCCCTGCGTGTCGCGCGGCATGTAGGCGTGGATCGGCAGGTCCGCCCATTCGCCGGTGGTCACGCCGAGCTGGCGCCAGTGGGTGATGTCGCCCTTGCCGTTGCCCGAGGAGTAGATGCGCTTGACCTGGTCCTTGGTGAGCTGCTTGATCGGGTTGGTGGAGTTGACCCAGATGCCGGTGGAGAGCTTGTCGTTCGGGTTGTGGTCGTAGCCGATCTTGAAGTAGGTCACCTCGTAGCCGAAGCGCTCCTTGAAGTAGTCGGCCTCCACGCGGCGGTTCTCGCGGCCGATCGGGCCGAAGGCGGACTTCTCCGACACCAGGCCCTCGACCGACAGCGTGGAGCCCCACATCAGGAACTTGAACTTGATGTTCGGATGCAGCTCCTTGAAGCGGGCGTGCAGTTTGTCGAACAGCGGGATCAGCACGTCGTTGCCGGCCACGTAGATCGTGTCCTTGTCCGGGCCGGTCAGGTAGGCGCGGTACTCGGTCGGGATGCTGATCGGCTTGGGCTCGTAGGGCTTGATGTCCGGGGCGACTTCGACGGCGTTGGCAAGGAGGCAGGCGGCCGCGCAGAACACGGCGGTGAGGCTGCGCTTGAGGAAGGAAGAGTTATGGCTTTGCTTCATGGTCGTCATCCGCCTCAGGGTTGAGGAGCCGGGAAGGGGAAGTTCGTGGACGGGCCCTGCTTGGAGCGCGGCAGCCAGATCTCGGCCTTCTCCAGGCGCTCCAGCTCCTCGGCCAGCTCCTTGTCGCTGAGCGGCATGTAGCCCTTGGCATCGCTGGCGATCGCCTGCTGGCCCTCGCGCGACAGCAGCAGCCGCAGGTACTCGCGCACCACCGGGTCGAAGGCCTCGCCGACCGGGCGGCGTGCGTAGACGTAGAGGAAGCGGTCGTAGGGGTAGCGGCCGGCGAGGATGTCGGCCGCGCTGCCCGTGGTCAGCTTGCCGTCGGTGCCGACCAGCGGCACCACGCGCACCTGCGGCGTCACCTTGTTCAGCGCCACCAGGCCGATCGCCTGCGGGTCGCCGGCGACGCGGGTGACGACGTCGGCATAACGGGTCAGCCGCTCGTACGTGGGCGTGAACGGGCGGCCGGGGAAGGGGCCCATCTTCGTGTACATCATGTAGTCGCCCATGCCCAGGTCCTCGGGGCGGTTGTAGGCGTCCTCGTGCAGGCCGGTCGGGTGGATGGTCTTGCCGGTCATCGCCCCGCCGACGTCGAGCTGGTTCCAGGCCGTGATGTCGCCGGTGCCGGCGCCGTAGGCGAAGATGCTCGTGACCTGGTCCTGCGTCAGCGAGGCGATCGGGTTGGCCTTGTTGACGATCAGGGCCATGGGCCCGAGCTTGGCCTTGGGGTTCAGCGAGGCGTGCGCGATCTTGATCGCCAGCGCGCCGACCGGCTCGGCCTTGGAGCCGCCGTGGATCTTCTCGTAGGGCAGCAGCTGCAGCAGCGTGGCCTCGCCGCACATCGGCGCCAGCGCGGCGGCCTGGTAGGTGATGCCGGGGATGCCGGGGCCGTTGCCCTTCATCACGTCGGTGAACCTGAAGCCCGGGTGGGCCCTGGCGAACAGCGCGTCGGTTTTCGCAATGATGCCGGCCATGTCGTCGCAGCCGATGATCTGCACGGTGCCGTCGGGCAGCACGTAGCCGGCGGACTTGTCGAGCGTGACCGGGGTCGGCTGGTAGGGCTTGGCGCTCGGTGCGACGCCGGCAGCTGCAGCGGCGCCGGCAGCGCAGGCCAGCAGCGCGGCGAGGCCGGCTTGCTTGAAGGAATGCGGGGTCATGTCTTGCCTTCTTTTTGAGTTCAATCGAGCTTGGCGCGCTGCTCGAGCACGAGATCGGCGGGCAGCGGCAGGTAGCTGCCGTTGCGGGCCACCAGCTCCTGGCCCTGGCGGCTCAGGATGTAGCGCAGGAACTCGCGCAGCTTCGGGTCCACGGCGGTGCCCGGCTTGCGGTTCATGAAGATGTAGATGTTGCGCACCAGCGGGTAGCTGCGGTCCTCGAAGCTCTGCTTGCTGGGCATCACCGCCGGCTTGCCGTGGCCCGGGGAGAGCGCGATGGCCTTGATGTCGCCCATGCCCTTGGCCTGCGGCATCACGGTCCAGGCGATGCCGTAGCGGTCGTGCGAGAGCTCGTTCTTCAGCATGTACTGCAGGCCCAGGCGCTGCTCGGCGCGGTCCTCGTCGGCGATCATCTTGCTGCCGCTCTCCACGTACTCGCGGTAGTTCGGGTTCCACTTGTCGCCGTTGCCCATCACCTTCCACTGGAAGAAGCGGGTGGTGCCCGAGGGCGCGTGGCCATAGGTCTGGATCGGCTTGTCGGCCCACTCGCCGGTCAGCCCGAGCTGGCCCCAGGTGCGGATGTCGTGCTCGTGGCCCCGGCCGCGGCCCGGGCGCCACTTGAAGCCGTCCATGCCGCCGTGGCGCGCAGCGCCGAAGATGCCGTCCAGCTGCTGCAGGCTCAGGCTGGCGATCGGGTTGTCCTTGTGGACGAAGACGACCGGCCCGTTGGACTTGCCCTCCACGTCGAAGGCGCCGGAAGCGACCGTGATGTCCGTCGGTGCATAGCCGTACACCTCGAAGAAGGACAGGCTCTCGGTCAGCGTCGCCTCGCCGCCGTCGGGCGCCAGGTCGGTCACACCGGTGACCAGTGCGGGGATGGCGGCATCGCTGGTCGGCAGCGTGTCCTGGAAGCGGATGCCGGGGTGGAACTTCTGGAACTCCGCCTCCCAGAGCTGCAGCACGCCTCCCAGGCCGAAGCCGTAGTTGCGGATCGTGCCGCTGACCGCCTGCTCGGGCTTGTAGACCGGCAGCTCGCCTGACTGCGCTGTCAGTGTGCAAAGGGCGAACAGCGCACCGGCCGTGGTTCTCGCCAACAACATGTCGTTTGTCTCCTCTTCTTGTGGATCCATGCTAGGGCCGATTCCTGAAGCGACCCTTGCACCTTTCTGAACGGAAATTCAGATGTCGTCCACGCGAAGGCTCAGCTTCACGCTGCGGTCCATGCCCGTGCCGTAGGTGCCGGTCTGCACCGAGTTCCAGTAGCTCTTGTTGCGCAGGTTGTCCACGCTGAGCTGCAGCCCGACGCGGCGGCCGGCGATGCGGGTGGCGTAGCTGGCGCCGGCGCTGATCAGCGAGTAGCCGGGGATCGTGGCCTGCTCCTGGTTGTTGACGAAGCGCTTGCTGATGCCGGAGATGCCGCCGTTCAGCGTCAGGCCCTTGAGCCAGTCGGTGCGGTAGGACAGGCCCACGTTGCCGACCGCCTTGGGCGTGTTCTCGGGCGTGAAGCCGTTGAAGGTCGGGTCCGGCGAGACCTGCTTGGCGTGCAGCAGCTGGCCGCCGGTCGTCAGGCCCCACTGGCGGTCCATCTGCCAGGTCAGCGTGGCCTCCAGGCCCTTGTACTGGATGTCGCCGTTGTTGGCGAAGATCTTGGTCACCGGATCGGTCACCGCATTGGCGCGGGTGATCTCGAAGTAGGAGCTGCTGAAGTTAATGCCCTTGAAGCGTGTGACGCGGATGCCCAGCTCGCGCTGCTTGGAGACGGCCGAGGGCAGGATCTCGTTGACGTTGACCGCGGTGGCCGGCGCGGTGCCGCCGGCTTCCAGTCCGCTCATGACGCTGCCGAACAGCGTGACGCCGGGCATCGCGTCGAACAGCACGCCGTAGGCGGGCGAGGTGACGTTGGTGGTCTTGCTGCGGGCGGCGCTGATCTCCTCGTCCTTGGTCGAGCGCAGGCCCAGCAGCAGCTTCCATTGCGGGCCGATGCCGATCGTGTCGTAGGCGTAGACGGCGCTGTCCTTGCTGATCTGCAGCTGCGAGGTCGGCGCCTTGGTGAAGACCGGCGCGGCCAGCTCGATCGGATCGAAGATGTTCTGCTTCTGCGTCAGCACGGTCTGGTTCTGCGCCAGCGAGTTGGCATCGCGCTCGGTGCGCGAGACGCCGCCGGTCAGGTCGTGCGCCAGGCCCCAGGTGCCGAAGCGGCCGCGCGCCTCGATGCGGCTGAAGGTGTTCTCGTATTCCTGCGTCGCCGTGTTGACGGTCACGGTGCCGCCGGCGCCGGTGACGATGTTGTAGCCGCCGATGCGCGTGGTGAAGTTGTCGCGGTCGGAGTTCGAGCGGCCCACCTCGGCCATCAGCGAGAGCGAATCGCTGACGACATAGTCGGCGCGGATCTGCTTGTTGCTGGTGTGCGCGTTCAGCCGCGCCCAGGGGCCGGACAGCAGCTTGCGCGGATCGGGCACCGGCGTGATCGGCACCTTGCCATTCACCGCCGGCAGCAGGCTGATGCCGGCCTGCTGGGCCACGTTCTTCGTGTAGTACTCGTAGTCGCCCTGCAGCGACAGGCGTTCGGTGACCTGGAAGTCCGCGCCGATGCTGGCGAACTTGCCGTTGCCGCCGACGACGCCGTTCTGCAGGTGCGTGTCGGAGGCGTTGACGCGCAGGCCGAACTGCTTGTCGCCGCCGAAGCGCCGGCCCAGGTCGGCCGAGGCGCCCACCTGGCCGAAGGAGTTGCCCGCCACCATCGCGCTGGTCACGTCGTGCGCGCCGGCGCGCTTGGTGACCATATTGATGATGCCGGCCGGGCTGGCCACGCCGTACATCAGCGCATTGGCGCCCTTGAGTGTCTCCACGCGGGCCTTGTCCTCGGTCGGCACGGTGCTGACGCCGGCGATCGGCAGGCCGCCGTTGAGCCGGTAGTTGGAGAACAGGTTCAGCTTGATGCCGCGGATGTTGATCGAGTCGTTGGCGCTGCCCTTGGAGTTGGCGGGCGAGACGCCGGCCACGCCGCGCACGGCCTCGGCATAGCCGTCCTGGCTGGCCTGGTCCAGCGCCTGGCCGGAGACGACCGCCTTGGTGGTGGGCAGCTGCTGCTGGGCGTCGGCGCCCTTGGCGGCGGCGGCGTTCGGCGTGGCCGGCGCTTCCGGGGCCTCGGTCTGTGCGTGGGCCTGCAGAGCTGCGAGCAGGGCGCTCGCCAGGACGGTTCTCTTCATCTTCTTCATGCGGTCTCCAGTTTGTGTTTCTGACTGGGGGACAGCGTAGAAGTCGAGCCTGTATCGTTCCTGTACCGTTTCTGAAAGGGCTGACAGGTCAGCGCAACTGTTGAGATTCGCCGGTCGCGATGGCCGGCAGCAGCGGCTGGAATCCGTCGGCCGCGCCGATCTCCATCTGGCCGCGGGCGCTCAGGATGTAGCGAAGGAAGGCGGCGGTCGGCGCGTCGAGCGGCGTGTCCGGCTTGTGATTCAGGTAGGCGTAGACGCCGCGGGCGAGCGGGTAGCCGCGGTCGGTGGCCTTGAGCGCCGCTGCATCGGCCATCGCCGACAGCGGCAGCGCCTTCAGCCCCGGCGGCAGCGGCCCACTGGCCACGGCGAGGCCGTAGCGGTCGCTGCGCAGCGCCTGCAGGATGCGCTCGCCGGCGCTGTCGCCACCGGACGTCCGGGCTTCCGCGATCTCGTGGATCTGCAGCCAGTTGAGCTGGCGGCTGTCCATCAGCGCGGATTCGCGGAAGAAGCGGCCCGAGCCGCTCTCGGTGTCGAAGGTATAGAGCTGGATGGGCCGCGCCGCCCAGGCGCCGCGCAGGCCGAGCTGGCCCCAGCTCGTCGGCGAAGCCGCCGCGCCGCGCTTGCGCTCGTGGCTGAACAGCGCATCGAGCTGCTGCAGTGTCAGTCGAGCCAATGGGTTATCTCGATGCACGACGACCTGCAGCGCCGGCGAGCGCCCCGGCCGGTCCACGCTGCCGGCCATCAGCTCGATGCGCTGCGGCCGGAAGCGGTAGATCCACTCGAAGGCCTTGACCTCGCTGGCGCGCGCTTCGCGGCCGATCAGCGCGATGTCCGCCTGGCCGGTATAGAGCCCGGCCATCGCCACGTCGCTGCCGCGCAGGTCGTTGACGAAGCGCACGCCCGGATGCTCGGCGCGGAAGGCCGCCTGCCAGCGCTGCAGCAGCTCGCCCATCTGCGGATGCGCCCAGACGCGCACGACGCCTTCAACGGCATCGCGCTGCTGGAACGGCGGCGGCACCACGTCGATGGCCGACACGCGCAGATGGCCCAGCAGCGCGGCACAGGCGAGCACCGCTGCGATCTGCCGGCGCTTCACGACAGCTTCTCCAGTTGGGCCCGGATCGCCCGCGGCCCCAGCGGCAGGTAGCCACTCTCGGCCACCAGCGCCTGCTGGCCTTCGCGGCCCAGCATGTAGCGCAGGAATTCGCGTACGGCCGGCTCGACCGGCTGGCCGGGCGGGCGGTCGATGAAGGCGGGGATGATGCGGACCAGCGGGTAGTCCTGCGCGATCAGCGAGGCCGTCGTCGCCTGGTGCCAGCCGGTCTCGGGGCTGCGGGCCAGCGCGACGGCTTTCACCTTCGGATTGGCATAGCGGACGTTCGAGACGGCCAGGCCCTGCGGGTCCTCGGCCAGCGCGTCGAGCATCTGCTGGCCGTGGTCGTACTGGGTGCCGTCGGCGCGCTGCGTGTGGACATGCTCGACCAGCGCCGGGTTCCAGCGATGGCTGTCTTCCAGCACCGCCTCGCGGATGAAGAGGCCGAAGTCCTCGTCCACCTTCCAGCTGCGCGGCCGGATCGCGCGATCGGCCCAGGCGCCGGTGAGTCCCAGGTCGCCCCAGCTGCGCGCATTGCGGGGGCTGCCGCGGCGGTGCTCGGCGCCGAGCACGGCGTCCAGCTCGGCCAGCGTCATGCGCTCGATCGGGTTGTCGCGGTGGACGAAGACCATGTGCGCGTAGTCGAAGAAGTTGACGTCGAGGCTGCCGGTCGCCACCTCGATGCCGGTCGGCGCATAGCCCCTGGCGCGGCGGAAGGCGGCGGCCGCCTCGGGGCTGATCTCCTCGCCGAGCAGCGCCATATTGCCGGCGCCGGTGTAGAGCGCACCGATGGCGGAGGCCGTGCCGTACATCTTGTAGACGAAGCGCACGTCGGGCTGCGAGCGCGTGAACTCGCGGATCCAGCGCTCGACCAGCTTGCCCATGAAGTCGCGCTTGAAGCTGCCGTGGCCCCACAGCGTGATGGTGCCCGTCACGCGCTCGGCGGGCGCGTAGGCCGGCAGCGCGGTGATGAAGTCGAGCGCGGGATCAGATGTTGCGCGGGCGGCCAAGGGCAGGCCGGCCAGGGCCATCAGGAGGGTTCGTCTGTGCATATCGAGACATTTGGCGGAGGGTCCTTCGACAGGCTCAGGACAGGCTTCGATACCTCAGCCCGAACGGAGTGTGGGCTGCAGGGCTAGAGGAGTCGCGTATGCCCACCGCCCGTTCGCCCTGAGGTATCGAAGGGCCCAGCCCGAACGGCGTGCGTGCGGCAGGGCCAACAGGCTAGAAGTTCACCCGCATCGATGCCGTGATATTCCGCGGCGCCCCCGGCTGCACCTGCACCTGCCCGGTCTGCCCGGCGCTCTCGTAGTAGGTCTTGTCCAGCACGTTGCCGATCTTCAGGTTGAAGGCGTAGCGCTCGTGGATGTAGTAGAAGGCCAGGTCCATCACGCTGTAGCCCGGCAGCTTGACCGGCGTGGGCCCGGTGGAGGCGGTGACGGCCGTCGTCGGCAGCGTGCCGTTGCGCGCGCCGGCATAGCTCAGGCCCAGGCCGATGCCCAGGCCGCGCAGTGCGCCGCTGCCGATGTCGTAGCGCGACCAGAGGCTGGCGGTGTTCTTCGAGACGTTGGTGAGCTGCGCGCCGACCTGGATCGGGTCGCTGGACGCGGTGACCTTGGCGTCCGTATAGGCGTAGTTCAGCACCAGCTGCCAGTCCGGCAGCGGGCGGATGTTCAGCTCCACCTCGGCGCCCTTGGACTGTTCCTCGCCGAGCTGGCTGGAGCAGGTGCCCAGCGGGCAGGCGAAGGTGTTCAGCGTGTTGGTCTTGGTGATCCTGAACAGCGAGAAGGTGCCGTTGACCTTGTGGTCGAACAGGTCCTCGGCCTTCACGCCCACCTCGTTGAGCTTGCCCTCCGAGGGCTTGAAGGGGTTGGCGCCGGTGGCGTCGATCGAGTTGGCCGGGGCGGGCACGTAGGAGGTGGCGTAGCTCGCATAGATCGACCACTGCTTGTCCGGCTGGTAGATCAGGCCGGCCGTGGGCAGGGCGCTCTTGCGCGTGGTCTTGCTGTAGGCGGGCACGTTCTGGCGGCGCTCGGAGATGTCCTGCTTCTCGTAGGCGTTGCGCACGCCGAGGTTGACCTTCCAGTGCTCGCTGACCGAGATGAGGTCGGAGAGGTAGAGGCCCCAGGAGGTGGAGACGAAGTACTGGTCGGTCAGGTTGCCGGGCGTGGCCGGGTTGACCAGCGGCAGCGTGTTGATGTCCGGCACCTGGCCGTACACCGGGTTGTAGATCTTGATGTCGAAGCAGGTGGGCCCCGGGCAGGCGCCGCCGTTGAAGAAGCGCAGGCGGTTCTCGTCGTCGGTGTCGCGCCCGCCGTTGAGGCCCAGGATCAGCTGGTGCTTGATGTCGCCGGTCTTCAGCTTGCCGGTGAGGTTGATGTCACCGAACTTGTAGGTGCGCGTGATCTCGTTCTGGCGCGCACGGCGCACCAGGCTCACGCCGTCGGCACGGATCGAGGTGCTGTTGTAGGTCGAGTCGTCGCTGACGTTGCGCACCACGCGCAAGGCGCCGCGCACCTTCCAGTTGTCGTTCAGCTCGTCCACCATCGACAGGCTCAGCGTGTCGCCGGTCTCCTTGCGCCAGTCGCCGGGCTCCTGGTAGCGGGTGCGGATGTCGGGGTTGATCCTGGTGATGTCGCGGCCCGGCACGGCCAGGCCCACGTCGTAGGAGCTGTTGACGGTGCGGTGCTCGTACTGGGCGGTCAGCGAGAGGTCGTCGGTGGCGTTCCAGGTGACGCTCGGCGCGAAGTAACTGGCGCGTTCATGGGTGTCGGTGCGGAAGCCGTCCTTGTTCGTGCCCTCGGCGACGAGGCGGTAGAGGAAGGTGCCGTCCTTGTCGATCGGGCCGGTGGTGTCCAGGCCGAAGTTGTAGGCGTTCTTGTCGCCGATGCTGATGCCGGCGCCGTCGAAGCTGGAGACCTTCAGGTCGATATAGCTCTTGCGGCTGGACATCGGCTTCTTGGAGACGATGTTGACGAAGCCGCCCGGCTGCACCTGGCCGTAGAGCAGCGACATCGGGCCCTTCACCACCTCCACGCTCTGCACGCCGATGGTCGGCGGCGAGCCGAAGCGGCCGGTCAGGCCGGGCAGGCCGTCCACCATGATCGCGTTCTTGTCCTCGCCGCCGGTGCGGAAGCCGCGGATGCGCAGGTCGTAGCCGGTGTTGCCGCCCTTCTGCACGCCGTTCATGTAGACGTAGAGGTCGGCCAGGCTGGCGGTCTCGATCGCCTTCATGAAGGCGGTGGTGTAGGTCTGGGCGGAGAATGGCGTGTCGCGCGCGGCGATGTTGTTCTTCATCACGCTGGTGGCGCCGGCGCCGAGGAAGGAGCCGCGCACCTCCACGCGTTCGAGCTGCGAGGCGCTGGCGCCTTCGGCGGGTGGTGGGTCGGCCGGGGCCTGGTCCTGCGCGTGGACCTGGAGGGCGGCGAGGGCCACCGAGGCCAGTACCGTCAACCTGAAGGTGCGCTGCTGCTTTCGCTTGCTGTTCGACATGGCTTGTCTCCGCCTGGATGAAGAAACGTGAACTTTGTTTTCACGATTCTTCGGCGGGGACCTGTACCCAATCTGTCTGCTTTCTGAACGCGGCTTCAGCTGGTTCAAACCATCTGGTAGCCGACGCCACGCACCGTCTTGAAGATGGTCTTGCCCGAGGTTTCCAGCTTGGAACGCAGCCGGCTCATGTAGACGTCCAGCAGATTGGTGTCCACGTCGAAATGCGAGGCCCAGATCTTCTCGGAGATCAGCGTGCGCGGCAGGATGCGGCCCTGGTTCTGCATGAACACCTCCAGCAGCGCGTACTCGCGGCTGGTCAGGTCCACCGGCTGGCCGTTGTTCTGCACCGTGTGGCTCAGCAGGTCCAGCTTGATGCCCGCATGCTCCAGCACCACCTGCTTGGTGGTGGACTGGCGCCGCACCAGCGAGCGCACGCGGGCCAGCAGCTCCTCGAGGCTGAAGGGCTTGGGCAGGTAGTCGTCGGCGCCGAGGTCCAGGCCCTTGACGCGGTCCTGCACGCCGTCGCGGGCGCTCAGGATCAGCACCGGCTCCTTGAAGCCGCCGGCGCGCCAGGACTTCAGCAGGTCGAGCCCGTCGCCGTCGGGCAGGCCCAGGTCCAGCACGATCGCGTCGTAGTTCGTGTCGACGAGCGCGTCGTTCGCCGCGGCGCAGCTGCGCACCCAGTTGACGGTGTACGAGCATTCGCTCAGGCCCTGCTGCAGAAAGCGGCCCAGGCGGTCGGAATCCTCAACGACCAAGATCTTCATCGCCGTGTCTCCTATCGGCCGCTGATCAACAAACAATGCCTGCGGCTCTGAGGGCGATGATAGGGAATTCGTCGACCGGCTTTCTTAATAATCGTTCAGGTTCGCCTCGGGGCTAACGCCGATACCCAGCGGCAATTCGATGCGCCCCAGCAGGTCGGGGGCTGCGGCGAATTCACTCGAGGTTCTGCACCTGCTCCCGCAGCTGCTCGATCGCCACCTTCATCTCCACCGAGATATTGGTCAGCTCCAGCGCAGCGGCCTTGGAGCCCAGCGTGTTGGCCTCGCGCAGCAGTTCCTGGATCAGGAAGTCCAGGCGCTTGCCGACCTCGCCGCCCTTCTTCAGCAGACGAGTGATCTCGTCCAGGTGGGCGCGCAGGCGGGCGAGTTCCTCGGCCACGTCGATGCGGATCGCGTAGGCGGCGGCCTCGTTCAGCGCGCGTTCGCGCAGCTGTTCCTCGGTGATGGTCTGGGTGGCGCCGGAGGCGGTCAGCGCCTCCTGCCAGCGCTCGATGAAGCGCTGCTGCTGGCGCTGCAC
Organism: Pelomonas sp. KK5; assembly: GCF_001984095.1. GTDB lineage: Bacteria > Pseudomonadota > Gammaproteobacteria > Burkholderiales > Burkholderiaceae_C > KK5. Next base: position 22,345 of record NZ_LYVQ01000071.1, read on the forward strand.
GACGGCCGGCACCAGCGGCTCGGCCTCGGCGGCCAGCGCGCGCAGGCGCTTGACGCGCTCCATCAGGATGGCCACCAGCTTCTCGCCCTCGCGCTCGCGCGCCTCGGCCAGGCCGGCGACGCAGGCGCGGGCGGCTTCCAGCGTGGCCTCGTCGAGCTTCTCGGCGGCGCCGCCGCCGTTCTTGCACCACTGCAGCACTTCGTGGACCGACAGCGGCTGCGCCTTGGGCAGCCAGCCCTGCACCGTGCTCTCCAAGCGCGAGAGGCGGTTCAGTTGTTCCGGCTGTGGCTGGGGCCAGGCGTTGTCGCCCTCGCGCTGGGCGTTGATGCGCATCTCGATCTTGCCGCGCTTGAACTGCGCGGTGAGCAGCTCGCGCAGGGCCGGTTCCAGGCCGCGGAGCTCCTCCGGCATGCGAAAGCCGAGGTCGAGGAAACGGCCGTTGACCGAGCGCAATTCGACGCTGACGCTGGACTTGTTGACGGCGGTGTTGTCACCGTCGGAGGCGGGCTGCGAGCTGGCGCTGGCATATCCCGTCATGCTGTAGACTGGCATCTAGCACCCGGTTAGCAAAGCAAAGCGCGATTATGTCAAAGCCCAAACCGGCTCCCCTGCCGGCGGGGACGGTGGTCGGGGGCTACCAGATCATCAAGCGTCTGGCTGCAGGTGGCTTCGGTGTCGTCTACCTGGCCGAAGATCCCGATCACCATCTCGTCGCCCTCAAGGAATATCTGCCCTCCAGTCTCGCCGAGCGTTCGCCCGGCGAGCTGACGCCGCGCGTCAAGCCGGAGAAACAGCCGCTGTATCGCCTGGGCTTGAAGAGCTTCTTCGAGGAAGGCCGGTCGCTGGCGCAGATCTCGCACCCGAGCGTGGTCTCGGTGCTGAACTTCCTGCGCGAGAACGAGACCGTCTACATGGTGATGAACTACCTGCAGGGCGACACGCTGCAGGACTTCATCGTCACCGCGCGCGACATGAAGCGCGACAAGGTGTTCCGCGAGTCGACGATCCGCTCGCTGTTCGACGAGATCCTGCGCGGCCTGCGCATCGTCCACCAGCACAAGATGCTGCACCTGGACATCAAGCCGGCAAACATCTTCATCACCAATGACAACAAGGCGGTGCTGCTGGACTTCGGCGCGGCGCGCGAAGTGCTGAGCAAGGAAGGCAACTTCATCCGCCCGATGTACACGCCGGGCTTCGCGGCGCCGGAGATGTACCGTCGAGACGGCTCGTTAGGCCCCTGGACCGACATCTACGCCATCGGTGCCTGCATCTACGCCTGCATGCAGGGCTATCCGCCTAACGACGCACCTCAGCGCAATGAGAAGGACCGGCTGGCGCTGAGCCTCTCCCGGCTGCGCAACGTCTATTCCGACAACCTGCTCGAAGTGACCGAGTGGTGCATGTCGCTCGACCCGCTGTCGCGCCCGCAGAGCGTGTTCGCGCTGCAGAAGGAACTGGCCCGCGAGACCGAGCGCCGCTATACCAAGCTGAGCTTCAGCGAACGGCTGAAGCTGCAGCTGGAAAACCTCAAGGGTGCGAAGGCTTGAAGGATTCATTGCCGTGAGGTTCCAGGTATTCCAGGTGAGCCGCAAGGGCGGCCGCGAGAAGAACGAAGACCGCATGGGCTACTGCTACACGCAGGAAGCCGGCCTGTTCGCGCTGGCCGACGGCATGGGCGGGCACCCCGAGGGCGAGGTGGCTGCCGGGCTGGCGCTGCAGGCGATGGCCGCGATCTTCCAGCGCGACGCCAAGCCGGTGCTGGCCGACCCTTTGAAGTACCTGCAGGACGCCGTGCTGATCGGCCACCGCCAGCTGCTGCGCTATGCCCAGGACAAGAAGCTGCACGACACGCCGCGCACGACGGTCGTCGCCTGCGTGATGCAGGGCCACAACGCCTACTGGGTGCACTGCGGCGATTCGCGCTTGTATCTGGTGCGCGGCGGCAAGCTGATCGCCCGCACGCGCGACCATTCCTACAGCGAGCTGCAGGAGGCGCTGGGCCGCCCGGCGCCGGGCGCCGAGCGCTTCAACCGGAACGTGCTGTTCACCTGCCTGGGCAGCCCGGGCAAGCCGATGATCGACGTCAGCGGCCCGCTGGTGATGGAGCCCGGCGACAAGATGCTGCTGTGCTCCGACGGGCTGTGGGGCACGGTATCCGACGTGGACATCACCGCCCAACTGGCCGCCCGGCCGATCGCCGACGCGGTGCCCGAGCTGGTCGAGCGCGCGCTGCGCAACGGTGGCGAGCGCTGCGACAATGTCACCGTGCTGGCGGTGGAATGGGAAGGCTCCGAGCTACCCATCGTGAATGCTGCGCCGCCCGAGCTGACGGTGGACGAAGACGGCTTCGCCTCGACCATCCAGGCCGGTCCCGGCCAGGTCGACGCCCGGGGTGCGATGGACGAGGAAGAGATCGAACGCTCGGTGCGCGAGATCCAGGCCGTCATCACCCAGCGCAGCGCCGCCAAGAAAACCTCTCCCTGATTGCTTTCCCAAGGAACAAGATGACTGCTGTTGTCGAAACGACGCCGCGCAGCGAAGGCCGCGCGGCCGACGCGCTGCGCCCGGTGCGCATCACCCGCCACTACACCCGCCATGCCGAAGGCTCGGTGCTGGTCGAGTTCGGCGGCACCAAGGTGCTGTGCACCGCCTCGGTCGAGGAGAAGGTGCCCCCGTTCCGCCGCGGCTCCGGCGAAGGCTGGGTGACGGCCGAATACGGCATGCTGCCCCGCGCCACCCACACCCGCAGCGACCGCGAGGCCGCCCGCGGCAAGCAGAGCGGCCGCACGCAGGAGATCCAGCGCCTGATCGGCCGCTCGCTGCGCTGCGTGTTCGATCTGGGCCTGCTCGGCGAGCGCACGATCGCGCTGGACTGCGACGTGATCCAGGCCGACGGCGGCACCCGCACGGCGGCGATCACCGGCGCCTACGTGGCCGCGGCCGACGCGGTGAACTGGCTGCTGGCCAATGGCAAGATCGCGCAGAGCCCGCTGAAGGATGCGGTGGCGGCGATCTCGGTGGGCATCGTGAACGGCGTGCCGCTGCTGGACCTGGAGTACACCGAGGACTCGGCCTGCGACACCGACATGAACGTCGTGATGACCGCCAAGGGTGGCATCGTCGAGGTGCAGGGTACGGCCGAGGGCGTGGCCTTCAGCCGCGCCGAGATGAACAGGCTGCTGGACCTGGCCGAGAAGGGCATCGGCGAGCTGCTGGCGGCGCAGAAGGCTGCCTTGGGCGCATGAAGATCGTTCTTGCGTCCAACAACGCGAAGAAGCTCGTCGAGCTGCAGGCGCTGTTCGCGCCGCTGGGCGTCGAGCTGGTGACGCAGGGCTCGCTGGGAATTCCGGAAGCCGAAGAGCCCTACGGCACCTTCGTGGAGAACGCGCTGACCAAGGCACGCCACGCGGCGCAGGCCTCGGGCCTGCCGGCGCTGGCCGACGATTCGGGGCTGGCGGTCGATGCCTTGGGCGGCGCGCCTGGCGTCCTGTCTGCGCGTTATGCCACGCTGTTCGGCCAGCCGAAATCAGATGCTGACAACAACCGTGTGCTGCTGGAGAAGCTGGCCGGCGTCGAGGATCGCACCGGCCGTTTTGTCTGTGCCCTGGTCGCGGTGAAAAGCGCCGAGGACCCGGAGCCGCTGATCTCGATGGGTCGCTGGCAGGGTCAGGTCTTGACCGCGCTGGAAGGCGAGGGCGGCTTCGGCTACGACCCACTGCTGTTCATCCCGTCGCTGGGCAAGAGCGTGGCGCAGCTGAGCGCCGCCGAGAAGAACGCGTTGAGCCATCGCGCGCTTGCCTCGATCGACTTGGTCAAGCAGATGCGCGAGGTCTGGCACCTTGGCTGATGTCATCCGGCTGATGCGCCCGGGCACCCTGAGCCTGGCCGCGCTGCCGCCGCTGTCCCTCTACGTGCACCTGCCCTGGTGCATCCGCAAGTGCCCCTACTGCGACTTCAACTCGCATGAATCCAAGGGCGAGCTGCCGGCCTCCGCCTACCTGGCCGCGCTGCGCGCCGACCTGGAAGCGGCGCTGCCGCTGATCTGGGGCCGGCATGTCGTCAGCATCTTCATCGGCGGCGGCACGCCCAGCCTGTTCGCGCCCGAGCAGATCGCCGAACTGATCTCCGACATCCGCGCCCGGCTGCCGCTGGACCCGGGCTGCGAGATCACGCTGGAGGCCAACCCGGGCACCTTCGAGAAGGACCGCTTCAAGGGCTTCCGCGAGGCTGGCGTGACGCGCCTGTCCATCGGCGTGCAGAGCTTCGACGACGCCAAGCTGAAGGCCCTCGGCCGCGTCCACGACAGCGAGCAGGCGAAGGCCGCCATCGCCGAGGCGGCCGGCGCCTTCGACACCTTCAACATCGACCTGATGTACGCACTGCCCGGCCAGACGCTGGACGAGCTGGCGCTGGAGCTGGACACCGCGCTGGCCTTCGCGCCGCCGCACCTGTCCGTCTATCACCTGACCATCGAGCCGAACACGCGCTTCGCGGTGCAGACGCCCGAGAACCTGCCCGACCCCGATCTGGCCAGCGACATGCTGGACCTGATCACCGCGAGGACCGGTGCCGTCGGGATGGACCGTTATGAGGTCTCGGCCTACGCCCGCGCCGGCCATCGCTGCACGCACAACACCAACTACTGGCAGTTCGGCGACTACCTGGGCATCGGCGCCGGCGCCCACACCAAGCTGAGCTTCCCGCACCGCATCCTGCGCCAGGTGCGCTGGCGCGAGCCGGCGGCCTACATGGTCAAGGCGGGCGAGGGCGCGGCGGTGTCCAACGAGCACGAGGTGCAGCGCAGCGAACTGCCCTTCGAGTTCATGCTCAATGCGCTGAGGCTGAAGGACGGCGTGCCGGTCACGCAGTTCCTGGAGCGCACCGGCCTGCCGCCCTCGGCCATCGCTGCTGCGATGGAGAAAGGCCGCTCACGCGGCCTGCTGCTGCCCGACCCGGCGCGCATCGCGGCCACGGACAAGGGCTTCGACTTCCTCAGCGACCTGCAGTCGCTGTTCCTCGCCGATTAGCTAGCAAAGCCCGCACAGCGCCGCGCGGGAGCGTTCGATCTCCGCATGGAGCCAGTCGCAGAACGCGCGCAGCGCGGGCTCGTCGCGCAGGGCCGGCGGGTAGACGATGTGATAACGGTTT
>NZ_LYVQ01000072.1 GCF_001984095.1 Pelomonas sp. KK5
ATCTTGGGGCTGCTGCGGTCGCGGCGCGGCAGCGCGCGCTAGCCGGCGAGATCGGCCAGCAAGGTGCTGGCGATCGACTCCTCGGGCAAGGCGTGGCCCTGGCGACGCATGGCTGCGCTCAGCGCCTCGTCCCAGCAGGCCCCAACGACGTCTTCGGTGAGGCTTGCCAGCGACCCTGCAGGCCGCTGTAGCGCCGCCTCGTAGTCGACAGCGCCAAAGCGCCACGGCAGCGCGGCGTTGAGTTCCTCGATGCGCGGCCGGCCGTCGGGCCATTCGCCTTCGGCCAGCACTTCGTCAGGGCGCAATTGCAGCCGGTACTGGCGCTTGGCCGCGGCGAAGACCTCCATGACGCTGCGATACAGCGCGGCCTTCTCGGCGCTGACGTGCCGGAAGAGGCTGGCGCGGAGGTCGTCGCTGGGGCTGGGCACGGGTGATTCCTCCTGAGCTTGCGTGGGGTCAGGTGTTGCTAGCCTGCTCCGTCATCGCCGGCCCGCGGCGACCGGATCGGTCCCGAATCGAGGCAGTGCGGCGGCCACCTCGCGGAACGAGTTCAGGGCGGCTTCCAGGTGCTCGATGATCTCCTGCTGGAGCACATCGGGGCTTGGCAATTGGCTGATGTCTTCCAGACTCTCGTCCTTCAGCCAGAAGATGTCCAGGCTGGCCTTGTCGCGTGCGATCAACTCGGCGTAGGGGTAGTACCGGAAGCGCTCGTCGGCCTGGCGTTGATGCCGGTTCCCGGGGTTGAAGCAATCGATGAAGTGACGCAGGTCGCCGATGCCCAGCGGCCGCTGCTTCAGTGTGAAATGCTTGTTGGTGCGCAGGTCGTAGAACCAGATGCCCTGCGTGTGCACCCGGCCGTCCTTCGGCCGGGCATCGAAGAACACGACATTGGCCTTCACGCCGTTGGCGTAGAAGATGCCGGTAGGCAGACGCAGGATGGTGTGCACGTCGCAGGTCTCCAGCCACTTGCGGCGGATCTTCTCGCCGGCACCGCCTTCGAAGAGCACGTTGTCGGGCAGCACCACGGCGGCCTTTCCGTCCGTGCGCAGCATCGTGATGATGTGCTGCAGGAAGTTGAGCTGCTTGTTCGAGGTGGTCTGCCAGAAGTCCTGGCGCTCGTAGGTCAGCGCGTCGCGGTCTTCCTCGCCCTCCGCGTTGGTGATGGTCATGCTGCTCTTCTTGCCGAAGGGCGGATTGGCCAGCACGTAGTCATAGCGCCTGCCCTGGTCGGCAATCAGCGCATCTGCCCGTTCCACCGACGGCTCGCCATCGAGTTCACCGATGTTGTGCAGGAACAGGTTCATCAGGCACAGACGCCGGGTGCTCGCCACGATCTCGTTGCCGGCAAAGGTCTTGTGGCGCAGGAACTCCTTCTGCTTGCGATCCAGCGTCTGCCCGGGCCGGGTCAGCCAGTTGTAGGCGCCGAGGAAGAAGCCGCCGGTGCCGCAGGCCGGATCGGCGATCGTCTTCAGCGGCTCCGGGCGCACGCATTCGACGATGGCCTCGATGACCGCGCGCGGGGTGAAGTACTGGCCCGCGCCACTCTTCGTGTCTTCCGCGTTCTTCTGCAGCAGGCCTTCGTAGAGATCGCCCTTGGTGTCGGCGTCCATGCCCACCCAGGAATGTTCATCGATCATCTGCACCAGGCGCGAGAGCTTGGCCGGGTCCTGGATCTTGTTCTGCGCCTTGAAGAAAATGGCGCCCAGCATGCCGCCCTGGCTGCCCAGCCGGTGCAGGGTGCTCAGGTATTGGGCCTCCAGCGGCTCGCCGGCCAGGCTGCGCAAGGTGGTCCAGTCGAAGCCCTGCGGAATCTGGGTCTGGCGCTTGTAGGGCGGCTGCGCGTACTCGTGCGCCATCTTCAGGAACAGCAGGTAGGTGATCTGCTCCAGATAGTCGCCATAGCCGACACCGTCGTCGCGCAGCGTGTCGCAGAAATTCCAGACTTTCTGGATCAGGGAGGAAGTGTTCATGCAGGCCGATATGGCATCTTGTGGATGGGCTGCGCGCCGCAAACTGGTTTGTGTATTTTAAATCGTCAAATTCAATACACAAAACGGTTTGTCTATGACGGGCAAGACTCAAATGAGCGGACGACCTTCCGCCAGTTCCAGCAGTTCCCGAAACGCCAGGACGGCGGCTCGCCGGCCGGAAGCCTCGCGCACCGGATGCAGGATCTCGGCTTCCCGGAGCGTGCGCAGCATCGCCAGCGCGGTGGGCCGCGGGATGCCGGTGCGGGTGACGAAATCGGCGGACTGGAACACCGGCCGGTCGAAGAGCGCGTCCAGCACGGCGATGGCGTGCTGCGACCGGGTCAGCGCTGCCACATGCTGCTTCATCTCTTCGTAGAGGCCCAGGATGTTGCGCACGCGATCGCAGTTGGCCTGAGCCTGCAGGCGCACGGCTTCAAGGAAGAACGCGATCCAGCCGGCCCAGTCGTCGTCCCGGCTGATGGCCTGCAGCCTGGCGTAATACAGATCCCGGTGGGCCTCCAGGTATTCGCTCAAATAGAACATGGGGCTGGCCAGCGCCTGCTTCTGGTACAGGAAGAGCGGAATCAGCAGCCGCCCGATCCGGCCATTGCCGTCCTTGAACGGGTGCAGCAGTTCGAACTGCGCGTGGACCACGGCCACCTGCACCAGCACGTCCGCATCGTCCAGAGCGAGATAGGCCTCCCAGGCCTGCAGGTGGTCGGGCAGTTGCAGGGGGGCGGGCGGCACGAAGCTGGCTTGCTCGATGCTGCAGCCGGCCGACCCGATCCAGTTCTGATCGCGGCGGAACTCGCCGGGCGTCTTGTTGGCGCCGCGCACCGAGTCCATCAGCAGGGCGTGCATCTGGCGGACCAGGCCCAGGGTGATGGCGCGCTCCGACAGGGCCTCGGAGGCCATCACCAGCGTCTTGCGGTAGTTCACCACTTCCTGGATGTCGTGGACCTTGGGGCCGTCGAACTCCATGCCGGCCTCGAACTCCAGCACCTCGTCCACCGTGGCCTGCGTGCCCTCGATCTTGGACGAGAGCACCGCTTCGCGGTTGGTCAGCGGCGAGAGCATGACGCCGGGGTTGACCACGCTCTGCAGCAGGCCGTCATAGCGGGCCAGCGCCGCATTGGCCGGGCCGATGCCGGGGATCAGGCGCGCCCAGTCGAGCTGGGGGAGCGGCAGGGTGAGGGGGACGTAGGGCTGCACTCAGGACGCCTTTCGGGTGGCGGTCTTGCGGGGCTTGGCGGCTTTGATGGCCTTCGGCTTCGCGGCCCTGCCTGCGCGCTCGGCGCGGATGCGGGCGAGCAGGGCGCTGGCGGGCTCGTCGGCGGGGTCCTGGGGGACGAGCTGGCCGGAGAAGGCGGCGCGGAGGATGTTCTGGCGTTGGGCGGCGGCTTGCCGCAGTCCATGACGCGCAGTCTCGCCAATGCGCTCGCAAGACTCGATGGCGCTCTCGATGAGTTCGCAGATGGCCGACTGCTCCGAGATCGGCGGGACAGGCACGGGCAGGGCGCGGCAGAGCTCCAGCGTCAGATTGGTTTGGCCGGCGGTTGTCTTTGCGCGACTCTGTAGCCACTGTTGTGCATGCGACGACAGCAGGACCTGGCTCATGAAGGCCGGCAGGAATCCGCCAAGGGGCCGGAAGATCGCGATGGCCTGGTTGATGTTCCACTCGGGAAAGGTCGCGGGCACCCGGGAAACCTGCCCAAGCGGAGGGCCTACGATGTTCATCAGGACATCGCCTGGATAGACCAATGACCGCGCCAGGAAGCCGCGGTGCGTCTGCTCGGACACGAACACCTTGTCCGACAGGTCGAGCGAACCGCTGTCCGTCAGGTTGGTTACGCGCAGGAACGGGACGGTCTTGTGACCTGAGTCCGGCAGATCCTTCGGTGGAGTCGTTCCCTTGGTGATGAAGTCGCAAAGCTGCTCGGCGCTTGCCCATGCCCAGCCATCAGGCAATACAGGCAGCTTGTCCGTCTCGGGCTCGCAGGGCGAGGGGTATTTGTCTTCCCAGCCTTTCGGCGGCGCCTTGCCCTGTTCCGAGAATTTCGCCAGTTGCTTCGCCTCCCAACGGGCTCGGCGTTCCTCGAGGATGCGCGCCAGCAGTTCATGCCCGGTCTCGGCGGCTGGGTGCTGCTCCCGCCATTGCGCCGTGAGCGTGCCTTCGACGGCCACCTTGAGCAGCGACTGGCGGTAGCGGGCGAGCTTCTTCTGCGCGGCCTGGAGTTCGGCGACGCCGGCGTCGAGCTCGGTGAAGAGTTCTTCGATCTTGTCGACGATGCGGGATTGTTCGACAGTAGGTGCAATCGCGAGCGCGTGGCTGGCTAAACGACCGCCTTCGACACTCGCCACGGTCGTGCCGTCTTTCGTGCACTGTTGCAGGATTTCGCGCTCACTGGCGACCAGATGCCAGGCCAGGTACTCGGAACTGACCCCTGCACGCGGCACGAATGCGCGCATGTCCTGGTTGAGTGTGACGGGAGTCATGTTCAAGGCCACAGGCAAGGTCCTCGACAGGATGCCAGACCGAACCACGACAAGAACGCTGCTTTCGGGGACCAGCGACAAACGGGCAAGTGCTGAGTCGGTGACGCGGTCGATGGTCGAACGTAGTCGGAACGATTTCATATCCTTGGGCGAGACCCATGGAACCGTGCCGTCGGACCAGTACTTGCTGTCGCTCGTATCGGGCGTCGAGCCGCCCATCGAATCTGAAATCTCTTGCAGCGAACTGGCTATCCAGCCACTCGGCAGGTACGCGGGCGTAGTCAAGCCACCAACTCCTCATTCATCTCCGCCATCACCCCATCCAACTGATCCCCGAACAAGCCCCACACCCGCTGCAGGCCACCCCGATCCGCGAACTCCGCATAGTCGAAATCCTCCCGGCCGATGCTGCAGCTCGCGGCGATGTGGTCCTTCATCAGGCGCAGCCACTCGGTCTGCTCGGCCGTGAACGAGGTGGCCCGCTGGGCGTTGTGCCGGAAGATCCAGGCCTGGAAGCGGCGGTCCACCTCGTCCTTGAAGGGCTGCAACTCGCCCTCCGATTCACCCTGCTGCAGGCCCACGGCGAAGCGCACCAGCGAGATCAGGTCGGTCAGCTGACGCTTGGCGTTAGCACCGCGCACCTGGCCTTCCCGCACCCGCGCATAGGCGTTCCACAGGCGCTCCGTCGTGAGCATCAGCGGCGGGCGGCCCAGCGCGTCGTGCAGCTCTTCGATCATGTCGAAGGTGAGCGCGCGGCGGCTGTAGGGCTGGGCGTAGAAGAACTGCAGGGCGGCAATCTCGTCCCTGTGCGCGTCCAGGTAAGCCGCGAAGCGCTGCACGGTCTCCTCGGCCTGGGCGTGCGCTTGCGCACTGAAGTCGGACACCAGCAACTGGTCGGGATTCACGTGGTCGATCAACTGTTCGCGCTCGCGCCGGGCCGATTCGATCGCCTCGCGCAGTTCGGGCTTGTCGAAAGGCGCGCAGGCCGCCGCCACGCTGGCGGCGCGGGCCTCGCTCAGTTCCTCGGGCAGCAGGGTGTCTTCCCCGCGGGTGATGCCTCGGGCCTGGGCGGCGGCCAGAGCGGCGGCAGCGATCCGGTCCGGGTCCAGCGCGTTGAGCAGGGCGCGGCCTAGCTCCTGCGCCGAAGCGCCGCCCGACGCGCCCGCGATGCGGGCCTGCGCCCTGGGCTCCAGTGTCCTGCCCAGGCGCAGCAGGCGGCTGGCCAGCGACAGCAGCGTGTCTTCGTCGCGGTGGCCCATGGCGACGCCCTGCAGCAGGTCCTTCAGCGGCAGCGTGGGCGCGCGCTCCAGCGGGCGGCATTCGGTCTTGAGCGAGCGCTCGACACCCACGGCATCGATCAGCACGAAGCGGACCTTGGCACCGTCGGCGCTCTGGCTGACGCGCCTGAGATCCTCGGAGCCCAGGCTGCGCACGCCGCGGCCCTTCATCTGCTCGTAGTAGCCCCTGGAACGAACGTCGCGCATGAAGAGCAGGACTTCCAGCGGCTTCACGTCGGTGCCGGTGGCGATCATGTCCACGGTGACGGCAATGCGCGGGTGGTAGTCGTTACGGAAGCTGGCCAGCACGCTGTCGGCGTCCTTCTCGCTGCCGGTGATCTTGCGGCAGAAGGCGTTGCCCTGGTCGTAGACCTCGCGCACGATCTGGATGATGTCGTCGGCGTGGCTGTCGGTCTTGGCGAAGATCAGCGTCTTGGGCGTTTCCTGGCGCTGCGGGTAGATCTTCGTTTCGATGGCCGTCTTCATGGCCTGGATGACTTCGCGGATCTGGTTGGGGTTCACCACCGAGCGGTCGAGGTCCCTGCCGCTGTAGACCACATCCTCCTCGGTTTCGGCCCAGCGCTTGCGGCGCGTCTGGCGCTCGCGATGGTCGACCCACTCCCTCGCCTTGAGCTCGCTGCCCTGGGTCGTGATCTCGGTGACGATCTCGTAGACGTCATAGCCGACGTTGACCCCGTCGGCCACCGACTGCTCGTAGCTGTACTCGGCCACGACGTTGCGCTTGAAGAAGCCGTAGGTTCGCTGGTCGGGCGTGGCGGTGAGGCCGATCAGGAAGGCGTCGAAGTAGTCCAGCACCTGCTTCCACAGGTTGTAGATGCTGCGGTGGCATTCGTCGATGACGATGAAGTCGAAGCTTTCCACCGGCGTGGCCGGGTCGTACTGCACGAGCTTGGCCTGATGGCCGGCCTGGCGCACCTCGGCCAGCGGGATGTCCTCGGCCGATTCGTCGATCGGTTCGCCGGACAGCACCGAGTACATGCGCTGGATGGTCGAGATGACAACCTTGGCAGACGGATCGATGGTGCCGCCGGACAGGCGCTGGACGTTGTAGAGCTCGGTGAACTTGCGGCCGTCGTCCGGCGGCGTGTAGGCCATGAACTCCTGGTGCGCCTGCTTGCCCAGGTTGCGCGTGTCCACGAGAAACAGGATGCGCTTGGCGCTGCCGAACTTCAGCAAGCGGTAGACCGAGGTGATCGCGGTGAAGGTCTTGCCGGTGCCGGTGGCCATGTGGACGAGGGCGCGGGGCCGGGCCCTGGCCAGCGATTGCTCGAGTCCCTGGACAGCGCCGATCTGGCAGTCGCGCAAGCCCTGCTCTGGCAGGGCCGGCATGCGTTCGGCCAGGCGTCGGCGCAGGCTGTCGGCCTCTCGCATCCAGGCCTGCAATTGCTGCGGACGGAAGAAGTGGAAGATCTCGCGCGAGCGAGGCACCGGGTCGCGCCCATCCGTGAAGCGCGTGATGACCGACGTGCTCTCGAAGAGAAAGGGCAGGGGCTGACGGTCCTTGCGCCACTTGAGCCGGGCGCTGGCATAGCCTTCAGTCTGGGCCTCGGCGGCGGTGAGGTTCTCTCCCGCCTCGTCACGCTTGGCCTCGATGATGCCGGCCGGGATGCGATCGACGTAGAGCAGGTAGTCGGCCGGCCCGGTGTCGGTGGGGTGCTCGCGCACGGCCACGCCGAGGCCCGCGCCCAGATCAAGTGCCCGGAAGTCCTGAACGACCCACCCCGCCCGGGCCAGCTTCGCGTCGATGACGAGCCGTGCCTTCTGTTCTGGCGACATGCTTTCCCCCTGTGAACGGGCCACCGCAGGGCGGGGCCTCCAACGAGCGAGCCGCTGCGCGCTTACACGTCGATATTCCCCGCCCTCAACGCATTGCTTTCAATGAATTCGCGCCGCGGCTCCACCTCATCGCCCATCAGCATCGTGAACACCCGATCCGCCTCGATCGCGTCCTCGATCTGCACGCGCAGCAGGCGGCGGACGGTCGGGTCCATCGTCGTTTCCCACAGCTGCTCGGGGTTCATCTCGCCCAGGCCCTTGTAGCGCTGGCGGTTGACCGAGTTCTCGGCCTGCTGCATCAGCCAGGCCATGGCGGCGCGGAAGTCGCCGACCTTGGCTTCCTTGGCCTTCTCGCCCTCGCCCTTGCGCACCATCGCGTCGGCGCTCAGCAGGCCCTTGAAGGTGGCGCCGGCGTCGGCCAGCACTTCGTAGTCGGCGCCGTGCACGAAGTCGGCGTTGATGACGCTGGAGCGCACATTGCCGTGCTGGCGACGGCTGATGCGCAGGAGCAGCTTGTCGGTGCGCGCGTCGTACTCGGCGGCGACCTCGGCCTGGTGCAGCGCGGCCTTCATCGCGGCGGCGGCGGCATCGGCCGACTCCTTGGTGTCCAGGTTGATCGCCAGGCCGCCGGCCAGCACGCGCAGGGCCTCGAAGTCCATCCAGTTGGACAGGCGGTTGATGACGTTCTCGGCCAGCAGGTACTTGCGGGCCAGCGCCTCGAAGGCATCGCCGCTCAGCACGGCATCGCCGATGCCGGTGTGCAGGTGCGCATCCTGCAGCGCGATCTTCAGCAGGAAGGAGTCGAACTCCGGGCCGTCCTTCAGGTACTGCTCGTGCTTGCCGACCTTGACCTTGTACAGCGGCGGCTGCGCGATGTAGATGTGGCCGCGCTCGACCAGCTCGGGCATCTGGCGGTAGAAGAAGGTCAGCAGCAGCGTGCGGATGTGGGCGCCGTCCACGTCCGCGTCGGTCATGATGATGATGCGGTGGTAGCGCAGCTTGTCCGGGTTGAAGTCGTCGCCGCCGGCGCCGCGGCCGATGCCGGTGCCAAGCGCCGTGATCAGCGTCAGGATTTCGTTGCTGGTCAAAAGCTTCTCATAACGCGCCTTCTCGACGTTCAGGATCTTGCCGCGCAGCGGCAGGATGGCCTGGAACTTCCGGTCGCGGCCCTGCTTGGCGGAGCCGCCGGCGGAGTCACCCTCGACGATGTAGATCTCGCACAGCGCCGGGTCCTTCTCCTGGCAGTCTGCCAGCTTGCCGGGCAGGCCGAGGCCGTCCAGCACGCCCTTGCGGCGCGTCATCTCGCGGGCCTTGCGAGCGGCCTCGCGGGCGCGGGCGGCGTCGAGGATCTTGCCGCAGATGGTCTTGGCGTCCAGCGGGTTCTCGAGCAGGTAGTCGGTCAGCAGGCGGCTGACGATGTCTTCCACCGGCGCGCGCACTTCGCTGGAGACCAGCTTGTCCTTGGTCTGCGAGCTGAACTTGGGCTCGGGCACCTTGACGCTGACCACGCAGGCCAGGCCTTCGCGCATGTCGTCGCCGGCCACTTCCACCTTGGCCTTCTTGGCCAGGTCGTTGTCGACGATGTACTTGTTCAGCACGCGGGTCATCGCGGCGCGCAGGCCGGTCAGGTGGGTGCCGCCGTCACGCTGCGGGATGTTGTTGGTGAAGCAGAGGACGTTCTCGTTGAAGCCGTCGTTCCACTGCATCGCCACTTCGACGCCGACATTGGTGCCCTGCTCGGACATCTTGTCGCCGATGGCGTGGAAGATGTTCGGGTGCAGGACGCTCTTGCCCTTGTTGATGAACTCGACGAAGCCCTTCACGCCGCCCGCGTAGGCGAAGTTGTCTTCCTTGTTGTTGCGCTCGTCGACCAGGCGGATCTTGACGCCGTTGTTCAGGAACGAAAGCTCGCGCAGGCGCTTGGCCAGGATGTCGTAGTGGAAGTCGTTGTTCTGCTGGAAGATCTCGGTGTCCGGCAGGAAGTGGACCTCGGTGCCGCGCTTGTCGGTCTCGCCGACGATCCGCATCGGGCTGGTCTCGAAGCCGTCGACGACCTCGATCAGGCGGTCCTGCGGCACGCCCTGCTTGAACTCGATCTGGTGGACCTTGCCGCCCTGGCGCACGGTCAGGCGCAGGAACTTGGACAGGCCGTTGACGCAGGACACGCCCACGCCGTGCAGGCCGCCCGAGACCTTGTAGCTGTTCTGGTTGAACTTGCCGCCGGCGTGCAGCTCGGTCAGCGCGATCTCGGCGGCCGAGCGCTTGGGCTCGTGCTTGTCGTCCATCTTCACGCCGACCGGGATGCCGCGGCCGTTGTCGATGACGGAGATCGAGTTGTCGGTATGGATCGTGACGATGATGTCGTCGCAATGGCCGGCCAGCGCCTCATCGATCGAGTTGTCCACGACCTCGAACACGAGGTGGTGCAGGCCGGTGCCGTCGGAGGTGTCGCCGATATACATGCCCGGGCGCTTGCGCACGGCTTCCAGGCCTTCCAGGATCTGGATGGAGCTGGCGTCGTAGGCAGGGCTGCTGCCGCTGTTGCTGCTCGCGCCTTCGGCCGGGGTGTTCTGGGAATCGCTCATCGGGACCATCTCTTTAAAAACACTGAAGCGGGCCGGAGCCCGCTGAATTCAATCGTTATGTCTGTCGTCAGATCCGCATCGGCATCACGACATACTTGAAGCCGGTCTGCTCGGGGATCGTGATCAGCGCGCTGGCGCTGCTGTCGTTGAGGTCGATGGACACCATGTCCTGGCTCATGTTCTGCAGCGCGTCCATCAGGTAGGTCACGTTGAAGCCGGTCTCGATCACGTCGCCGCCGTAGTCGATCTCGATCTCTTCCTTGGCCTCTTCCTGCTCCGCGTTGCTGGACGCGATGGACAAGAGGCCCGGCTCGAAGGACAGGCGCACCGCCTTGAACTTCTCGCTGGTCAGGATGGCGGCGCGCTGCAGCGAGGCCAGCAGCGGAGTGCGGCCCAGCGTGACGTTGAACTTGTGGTTCTTCGGGATCACGCGGTTGTAGTCGGGGAACTTGCCCTCGACCAGCTTGGTCACGAACTCCATGCCGCTGAACGAGAACTTGGCCTGGTTGCCGGCGAAGCGCATCTCGATCGGGGCTTCGTCTTCGCCTTCGGTCGTGTTCTTGCCGTCCTTCAACAGGCGCATCAGTTCCAGCACCGTCTTGCGCGGCAGGATGACTTCCTGCTTCGGGATCTCGGTGGCCAGTTCGGCCTGGGCCAGGGCCAGGCGGTGCCCGTCGGTGGCCACCAGGGTCAGGTTCTTGCCTTCGGCGACGAAGAGGATGCCGTTCAGGTAATAGCGGATGTCGTGCACCGCCATCGCGAAGTGGACCTGGTTGATCAGGTTCTTCAGCGTCTTCTGCGGCACGCTGAAGGCGGGGCCGAAATCGGCCGCTTCCTGCACCAGCGGGAAGTCGTCGGCCGGCAGCGTCTGCAGCGTGAAGCGGCTCTTGCCGCCCTGCAGCGTCAGCTTGCTGGCATTGGCGGTGAGGCTGACGGTCTGGTCCGACGGCATCGACTTCAGGATGTCGATCAGCTTGCGGGCGCCGACGGTGGTGGAGAAGTCACCGGCGTCCCCGCCGAGTTCGGCGCTGGTGCGGACCTGGATCTCCAGGTCGCTGGTCGTCAGCTCCAGGTTGGGGCCGGTCTTGCGGATCAGCACGTTGGCCAGCACGGGCAATGTATGCCGGCGCTCGACGATGCCGGCCACGGCCTGCAGCGCGCTCAAGACCTTGTCCTGGGTGGCTTTCAACACGATCATGCTTTTGTCCTCTTTCCGCTGTGCAGCCCACCCCTGTGGGGCAACAGCGCATTTTCACCTACTTGCGAGGTGTTTCCGCTCAGGGATTTCTCAACCCTTGAGCGTCTGCTCCAGCACGTGCAACTGCTGGTTCAGCTCGGTGTTCTTCTGGCGCTCGCCGCCGATCTTGCGCACTGCGTGCAGCACGGTGGTGTGATCCCGCCCGCCGAACAGCTCGCCGATCTCGGGCAGGCTCTTCTGCGTCATCTCCTTGGCCAGGTACATCGCGATCTGGCGCGGCCGGGCGATGCTGGCCGGGCGCTTCTTCGAGTACATGTCGGCGATCTTGATCTTGTAGAAGTCCGCCACCGTCTTCTGGATGTTCTCCACCGACACCTGGCGGTTTTGGATCGACAGCAGGTCCTTCAGCGCCTCGCGCGCCAGCTGGATGTTGATTTCCTTGTGCGAGAAGCGGCTGTAGGCCAGCACCTTGCGCAGCGCGCCTTCCAGCTCGCGCACGTTGGCGCGCACGTTCTTGGCGATGAAGAAGGCCACGTCCTCGGGCATCGGCGCCTGTTCGGCATCGGCCTTCTTGATCAGGATCGCGACCCGCATCTCCAGCTCGGGCGGCTCGATGGCGACCGTCAGGCCTGCGTCGAACCTGGACGTTAGCCGCTCATCGATGTCCACCAGGCCCTTCGGATAGGTATCCGAGGTCATGATGATGTGCGCCCGCTTGGCCAGCAGCGCCTCGAAGGCGTTGAAGAACTCCTCCTGCGTGCGGTCCTTGCCGGCGAAGAACTGCACATCGTCGATCAGCAGCAGGTCCAGCGAGTGGTACTTGGCCTTCAGCTCGTCGAAGGTCTTGCGCTGGTAGTTCTTGACCACGTCGGAGATGAACTGCTCGGCGTGCAGGTAGAGCACGCGGGCATCCGGCTTGTCCTTCAGCAGCGCATTGCCGACGGC
Source organism: Pelomonas sp. KK5 (assembly GCF_001984095.1). Lineage (GTDB taxonomy): Bacteria > Pseudomonadota > Gammaproteobacteria > Burkholderiales > Burkholderiaceae_C > KK5. The sequence continues at coordinate 12,269 of NZ_LYVQ01000072.1, forward strand.
ATGGATCAGGTGGGTCTTGCCCAGGCCCACGCCGCCGTAGATGAACAGCGGGTTGTACATCGCACCCGGGGCGCCGGCCACGTGCAGGGCGGCGGTACGGGCCATCTGGTTCGCGCGGCCGGGGACGAGGCTGTCGAAGGTCAGCGCCGTGTTGATGCGGTGGCGGCTGGCGCTGGGCGGCGGGCCCAGCGGATGGGGCAGCTGGATCGCTGCGCTCGTCGCGTGCGCGGCCGTGGCCTGCTGATGGGCAGACTCGGCCTGCACGGGCGTGCTGCGCGGAATGGCCAGTGCCGGCGCTTCGAGCGGACGCGCAGCCGGGCGCGAGACCACCGGGCGCAGCCCGTTGTGCAGCACCTGACCGACGGCGATCGGCTGGTTGGCCGGCTGGGCGGGGCGGGCGATGGCCGCGCTGTCACGCGGGGCCAGGGCCAGGTCCAGCTTGGCGGGCATGCCGGCCAGTTCGCTCAGGATGGCCTCGATGCGGCCGGCGTACTGGTTGCGGATCCAGTCGAGCTTGAAGCGGTTGGGCACGCGCAGCGAGACGACGATGCCGCCGCTCTGCTCGTTGACACCTTCCGCCACCGTCGCCGGAGGCAGCGGGCGGATCCAGGTGTTGAATTGTTGTTCGGGCAGCTCGGCAGCCAGGCGTTCGCATCCGCGTTGCCACAGATCAGCTCCGATTCTGTCTGCACCCACCATGTCTGTGGTCATTGTGGAAAACTTATTCTAGAGCGGCCGGATTGTACGGGTCGGTGACGTCGAAGGACGCAGTTATCCACAGAATTTTTGCTTGGGTCAAGGCCTGGCAAACCCGCCTTCAGGCCGGCATGGAATTGACCCACGGGGAAATCTCTGGTGTAATCGCGGGCTTTCCCGAAGCTGCTGGGCGGGCATTACTATGCTCTGCCCCAGGCTTGTCGGCCCTGAGTTCGGATCGATCCACGATCCGGAGACCTGGTGTCGACGAGCTGGTCCAGCGGCCCGGCGCGGTGCCTGATCGGGTGCCAATTGACGAACGAACACGAACGACCCCTCCGGGCGTTCCCGACTCCTGAGAGGATCCCATCATGAAGCGCACCTACCAAGCATCGAAGACCCGCCGCGCCCGTACCCACGGCTTCCTGGTCCGCATGAAGACCCGCGGCGGCCGCGCCGTCATCGCCGCACGTCGCGCCAAGGGCCGCAAGCGCCTGGCCGTCTAAGACGAGCATGATCGGCCGCATCGTGCGATCGGCCGACTTCGAACGCGTGCTGGGCAAGCCCAGTCGCGCGCGCAGCGCCCATTTCGCCCTGCACCATCTGGCCGAATCGCCCAGCGAGGCGGCTTGGCGCGCCAAGCATTTGTCCACAGGGGCAGGCGACTTGTCCACAGGCGATGTACAGGTCATTCACAAGGCTGTGGATGACTTGCCTCCGGCGGGGCGCTGGCTGGGCACGGTCGTGCCCAAGCGCCATGCCAAGCGGGCCGTCACCCGCAACCTGATGAAGCGCCAGATCCGGCAGGCTTTCGACCAGGCCAGCCGCGGTGATGAGCCCGTGCTGCCGCCGGGCCTGTGGGTGGTGCGCCTGCGCTCGCCCTTCGATCGCCAGCAATTCCCCAGCGCCTCGTCCGATGCGCTGCGCGCCGCCGTGCGCGCGGAACTGGCGCAGCTGGTCGCTCGCGTGCTGCCACGTGCTGCCCGCAGCTGACTGTTCCATGCAGAGCCCGTTGAGCATCCTCGGGGCCCTGCCGCGCCGCGCGCTGATCGCACTGGTGCGCGGCTACCGCTTCTTCCTGAGCCCCTGGCTGGGCGCGTCCTGCCGCTTCGACCCGACCTGCTCGGTCTACGCGATCGGCGCGCTCGAGCGCCATGGCGCGCTGGCCGGCAGCTACCTGGCCGCAGCGCGTATCCTGCGCTGCCATCCGCTCTGCGCCGGCGGGCATGATCCCGTGCCCGACAATGCGCCCGCCCTGTTTGCCCGCCTCGGGCTTGCGTCTTCCCGAACCTCCAATCCAGAAGCCTCCTCATGACTGATATGCGCCGCACCGTGCTGTGGGTGGTGTTTCTTGCGTCCCTGTTCATGCTCTGGGATGGCTGGCAGAAGTACAACGGCCACCCGTCGTTCTTCGCGCCGCCGGTGCCCAAGCCTGTTGCGACGGCGCCGGCCCTGCCGGGTTCCGCGCCGGCCGCGGCCGCCTCGCCCGCCCTGGCGGGCAGCGCTGCCGGCATGGCCGCTGCGCCGGTCGCCGGCGAGAAGGTGACGATCCACACCGACGTGCTGACCGTCACGCTGGACACCCTGGGCGGCGATGTCACCCGGGTGGAATTGCCTCGCTACAAGGCGGCCCACGTCGATCCGAGCCTGTTCGACCCGCTGCTGCAGGCGATCGGCCTGCGCAAGAAGCCCGAGGGTGACCTGGGCCCGACCGTGCTGCTGAATCCCGCCAACGGCTACAAGGCCCAGTCCGGCCTGGCCGGCGCGATGCCGAATCACCTGACGCCGATGACCTTGGCGGCCGGCGAGCGTGACCTGAAGGACGGTGTCGACAGCCTCACCGTGCGCCTCGAATCCGCCGAAGTCGGCGGTGTCAAGCTGATCAAGACCTACACCTTCAAGCGTGGCAGCTATGTCATCGACATGAAGGATGAGATCGCCAACGTCGGCGCCGCGCCCGTCACGCCGCAGGCCTATGTGCAACTGGTGCGCGATGCCTCGGCCGCGCCCGGCGCGTCCGGCTACTACTCGACCTTCACCGGCCCCGCCGTCTACAACGGCAGCAAGTACCACAAGGTCGAGTTCAAGAGCCTGGACAAGTACGGCGGCGACCTCGAGAAGCTGGACGTGGACAAGACGGCCCAGGCCGGCTGGGTCGCGATGGTCCAGCACTACTTCGCGAGCGCCTGGCTGCACAACGAAGCCGGCGCGCGCGAGTTCTTCGTGCGCCCGGTGCAAGGCGTGGCGCCTCAGCAGTACGCGGTGGGCATGCTGTTCACGATGCCGCAACTGGCGCCGGGCGCCAGCACCTCGCGCACCGAGCAGCTCTTCGTCGGCCCGCAGGAAGAGAACGACCTCGAGAAGATCGCTCCGGGCCTGGAACTGGTGAAGGACTACGGCATCTTCGCCATCATCTCCAAGCCGCTGTTCTGGCTGCTCGACAACCTGCACAAGATGATCGGCAACTGGGGCTGGGCCATCATCGCGCTGGTGCTGCTGCTGAAGATGGCCTTCTACTGGCTGAACGCCCGCGCCTACAGCAGCATGGCCAAGATGAAGGCCGTCAACCCGAAGATCGCGGCGCTGCGCGAGCGGCTCAAGGACAAGCCGCAGGAGATGCAGCAGGAGATGATGCGCATCTACCGCGAGGAGAAGATCAACCCGCTGGGCGGCTGCCTGCCGATCTTCGTGCAGATGCCGGTGTTCATCGGCCTGTACTGGGTGCTGCTGTCCAGCGTCGAGATGCGCGGCACGCCCTGGCTGGGCTGGATCCATGACCTCTCGGTGCCGGACCCGTTCTTCATCCTGCCGACGCTGATGACGATCACCAGCCTGTTCCAGGTCTGGCTGCAGCCGACGCCGCCGGACCCGACGCAGGCCAAGATGATGTGGTTCATGCCGCTGGCCTTCAGCTTCATGTTCTTCTCCTTCCCGGCCGGCCTGACGCTGTACTACGTCGTCAACAACGTGCTGACGATCGCCCAGCAGTGGGTCATCAACAAGCGCCTGGGCGTCAAGAACGGCTGAGTCCGACGGACGGCGGAAATAGTCCGCATTTCCCGAGAAGCCCCCCGCAGACGGGGGCTTTTTCATTGGCGCCCGCAGGACTTAAATCACGTCATGCGGGGCAGGGATCGGCGGAGGAGGAGGCCACTCAACCAATGCCAGCGCGGCGTGCAGCCAGGGGTCACGAGAAACCTGGCGCCGCCTCCCCCGCGCCATATTCCGGGAGGAGGCCGTCCGGCAGGCGAGGCGGCGTTCCACACAAGGCAGGCCCGCGTCGATGGTGCCCGCTCCATAGAATCCCGGGATGCTGTCTCGCCACCAAGACCCCATTGCCGCCATCGCCACCGCCCCGGGCCGGGGCGCCGTCGGCATCGTGCGCATCTCGTCCAGGCAAGACCTGACCCCCGTCATCGAGGCCATCTGCGGCAGGCCGCTGAAGCCGCGCGAAGCCACCTACCTGCCGCTGCGCGACACCTCGGGCCAGGCGATCGACCACGGCCTGGCGCTGCACTTCCCGGCGCCCCATTCCTACACCGGCGAACACGTGCTCGAACTGCAGGCCCACGGCGGCCCGGTGGTCCTGCAGCTGCTGCTGGCGCGCTGCCTGGAAGCCGGCGCGGCGCTGGGCACCCGGCTGGCCGAGCCGGGCGAGTTCACGCAGCGCGCCTTCCTCAACGGCAAGCTGGACCTGGCCCAGGCCGAGGCTGTCAGCGACCTGATCGATGCCAGCACCGAGGCGGCGGCGCGTAGCGCGGGCCGTGCGCTCTCCGGTGCGCTGAGCCATGAGGTGGGCGGCCTGCGCGATGCGCTGATCAAGCTGCGCATGCTGGTCGAGGCCACGCTCGACTTCCCCGAGGAGGAGATCGACTTCCTTCAGCAGGCCGACGCGCTCGGCCGCCTCGCCAGGCTGACGGCCCAACTCGACGGCGTGCTCGACCGCACCCGCCAGGGCGCGCTGCTGCGCGAGGGCATCAAGGTCGTGCTCGCGGGCCAGCCCAACGTCGGCAAGAGCTCTCTGCTGAATGCGCTGGCGGGCGCCGAGCTGGCCATCGTCACACCGATCGCCGGCACCACGCGCGACAAGGTCAGCCAGACGATCCAGATCGAGGGCGTGCCCCTGCACATCAGCGATACCGCCGGCCTGCGCGACACCGAGGACGAGGTCGAGCGCATCGGCGTGGCGCGCAGCTGGGATGCGATCGAGGATGCGGACGTTCTGCTCTTCCTGCACGACCTGACGCGCGTCGGCCAGCCCGACTACGAGGCCGAGGACCGGCGCATCAACGGGCGCCTGGCCGCCATCGAGCCGGCCCGCATCCTGCAGGTGTTCAACAAGGCCGATGCGGCTTCAGCGGCCGAGTTGCCGACGGGCGCGCTGAGCCTGTCCGTGAAGTCCGGCGAGGGCCTGCAGCAGCTGCGCCAGCGCCTGCTGGAGCAGGTCGGCTGGCACGCCGTGCCCGAAGGCCTGTTCATCGCCCGCGAGCGGCATGTGCAGGCCCTGAAGCGCACGCGCGAGCATCTCGCGCTGGCCGATGCGGTGTCTCGTCAGGAGCCGCCGGCGCTGGACCTGCTGGCCGAGGAGCTGCGCCTGGCGCACGACGCGCTGGGCGAGATCACCGGCACGTTCACGGCCGACGAACTGCTGGGCGAGATATTCAGCAAGTTCTGCATCGGCAAGTGAGGCTGGCGGCCTACTTCCCGTACGGCCACTTCGCCTTCACCGTCGGCTTCTTCGCGGTCTTGCCCTTGGCAGCCCAGAGCTTGTAGGCCGCCGGCGTCAGCTCGCGCTTCATCAGCGCCACCAGCTCGCCGGGGCCGATCGAATGCTCCAGCTGCACCTTGGGATAGGGCGGCATGTCTTCCCACGCGGTGGCGACGACGCGCTTCTTCTCTTCGGGGCTGAGGCGGGGCGGGAGCTTGGCCATGATGTTCAGTGCCCTTCGAAGTCGACCAGCGTGAACAGCGGCAGGCCCAGCTCCTTGAGCCGCGCGGAGCCGCCCAGCTCGGGCAGGTCCACGATCGCCGCGCCCTCGATCACCTCGGCGCCCAGGCGCTGCAGCAGCCGGTAGCCGGCGCCCATGGTGCCGCCGGTGGCGATCAGGTCGTCGATCAGCACGACGCGGTCGCCGGGCTTGATCGCATCGGTGTGCATCTCCACCGTCGCGTTGCCGTATTCGAGCTCGTAGGTTTCCTCGACCGTCGTGAACGGCAGCTTGCCCTTCTTGCGGATCGGCACGAAGCCGATGTTGAGCTCGTAGGCGAGCACCGAGCCGATGATGAAGCCGCGCGCGTCGAGGCCGGCAATGGCCGAGGGGCGCGTGTCGAAATAGCGGTGCACGAACTGGTCGATCAGCACCCGGAACACCCGCGGATTGGCCAGCAGCGGCGTGATGTCGCGGAACTGGACGCCGGGCGCCGGCCAGTCGGAAACGGTGCGGATGTGGCTCTTGATGTAGTCGGTCGGGCTCATCGGCGTATTGTCGGCGAGCCCGGCCGGCTCGGGCGTTTTAGCCGCCCCGCGTGACCGGCATCTGCACTTCCACGCCGCCCGGCAGCTTCATGTGCTTGCTCAGCTCCAGCTTCGCCAGCGAGTTGCGGTGCACCTCGTCCGGGCCGTCGGCCAGGCGCAGCGTGCGCTGGTGCGCCCACATGGTGGCCAGCGGCGTGTCCTGCGAGACACCCATGCCGCCGAAGACCTGGATGGCCCAGTCGATCACCTTCAGCGCCATCGTCGGCGCGACGATCTTGATCATCGCGATCTCGGCCTTGGCGACCTTGTTGCCGACGGTGTCCATCATGTAGGCGGCCTTCAGCGTCAGCAGGCGCGCCTGCTCGATGCTGCAGCGCGCTTCAGCGATGCGCTCCTGCGTGACGGTCTGCTGCGCCACCGTCTTGCCGAAGGCGGTGCGGGCCAGCGCCCGCTCGCACATCAGCTCCAGCGCCCGCTCGGCCGCGCCGATCGAGCGCATGCAGTGGTGGATGCGGCCGGGGCCGAGGCGGCCCTGCGCGATCTCGAAGCCGCGGCCCTCGCCCAGCAGGATGTTGGCCGCCGGCACGCGCACGTTCTTCAGCTCGATCTCCATGTGGCCGTGCGGCGCGTCGTCATATCCGAACACGCTGAGGAAGCGCTTGACGGTGATGCCCGGTGCATTGGCCGGCACGACGATCATCGACTGCTGCTCGTGCTTGCCAGCGTCCGGGTTGGTCTTGCCCATCACGATGTAGACGGCGCAGCGCGGGTCGCCGGCGCCGCTGGACCACCACTTGGTGCCGTTGATCACGTAGTCGTCGCCGTCACGGTCGATGCGGCACTGGATGTTCGTCGCATCGCTCGATGCCACGTCCGGCTCGGTCATCAGGAAGGCCGAGCGGATCTCGCCGCGCAGCAGCGGCTCCAGCCACTTGTCCTTCAGCGCCTCGGAGGCATAGCGCTCCAGCGTCTCCATATTGCCGGTGTCCGGCGCCGAGCAGTTGAAGACCTCGGGCGCCCAGTGCAGGCGGCCCATGATCTCGCACAGCGGCGCGTACTCGAGGTTGGACAGGCCTTCGGGCGCGCGCGTCGACTTGGGCAGGAACAGGTTCCACAGCCCGGCCTGGCGGGCCAGCGGCTTCAGTTCCTCGATCAGCTTGCTGGGCACCCAGGCATTGCCGGCCTGGCGGTTGGCCTCGATCTCCGCGTGGAAGCGGTGCTCGTTGGGGTAGATGTGCTGGTCCATGAAGGCCAGCAGGCGCTCGCGCAGTTGCTGGACCTTGGGGCTGTAGTCGAAGTTCATGGCGGTGCTCTTTCCTTATCCTGTGCGCACGGCCAGTGTGGCGCAAGGCCGCCTCCGCGCCTGTCACCTTGGGAACTCAGCCGGCGAGCAGGCGCTCCTCGGCCAGCGCCAGGTCGGTCGGCAGACCGGAGAGCACCAGCGTGTCGCCGCCGTGCAGCAGCAGCGTGGCGTCGGCCTCCACGACGGCGCCGTCCGCCCGCCGCAGCGACGCCACGCCCACGCTGAGCTCCTGCAGGGCCAGGTCCGCCAGCGAACGGCCGGCGTGCGCGCTGCCCATCGGCAGCGTGATCGAGGCCAGCCGCGCGCTCTGCTGCTCGGTGTCGTCGTCGGCGCCGTGGAAGTAGCCGCGCAGGAGGCCATAACGCGCATCCCGAGCGTCACGGACCAGGCGGATCACGCGCCGCATCGGCACGCCCACCAGCGCCAGCGCGTGGCTGGCCAGCATCAGCGAGCCCTCGATCGCCTCGGGCACCACCTCGGTGGCGCCGGCGGCGCGCAGCTTCTCCAGGTCACTGTCGTCGATCGTCCGCACGATCACCGGCACCTGCTTGGCATGGGACTGGACCTGGTGCAGCACCTTCATCGCCGAGGGCGTGTCGTGATAGGTCACGACCACCGCGCTGGCCCGCGCCAGGCCGGCTGCCATCAGGCTCTGCAGCCGCGCCGCGTCGCCGAAGACGACGTTCTGCCCCGCGGCGGCGGCCTGCCGCACGCGGTCCGGGTCCAGGTCCAGGGCCATGTAGGGAATGTGCTCGCCCTCCAGCATCCGCGCCAGGTTCTGGCCGCTGCGGCCGTAGCCGCAGATGATCACGTGGGCATCGGTCTTGATCGCGCGCTTGGCGATCGTCGTCAGCTGCAGCGACTGCAGCATCCAGTCGCTGCTGGACAGCTTCATCACGATGCGGTTGCTCTGCAGGATCAGCAGCGGCGCCACCAGCATCGACAGCACCATCCCGGCCAGCACCGGGCTTGCCCATTGCGCCGCGATCAACCGGTGCTCGGTGCCCAGCGCCAGCAGCACGAAGCCGAACTCGCCCGCCTGCGCCAGGTAGAGGCCGGTGCGCAGCGAGACGCCGGTGGGCGCGCGGAACAGCTTGGCCAGCCCGGCGATCAGCGCGGCCTTGGCCAGCGTCGGCGCGATCGTCAGCGCCAGCACCAGCGGCCAGTACGCCAGCAGCGAGTGCCAGTCCAGCTTCATGCCCACGGTGATGAAGAACAGGCCCAGCAGCACGTCGTGGAAGGGCCGGATGTCGGCCTCCACCTGGTGCTTGAACTCCGTCTCGGCGATCAGCATGCCGGCAAGGAACGCGCCCAGCGCCAGCGAGAGGCCGGCGTGCTCGGTCAGCCAGGCCAGGCCCAGCGTGACCAGCAGCAGGTTCAGCATGAACAGCTCGTCGCTGCGCCGCCTGGCCACTAACGTCAACCACCAGCGCATCAAGACCTGGCCCCCGGCCAGCAGCAGCCCCAGCAGGACCACCGCCTTCAGCCCCGCCCAGCCGAGCGCCACGGCCATCTCGCCGCCGGTGTCGTTCAGCGCCGGAATCATCACCAGCAGCGGCACCACGGCCAGGTCCTGGAACAGCAGCACGCCCATCACCTGGCGGCCGTGCTCGCTTTCCAGTTCCAGCCGGTCGGCCATCATCTTGACGACGATGGCGGTGCTGCTCATGGCCATCGCCGCGCCCAGCACCAGCGCGCCCTGCCAGTGCAGATCCCAGGCCAGGCCCAGGGCCGGCAGCAGCGCGGCCAGCGCGAAGTGGCCGGCCACGGCGCCGAGTATGGTCAGCACCACCTGCAGCAGGCCCAGGCCGAAGACGGCGGTGCGCATGCTCCGCAGCTTGGGCAGGTTGAACTCCAGGCCGATCACGAACATCAGGAAGACCACGCCGAACTCGGCCAGGTAGCTGACATTGTCCGAGTCGCCCGACAGGCCCAGCGCGTTCGGCCCGATCAGCACGCCGACGACCAGGTAGCCCAGCATCGGCGGCAGCTTCAGGCTGCGGAATGCGACGACACCCAGCACGGCGGCCACTAGGTAGAGCAGGGCGAGGTCGAGCGCATTGGTCATCGTGCGATCGATGTTACTGGGCTTGCCGAACTGGCATGGAGGCATGCCGTCGGCGCACAATCGCACAGGGTATGCACAAGGCGCATAACGGAATGTTCACTCGGCTTCCCAAACGCTGGCGGGCGGGCTTTGGGCGAGATACCGTACCGCCCACATAAAAGTTACGGAGCATTACCAAATGTCCAACCTGTCCTTCGTCTCGCCTTCGCGCAACAGTCCCTGGGGTACCTACCTGTCCCAGATCGACGCCGTTGTCCCCTACCTGGGTCATCTGGCACGCTGGGTCGAGACGCTGCGCCGCCCCAAGCGCGCGCTGATCGTCGACATCCCGATCGAGATGGATAACGGCACGATCGCCCACTTCGAGGGCTACCGCGTCCAGCACAGCCTGACCCGCGGCCCCGGCAAGGGCGGCGTGCGCTACCACCCGGATGTCACGCTGGAAGAGGTGATGGCCCTGTCGGCCTGGATGACGATCAAGAACGCCGCGGTGAACCTGCCCTACGGCGGCGCCAAGGGCGGCATCCGGCTCGATCCGAAGACGCTGTCGCTGAAGGAACTCGAGAAAGTTACGCGCCGGTACACCAGCGAGATCGGCATCATCATCGGCCCGCAGCAGGACATTCCGGCGCCGGACGTCAACACCAACGGCCAGATCATGGCCTGGATGATGGACACCTACTCGATGAACACCGGCGCCACCGCGACCGGCGTCGTCACCGGCAAGCCGATCCCGCTGGGCGGCTCGCTGGGCCGCGTGGCCGCCACCGGCCGCGGCGTGTTCGTGATCGGCCGCGAGGCGATGCGCCGCCTGAGCATCCCGATGGAAGGCGCGCGCGTCGCGGTGCAGGGCTTCGGCAACGTCGGCTCGATCGCCGCCAAGCTGTTCGCCGCCAACGGCGCCAAGATCGTCGCCGTGCAGGACCACACCGGCACCATACTGAACGAGCAGGGCTTCGACATGCAGCACCTGCTGGACCACCTGGCCCAGACCGGCGGCGTGATGGGCTTCAAGGGTGGCGACGTGATCGCCAACGAGAACTTCTGGGATGTGAAGACCGACGTGCTGATCCCGGCCGCGCTGGAAGGCCAGATCACCGCCGAGCGCGCCGGCCGCATCAACACCCGTCTGGTACTGGAAGGCGCCAACGGCCCGACCACGCCGGACGGCGAATCGGTGCTGGCCGACCGCGGCATCGTGATCGTGCCGGACGTGATCGCCAACTCGGGCGGCGTGACCGTCTCCTACTTCGAGTGGGTGCAGGACTTCTCGTCCTTCTTCTGGACCGAGGACGAGATCAACGTCCGCCTGGACAAGATCATCACCGGCGCCTTCAAGAACATCTGGGAGACCTCGGAGCAGCACAAGATTTCGCTGCGCACCGCGGCATTCACCGTGGCCTGCACGCGCGTGCTGCAGGCGCGCGAAGAGCGCGGCCTGTACCCCTGACCCCTCGCCCAGTCGCGCCGCGCTGAACGCGGGCGCGCCTGGTCGGTCCCCCAAGGGGACGGCGATTGCCCGGGCATCGAGCCCGGGCAACATCGTCAAGTGGGCCGGCTTGGGGCGGCCCGGCGCTCGGCCCGAAATACCTAGCTGTTGCGCGGCGTCAGCCAGATGCGCGCGCCGACGGCGCACACCACCCAGCACACCCACGCCGTCCACATCGTGTGGCTGGCGTAGTGGGCCCCGCGGATCATCTGCACGAAGCCGAACACGGCGCCGATGAGGATCGTCGTTAGCAGCCAGGCGCGGGCGCCGCGCGGATAGGCGCGGCGCAGCGCGAAATAGCCGCTCAGGAAGGCGAAGGCCGAGCTGGCGTGGCCGGAGGGGAAGCACTTGCCCGGCCCGCCGTCCAGCACGCCGAAGCGCCAGTGCGAGACGTACTGCGCCACGCCGCCGAACTCGGCCTGGTCCCAGGGGCAGCTGGTGGTGCTGACCCTCTTGATCATCGGGATCACCAGCACGCAGACCAGCGTCGCGGCCAGCCACCAGATGCGCTCGCGCTTCGTCTGCTCGGGCCAGACCGGCTTCCAGATGTTGACCAGCAGCACCGCGGCCACCCCCCAGGCGGCCATGCGCCCGCCTTCGTGCAGCACGCGCGCCGTGATCCAGCGCTCGCGCCAGGGGAAGCCGGCGGCGTCCGCCCAGTGGCGGACCAGCAGGAGGTCCAGCCCGCTGGCATCCCAGGCCAGCAGCAGGGCGAGCGCGACCAGGGCGACGCCGAAATCGAAGCGGGTGTTGTTGTGCTTGATGTCCATACTGGGCCGCGATGCTAACCCCGTGCCTCGGCGGGCCCGAAAGTTAAACTCCCCGGATGACCGAACACACCTCCGCCGCGCGCGCGCTTGCCGTTGCCCGCGAGGCCCTGCGCATCGAGGCGCAAGCCGTCAGCGAACTGGCGCCCCGCCTGGGCGATGCCTTCACCGCCGCCCTCACCACCATCCTGTCCTGCAAGGGCCGCGTGGCCGTGATGGGCATGGGCAAGAGCGGCCATGTGGGCCGCAAGATCAGCGCCACGCTGTCCAGCACCGGCACGCCGGCGCTGTTCGTCCATCCGGCCGAGGCCAGCCATGGCGACCTGGGCATGGTGACGCAGCAGGACGTGGTGATCGCCCTGTCCAACTCCGGCGAGAGCGACGAGCTCAACGCCATCCTGCCGGTGCTCAAGCGCCTGGGCGTGCCCATCATCGCGATGACCGGCCGCGCCGAATCGAGCCTCGCCGGCCATGCCGACATCGTGCTGGACAGCGCCGTCACCGAGGAAGCCTGCCCGCTGCAGCTGGCCCCCACCGCGTCCACCACCGCGCAGATGGCGCTGGGCGACGCGCTGGCCGTGGCCCTGCTGGACGCGCGCGGCTTCAAGCCCGAGGACTTCGCCCGCTCCCACCCCGGCGGTGCGCTGGGCCGCAAGCTGCTCACGCACGTGCGCGACCTGATGCGCAGCGGCGATGCGCTGCCCCGCGTGGCGCCGGAGCTGCCCTTCACCGAGATGATGCGCGAGATGTCGGCCAAGGGCCTGGGCGTGGCGATCGTCGTCGATGCGGACGACGTGGTGCAGGGCGTGTTCACCGACGGCGACCTGCGCCGCCTGGTCGAGAAGGGCGAGGACCTGCGCGCGCTGACGGCCGCCGAGGTGATGCACGCGAAGCCGCGCACCATTGCGCCGACCGCGCTGGCCGTGGACGCGGCGGACCTGATGGAATCGGCCCGCATCACCGTCGTGCTGGTCGTCGACGCGCAGCATGCGCTGCAGGGCGCCATCACCATCAACGACCTGATGCGCGCCAAGGTCATCTGATGTCGCTCGCCCCCGCACTGAGCTTCCCCCCCGAACTGCTGCTGAAGGCGCAAGGCACAGGCCTGGGCCTGAAGGCGGCCATCTTCGACGTGGACGGCGTGCTGACCGACGGCAGCGTCTTCATCGGCGAGACGGGCGAGGTCTTCAAGGCCTTCTCCACGCTGGACGGCCAGGGCCTGAAGCTGCTGGACCAGGCCGGCATCGTGCCGATCATCATCACCGGGCGCGACTCCCCGGCCGTGCGCCGCCGCGTGGCGGACCTGGGCCTCAAGCACGCGGCCTACGGCGCCAAGGACAAGCTCGCGGTGGCCCAGCCGCTGCTGGACGCGCTGGGCGTCGGCTGGCCGGAGGTCGCGGTGATGGGCGACGACTGGCCCGACCTGCCGCTGCTGGCCCGCGCCGGCTTTGCCTGCGCGCCGGCCCAGGCCCATGCGGAGGCCAAGGCCCGCGCCCACTACGTGACCCGGGCCGCCGGCGGCCACGGCGCGGCCCGCGAGTGCTGCGACCTGATCCTGCTGGCCTGCGGCCGCTATGCCCAGCTGCTGAACGGCCACCTGGGCACGCTGGACGGCAGCAGCGGCAACGACACCAGCGGGGGCGCCCGCTGATGGCGACGACGCTGGCGCCGCCACCGGCGGCCGCACGGGCGCGGGTGCCGGTGCCCTGGCTGTGGCGGCTGCAGAGCCTGCTCTCGGCCTACCTGCCGCTGCTGCTGATGGCGGCGCTGGCCGGCGGCACCTGGTGGCTGGTCAAGAACACGCCGTCCGCCGAGGACCAGGCGGAAGCGCCGCCGCCGCGCCACGAGCCCGACTACCGGATGAACGACTTCTCGCTGGAGCGCGTCGGTGCGAACGGCCTGCTGCGCGGCCGCATCGAGGGCCGCGAGCTGCGCCACTATCCCGATACCGACACGCTGGAGATCGACGAGGTCCGCCTGCGCGCCATCGGCACGGACGGCAGCCTGACCCTGGCCACCGCCCGCCGCGGCGTCTCCAACAGCGACGGCAGCGACATGCAGCTCTACGGCGATGTGCTGGTCCAGCGCTTCCTCGTCGATGCCAGCGGCGCGCCGCTGCCCACTCCGCAGCTGGTCGTGCGTGGCGAGTTCCTGCAGGCCCTGTCCAATAGCGAGCAACTGCGTTCGCACCTGCCGGTGACGATCGACTACGGCGGCGCCCATCTGCAGGCCCAGACCTTCCTCTATGACCACCTGCACGCGCTGCTGAACTACAGCGGTCGCACGACCGGCCGCTTCGATGTCGGCCCCAACGGACGCGTGCTCTCGCCGGCCGCCCCGGCCAGGAAATGACAGCCCCGCTCGTCTACATCACCGGCGCCTCCAGCGGCATCGGTCAGGCGCTGGCGCTGCGCTATCACCAGGCCGGCTGGCGGCTGGCCCTGGTGGCGCGGCGCACGGCGGAACTGCAGGCCTGGGCCGACGGGCAAGGCCTGACCCCCGAGCGCTGCAGGATTTACGGCGCCGACGTCAGCGATACCGCCGCCATTGCCGCTGTCGGCCGCGCCTGCATCGAGGCCCAGGGCCTGCCCGATGTGGTCATCGCCAATGCCGGCATCAGCGTCGGCATCGACAGCGCCTACTTCGAGGATCTGGCGGTCATGCAGCAGGTCTACGCCACCAACAACATCGGCATGGCCGCCACCTTCCAGCCCTTCATCACTCCGATGAACGAGCGCCGTGCCGGCACGCTGGTGGGCATCGCCAGCGTGGCGGGCATCCGCGGCCTGCCGGGCCATGCGGCCTACTGCTCCAGCAAGGCGGCGGTGATCAGCTTTTGCGAGGCGCTGCGTGCCGAATGCCGGCCGCAGGGCGTCAAGGTCGTGACCCTGCTGCCGGGCTACGTGGCCACGCCGCTGACCAGCAGGAACGAGTACGGCATGCCCTTCCTGATGCAGCCGGAGGCCTTCGCCGAGCGCGCCTTCGCAGCGATTCAGCAGGGCGTCAGCTACCGTGTGATCCCGTGGCAGATGGGCGTCGTCGCCAAGCTGATGCGCGCGCTGCCGAACGCCGTGTTCGACCGGCTGCTGGTCGGCCGCAAGCGCAAGCACCGCGCGAACGGCTGAAGCCGGCAGCAGCAATGCAAAAAGGGCACCGAGGTGCCCTTTCTGTTGCTTGCGAAAGCTTAGTAGCCGCCGCCCGAACGGCCACCGCCGCCGTAGCTGCCGCCGCCGCCGCCGGAGCGGCCACCGCCGCCGTAGCCGCCGCCGCCACCACCGTAGCCGCCGCCACCGCCGG
>NZ_LYVQ01000073.1 GCF_001984095.1 Pelomonas sp. KK5
TCAGCGAAGCCCGCTACTGTAGCACAGCTTTTTTGGCCGTCACAAGACTTTCGAGCACTTTTCTCACTGGGCCCGCCAAGCGGTGCCAGCGAGGCCCTATTGAAGCTTGCTCTCGGCGCGGTACGCAGCGAAGGCGAACTCCGCGCTCCGCTGGGGATCGTCGCTGTTCAGAACGTCCTGAATGTAGTTGGCCAGTCGCCCGGCGTCCGCGCGCAGGATGCGTTGCTTGACGGCCGGGATCTGCGAGGGATGCATGGAGAAGCTACGCAAGCCCATGGCGAGCAGCAGGAAGGTGAAGGCGGGGTCACCGGCCATCTCCCCGCAGACGCTGACGGACTTGCCGGCCTGGCGCGCATGCGCAATCGAACTGGCGAGCAACTGCAGCACGGCCGGGTGCCAGGGATCGTAGAGATGAGCGACTGCCTCATCGGCCCGATCGATGGCCAAGGTGTACTGGATCAGGTCGTTGGTGCCGATGGACACGAAGTCAACATGCCGAAGCAGCAGGGGCAGCATCACCGCCGCAGCCGGGATCTCGATCATGACGCCCAATTCGACGTTCGTGTATGCGTGCCCGGCGTCAGTGAGTTGCTGCTGGACCTTCTTGGTGATCTCCAGGATCTGCCGGATCTCGCTCAGGTGGGCGACCATCGGGATCAGGAGCTTGACCTTGCCATAGGCACTGGCCCTGTAGATCGCCCGCAACTGCTGCCGGAACATGCTTGGCTCGGCGAGACACCAGCGGATCGCGCGAAGGCCCATCGCCGGATTGAGGACATGCTCGTGGCGGAGCTCGTGGGCGCTCATGCGGTCCAGCGGCTTGTCGGCACCGACGTCGACCGTCCGGATCGTCACGGGCATGCCCCGCATCGCCTCGACCGCCGCGCGATAGGCGACGAACTGCTCGTCCTCGCCGGGCAGTTCACCCTCACGATTCATGAACAGGAACTCGCTGCGGAACAGGCCGACACCTGTCGCCCCGGCATCCACCGCGGCCTGCGCATCGGCCGGCATCTCGATATTGGCATGCAGTTCGATCTGCTCGCCATCCAGGGTCACGGCCGGCTTGTGGCGCAGGCGGGCCAGGCGGGCGCGCTCCAGTTCGCTCTGGCGCTGACGGAAGCGGTATTCCTCGAGCACGATCGGCGACGGATCGACGATGACGGTTCCCGCATCCCCGTCGATGATGACCCAGTCGTCCTGGCGGATCAGCCGGGACGCCTCGCGCGTGCCGACGACGGCCGGGATGTCCATGCTCCGCGCCACGATGGCCGTGTGCGACGTCTTGCCACCGATGTCGGTGATGAAGCCGTGGAAGATGCTGCGCTTGAACTGCATCATGTCGGCCGGCGCGATATCCGCGGCGACCAGCAGCAGCGGGTCCTCGCCGGCGAAGTCGCGCTGCACGACGCTGGCGGCGTCGACCGGATTGCGCCCCTGCTCACGCGCCAGCGCGCCCAGGATGCGTTCGACGACCTGCTCCAGGTCAGCCTTGCGCTCGCGCAGGTAGTCGTCTTCCATCTCGTCGAACTGCCGCGCCAGCACTTCCAGCTGGGCCGACAAGGCCCACTCGGCGTTGTAGTGGCGCTCGACGATCCATTGCTTGGTGGCGCCGGTCAGCGCCTCGTCGTGCAGCAGCATCAGGTGCACGTCCAGCAGCGCGGCCAGTTCGTGCGGCGCGTCGCTCGGCAAGTCGGCCTTCAGTGTCTCGAGCTCGCGGACCACCTCGTCGCGGGCCGAGATGGCGCGCGCGATCTCGGCCTCGATCTGGTCTTCCGCGATGAAGTAGTGGGCGACGTCCACCCGGCTCGAGTTGACGAGCACGGCCCGGCCGATGGCCACGCCTCGTGATACCGGAATGCCGAAGACCTGGATGCTCATGGTGCGTCGACTTTAGCAGCGCATCCGGCCTCGCTCGGCGCAGGGACAAAGAGCTTTACTGGCCTTCGCCGAACTTGTCATTGACCAGGGCCGTGATGGCCTCCTGGGCCGCCTGTTCATCGGCGCCTTCGGTCTCCAGTTCCACCTGCGCGCCGATGCCCGCCGCCAGCATCATCACGCCCATGATGCTCTTGGCGTTGACGCGGCGATTGTTCTTGCTCATGAACACATCGCATTGGAAAGATCCTGCCAGCTTGGTCAATTTGGCCGATGCACGGGCATGCAGGCCCAGCTTGTTGCTGATGGTGAGCGTGGACTTGATCATGGAGACTCGGGATCCTCGGAAGGGTTCGCGGAAGGGATGTCGGCCACAACGATGCCCGCCTTGCCGCCTTCGACCGCCAGGCCGACCAGGGCATCGAGCGGCTGGTCGCCGTAGCACAGCGAGCGCCAGAGCATCGGCGTGTTCAGCCCCGTGACCATGCGGCGGCGACCGGCGGGATCGAGCAGGCGCTTTGCCGCATTGCTGGGCGTGGCGCCGAAGACGTCGACCATGATCAGCCACTCCTCGTGCCGGTATTCGGCCAGCACGGCACGGGCCGCCAACTCGACGTCGTCGTCCGACATGTCGGGCGTCACATCGAGCACCGCCACCTGCGGCACGCAGTTCGGGAAGGTGTGCTGCGCCACCGCTTTCATCGCGGAGGCCAAGGGGGCGTGGGCAATCAGGAACAGGCCAGGCATGGCGGCATTATCAATCGAGCAAGACCAGGCCCCCGACGAAGGCCTGCCACGCCTCGTCCGCCTCGCGGCCCGGCTTCCCGCCCAGCATCGTAGCCTGGTAGATGCGCAGGCCTCGGGCGAACACCGCGACCCGCGCCCATGAACTTCCCGACAGCGTCTGCGACAGGGCCTGCGGCGACGGCGTCATGCCCGCCACGTTGATGGTTTGCGGTGTTTCGCCGCTGGCCACCAGCCGGAGCGCCAGCGACTCACGCATGCGGATCAATGCCGACCCGACCAGTTCCGGCCCCGGCGCCTGGGCCCAGGCCAGCGCGAAGCTGCGGCCGCCGGCCTCGCACTGGGCCAGGCCCATCGGCGGCGCGCCCCGCTCGGCCACTTCCGGCCTGCAGGGAAACAAGGCCTTGGCGCCAGCGCCCGCCGGCCGCACCTCGCGCCAGTTCAGCCCGGGCGAACAGGCCATCAACCCCAGCAGCATCAGCAGCGCTGCCCAGCTCTTCTTTGTCACCATGGCGCGATTATCCGAGGCCGCACAATCGGTCTCCATGGCATCCCAGCAGACAACAGACCCGCTCCCGCAGGCCCCGAGCGCCCTGGCCGGCGTACGCGTGCTCGACCTCTCCCGCGTGCTGGCCGGCCCCTGGTGCACCCAGACGCTGGCCGACCTCGGCGCCGACGTCATCAAGGTCGAACGCCCCGGCCGCGGCGACGACACCCGCAGCTGGGGCCCGCCTTACCTGAAGGACGATGCCGGCGCCGATACCGCCGAGGCGGCCTACTACCTCGGGGCCAACCGCAACAAGCGCTCGATCGCCATCGACATCGCCACGGCAGAAGGCCAGGACTTGATCCGCCGCTTCGCCGGCGAGGCCGACGTGCTGGTCGAGAACTACAAGGTCGGCGACCTGGCCCGCTACGGCCTGGACGCCGCCACGCTGATGGCCCAGAACCCGCGCCTGGTCGTGTGCTCCATCACCGGCTTCGGCCAGACCGGCCCCTACCGCGACCGCGCCGGCTACGACTACGCCGTGCAAGGCCTCGGGGGCCTGATGAGCGTCACCGGAGAGCGCGACGACCTGCCCGGTGGCGGCCCGCAGAAGGTCGGCGTGGCCGTGGCCGACCTCTTCACCGGCATGTACGCCAGCGTCGCCATCCTCGCCGCGCTGCGCCATCGCGATGCCACCGGCCAGGGGCAGGTGATCGACATGGCCCTGCTGGACGCCCAGGTGGCCATGCTGGCGAACCTCGGCGCCAACTACCTCTGCACGGGCCAGGCGCCCCAGCGCATGGGCAACGCGCACCAGAACATCGTGCCCTACCAGACCTTCGCCTGCAGCGATGGCCACCTGATCCTCGCGGTCGGCAACGACGGCCAGTTCGCCAAGTTCTGCGCGATCGCCGGCCGCCCGGACTGGGCCGCCGATCCGCGCTTCGCCACCAACGCCGACCGGGTGCGCCACCGCGCGCTACTCGTGCCGCAGATCGCCGAAGTGCTCGAGCGACGCCCCCGCGACGCCTGGCTCGCCGAGCTGGAAGCCGCCCAGGTGCCCTGCGGCGCCATCAACGACCTGGCCGGCACCTTTGCCGATCCGCAGGTGCAGGCCCGCGGCATGACGGTCGCCCTGCAACACCCGCTGACGCATCAGCTGCGCCTGGTCGCGAGTCCGCTGAAGCTCAGCGTTACGCCGGTCAGCTACCGGCACGCGCCGCCGCTGCTCGGCCAGCACACCGACGAGCTGCTGCGCGAGATCGGCTGCGACGAAGCACGGATCGCTTCGCTGAGACAGGCCGGCGTCGTCAGCTGACAGCGGGCTGACGGCGTGGCGTAAATATCGCCGGGTACACGCCGAGTCCGGGGGAGTGTGGAGGAATCCACCCGATCACGGGATGGACGCTGCCAGACCCTGCCCGGAGCATCGCCGGACCGCGACACTCCGACGCCGTCCAGTCTGCCCGTTAGCTCATGTCCAGGCCTCCCTCCGCACCCAGCAGTTCCCCGCCGCCCGACGGCCGGGAGCGCGCGCCTGCGCCGGGGCCCGACGGGATGCAATGGGCCGAGATCATCCAGCAGCTCGGCGCCGAGATCGCCGGCCCCTTGAGCACCGCCCTGGAGCGCATCCACGGGCTGATCAACACCGGCCAGATCGACCGCCAGAGCCTGCGCACACTGCGCGAGAGCGTGAACCAGGCCCGCGAGGCCGGCATGGTCGGGCAGCAGCTGGCGCGCCTGGCCTCGGGCCGCCTGCACCTGTCGCGCGAGCGCCTGCACCTGACCCAGCTGCTGCGCGGCGTGCTGACCCATCGCAGCCGCGAATCACAGGCCCGCGGCATCCAGGTGCGGCAGCTGCTCAAGCCGGTCGAGATCGTCGGCGACGGCGCGCTGATCTTCTCGCTGCTCAACGCGCTGATGGACTGGTCCCTCGCCAGCACGCAGTCCTCGATCGACCTGCGCCTGGAGCTGACGCCCTGGCCGGTGCGCGCCCGACTGAGCTGCCGCTTCGCCAACCGCGCGCTCGACCTGATCGACGGCTCGCGCGCGGCCGAAGAGCCAAGCGCGCTGAACTCGCTGAGCTGGCGCCTCGTCGAGCAGACGGCATTGACCATGGGCATCCAGCCGGTGCGCGAGGACGAGGCCGGCATCACCGTGCTGAACCTCGAGTTCCCGCAGGTCGTCGGCGACGAACCCGGTTTCTCCGATCCCCGGACCGACTCCGACTCGCCGTTCGCCGACACCGCGCCCCCCAGCGGCTTCCAGCCCCACTCCGGCAACTCCAAGCCGCTGGCCGGCAGCCACCTGCTGATCATCACCGCCGAGGCGGCGCTGCAGGCCGAGATCCGGTCGGCGATCGGCCATATGGGGCTGATCGTCGATGTCGTCTCCAGCGCGGAGGCCGCGGTCGAGTTCTGCAGCGAGGGCCTGCCCCACGGCATCCTCTACGACAGCAGCCGCCAGGGCCCGGCACTGCAGCGCCTGCGTGCCGAGGTGCTGCAGGAACTGCCCAACTTCAGCTTCGTGGAAGTGCAGGACGGCGCGCACGCGCCGCAGTCTTCCAACGAGACCGCCGACGGCATCGCCCGCGTGGCCCGCGCCCATCTGGCCGAGGCCCTGCCGGCCCTGCTGGGCTATGAGCTCGCCCGCGGCATCTGACGGCGGCCCGGACTAAACTGGCGCCATGAACAAGCAGCGCCGCCTCGTCTTCGTCTCCCTGGTGCTTGCCGGCCTCGCGGCCGGAGCCGCCGCCCTGGCCTACCAGGCCCTGGGCCAGCGCGAGACCGCCCCGCCGGTCAGCTACACGCTGCTGGACGGCGCCAAGGCGACGTCGGCCCAGTGGCAGGGCAAGGTGATGCTGGTCAACTTCTGGGCCACCAGCTGCACGACCTGCATGCACGAGATGCCGCAGATCATCTCCACCTACGAGAAGTACAAGGCCCGCGGTTTCGACACCCTCGGCGTGGCCATGAGCTACGACCCGCCGGCCTTCGTGGCCAACTATGTGCAGACGCGCAAGCTGCCCTTCGGCGTGGCCATCGACAACACCGGCGAGATCGCCCGCAGCTTCGGCAGCGTGCAGCTGACGCCCACCACCTTCGTGATCAACAAGCGCGGCGAGATCGTCAAGCGCTACGTGGGCGAACCCGACTTCGCCGCCCTGCACGGCCTGGTGGAGCAACTGCTGGCCGAGGGCTGAGCGTTCCGATGCAGGTGGATCTGCAGGACGCCACCGACGAACAGGACAGCGCCGTCGTGCGCTCGACCTTCCGCCTGCTGGTCCAGCAGGGCGTGCTGCTGGGCCTGGCGATGGCGCTGCTGCACTCGCTGTTCTTCTGGCAGCACGGCGACCCGAACTGGCGCTTCACCGCCGCCATCGGCCTGGCGATGCTGCCGCTGTATCCGCTGACCGGCATGCGGCGCAGCTACCCGGTATTCCTGGCCGCCCTGCTCGGCTTCCTGGCGCTGGCCATCGCGGCGCTGTCAGTCCAGTCGCTGCGTTATGGCCGCGATGCCAGCTTCCATCTGGTCCTGCTGGCCCTGGCGCCGGCCATCCTCGTCGCCGGCCGCATCGGCATGAAGACCAAGTGGCTGCTCGCGCTGGGCGTCAGCCTGCTGGTGCTGTGGCTGGACGGCAGCCCCGGGACGTCGCTGCAGGACACGGCCGTCTCGCCGGTCATGCTGGGCCGCCTGCGGCTGATCAACCTCGCCATCCTGCTGTTCACGCTGTGCGCGCTGGTACAGCGTTACTTCATCGTCATCGTGCGGGTGCAGCGCCGGCTGATGGAGTTCGCCTCGATCGACCCGCTGACCGGCCTGTTCAACCGCCGCCACTTCATGGCCACGGCCGCGCAGGAGCTGGCGCGCAGCGAGCGCTACGGCGGCTCGCTGTGCGTGGCCCTGGCCGACCTGGACCACTTCAAGAGCATCAACGACCGCTTCGGCCATGAGGTCGGCGACGCCGTGCTGCGCCACGTCAGCCACCTGATCCGCAACGTCGCACGCAATGCCGATTGCGTCTGCCGCTGGGGCGGCGAGGAGTTCATCGTGCTGCTGCCGCAGACCGCCCTGGACGGCGCGGAGAGCATCGCCGAGCGCATCCGCCAGCAGGTCAGCGACGCGCCGCTGCAGCTCTCGGCCGGCGGCGAGCCGCTGCACGTCACGATGACGCTGGGCGTGGCGATGCTGAACCCGGGCGAGGCCTTCGACAACGCGGTGCGCCGCGCCGACAAGGCGCTCTACGCGGGCAAGGCCGCCGGGCGCAACCGGGCCGTGCTGGCCCCGGCTGCCTGACTCAGACGCCCGCCGCGTGGGCCTGCTGGTCCGCGTGGTAGCTGGAGCGCACCATCGCGCCGACGGCCGCGTGCGAGAAGCCCATCTTGTAGGCCTCGGCCTCGAACATCTTGAAGGTGTCCGGGTGCACGTAGCGGCGCACCGGCAGGTGGTGGCCCGACGGGGCCAGGTACTGGCCGATCGTCAGCATGTCGATGTTGTGCTCGCGCATGTCGCGCATGACCTGCAGGATCTCCTCGTCGGTCTCGCCGAGGCCGACCATGATGCCGCTCTTGGTCGGCACGCCGGGCACTGCTTCCTTGAAGCGCTTCAGCAGGTTCAGGCTGAACTGGTAGTCCGAGCCCGGGCGCGCTTCCTTGTACAGGCGCGGCGCGGTCTCGAGGTTGTGGTTCATCACGTCCGGCGGGGCGGCCTTGAGGATGTCCAGCGCGCGGTCCATGCGGCCGCGGAAGTCCGGCACCAGCACCTCGATCTGGGTCGTGGGGCTCAGCTCGCGGACCTTGGTGATGCATTCGGCGAAATGGCCGGCACCGCCGTCGCGCAGGTCGTCGCGGTCCACGCTGGTGATCACCACGTACTTGAGCTTCAGCGCGGCGATGGTCTTGGCCAGGTTCAGCGGCTCGTCCACGTCCAGCGGGTCCGGGCGGCCATGGCCGACGTCGCAGAACGGGCAGCGCCGCGTGCACTTGTCGCCCATGATCATGAAGGTGGCCGTGCCCTTGCCGAAGCACTCGCCGATGTTCGGACAGGAGGCTTCCTCGCAGACCGTGTGCAGCTTGTGCTCGCGCAGGATCTGCTTGATCTCGTAGAAGCGCGTGGACGGCGAACCGGCCTTGACGCGGATCCACTCCGGCTTCTTCAGCATCTCGCCGGCCGGCACGATCTTGATCGGGATGCGCGCCGTCTTGGCCTGCGCCTTCTGCTTGGCGGAGGCGTCGTAGTCGGCGGCGGTCTGGGCTTCGTGGATGACGTTTTCGGTGGCCATGTCAGGGAGTCAATTGAGCGGCGAGACGCTCGCCAAGGATCTCGGCCACGCTGGCCCAGTCGGTGTGAATGCCCAATTTTACGAGGTCCACGGTTTCCAGCCCGGCATAGCCGCATGGGTTGATGCCGTGGAAGGGCTCCAGGTCCATCGCGACGTTCAGCGCCACGCCGTGGTAGGTGCAGTGCCGGCTGACCTTGATGCCCAGCGCCGCCACCTTGCCCAGGCCGCGGAACGGGTCCAGCGGATCGGCCGGGCCGGTCAGCGCCGCGTGGGAGCCGGGCTCGTCCAGCCGCACATAGATGCCGGGCGCGCCGGCCACGCGATGGCCGGTGACACCGAAGCGGTCCAGCGTCTGGATCACCGCCGCCTCGATGCGGAAGACGTACTCCTTGACGAAGCAGCCCAGCCGCCGCAGGTCCACCAGCGGATAGGCCACCACCTGGCCCGGCCCGTGGTAGGTGACCTGGCCGCCGCGGTTGGTCTGCACGACGGGGATGCCGCCGGCATCCAGCACATGGTCGGCCTTGCCGGCGATGCCTTGCGTGTAGGTGGGCGGGTGCTCGCAGAGCCAGAGTTCGTCGGGCGTGTCCGCCGCGCGTTCGGCGGTGAAGGCCTGCATCGCCTCGACGGTGGCCGCGTAGTCCACGCGGCCCAGGGTTTTAACGATCATGGGCGGGAATGGTAGCGTCGGGGTCATGCGAACGATGCTGGCTCTCGTCTTGTCCCTGCTGCTCGCCACGGCAAACGCGGCGGAAGATCCGCGCCTGTCAGCTGCACTAACGGCTTATGCCGACGGCAACCTGCCGCTGGCCGCGCAGGGCTTCAGGGGCCTGGCGAAACGCCACGTGCCGGTCGGCGAATACAACCTGGCGATGATGCACCTGCGCGGCGAGCTGCCGAAGCCCGACGTCCGCGAGGCCAAACGCCTGCTGGAGCGGGCGGCGCGCGGCGGCTTCGTCAGTGCGGAATGGGCCTTGGGACAGTTCCACGAACTGGGCCTCGGCGGCCGGCAGGACCTGCCGGCCTCGTTCCGCTGGTACAGCCGCGCCGCGGAGCACGGCGACGTGCAGGCCCAGGTCGCCGTGGCCACGTCCTACTTCATGGGCCGTGGCGTGGGCCACAGCATGGAGCAGGCGGCGCACTGGTATCGCGAGGCGGCCAAGGGCGGCGACGTGGGATCGCAATACATCCTGGCCTCGATGTACGAGACCGGCAACGGCGTCTCGCAGGACCTGCGGCTGGCGCGCTACTGGTACGACATCGCCGCGCGCAACGGCGACGACGCGGCGCCCTACAAGGTCAAGGAACTGGACCGGGCGCTCGGGACGGCGTCCTGAGCCTGGGTCAGAGCACGACCTTGACCATCGGATGGGTGGTCAGCGTGCGGTAGAGCTCGTCCAACTGCTCGCGGCTGGTGGCGGTGACGGTGATCGTCAGCCCCAGGTACTTGCCACCCTTGCTGGGACGCTGCTCGATGGACGTGGTGTCGAAGGTCGGGTCGAAAGTCTGGGCCACCATCGTGATGGCCTCGATGAAGCCGTCGACCTGCTCGCCCATCACCTTGATCGGGAACTTGGACGGGTACTCGATCAGCGATTGTTCGGGCGGGATGTCGGGCGGCGGGGTGATGTTCATGTGAGTTGGATTTTCTTGGCGCGCTGGTAGGCCTCGTACAGGCGCGCATAGACCGGGCCGGGCTTGCCGTGCAGCGCGCCGTGGCCGACCGCTTGGTGGTCCAGCGTCGTCACCGCCAGGATCTCGCGGCCAGCGGAGCTGAGGATGATCTCGTCGGCGGCGACCAGCTCGGCCTCGGAGATCGGGCGCAGGTTGTAGCCGATGCCCTCTTCCTCGCAGAGTTCGCGCAGCAGCTCCACGCGGATGCCCTCCAGCACCTGCTCGCTCCTGGGCGGGCCCAGCAGCGCGCCCTCCTTGACGATCCAGACGTTGGACGAGGAGGCCTCGGTGACGAAGCCGTCGCGCAGCATGATGGTCTCGGCGGCGCCCTGGTCGGCGGAGATCTGACGAGCGAGCACGTTGCCCAGCAGCGAAGTGCTCTTGATGTCGCCACGCTCCCAGCGGAAGTCGCGGGCGGTAACGCAGGCCACGCCGTGGTGGCGCACCTCCTCGGCGACGCCGGCGAAGGGGCTGGCGTAGGCGAACAGCGTGGGTGCTATGTCCTGCGGCATCACGTGCGCGCGCATCGCCACGCCTCGCGTCACCTGCAGGTAGACCAGCTGGTTCTCCGCATCGACCTTGGCGATCAGCTGGCGCGCCACGTCCAGCCATTGGGCGCGCAGCAGCGGGCTGGCGATGCGCAGCTTGGCCAGGCTGCGCTCGAGCCGGTCCATGTGTTCGTCGAAGCGGAACAGGCGCCGCCCGTAGACCGGCAGCACCTCGTAGGCGCCGTCGCCGAAGATGAAGCCGCGATCCATCGCGGACACCTTGGCCTCGGCCAGCGGCTGGAAGCCGCCGTTGAGGTACGAGGGCAGGTCAGGCAAGAGGGCTGCGTTCATTCGCTTGACTCCCGGCGAGCGGTCGAGCGGACCGTCATTCGATTAGATCACTTGATCCACAGGCGCAGGGCATCCCAGGCACGGCCCAGCAGGCCGGCCAGTTCCACGGGCTCCTGCACCACCAGCGGCACCTCGGCAACCGGCACGCCTGCTGCCGTCGTGACCTTCAGCGTGCCCACGCGCTGGCCCTTGGCGAGCGGAGCGACCAGCGGGTCGGTGTGCTCGACGCGGGTCTGCAGCTTGGCGCCCTCGCCGCGCGGCACCGCGACGAACACCGGGCCGGCCGCGCCCAGCTTGGCGGTCTTCTCGGCGCCCTTCCAGACCGGCACCGTGCTGATCGCCTGGCTGCCGTCGAACAGGCGCAGCGCGTCGAAGGCCGAGTAGCCCCAGTTCAGCAGCTTCTGGCTCTCGCTGGCGCGGGCTTCCTTGGAGGCCGTGCCCATCACCACGCTGATCAGGCGGCGCTTGCCGTTGGGGAAGTCGCGCTGGGCGCTGGCCACCAGGCAGTAGCCGGCGGCGTCGGTGTAGCCGGTCTTCATGCCGTCGACCGTCGGGTCGCGGGTCAGCAGCATGTTGCGGTTGTGCTGCTTGATCTTGTTGTACGTGTATTCCTTCTGCGAGTAGTACGGGTAGTACTCGGGGAAGTCCTGGATGATGTGGACGGCGATCATCGCCACGTCCCGCGCGCTGCTCTTGTGGCTGGGCTGGGTCAGGCCGGTAACGTTGGTGAAGCTGGTGTTCTTCAGGCCCCAGGCCTGCGCCTGGCGATTCATCATCGCGACGAACTGCTCCACCGAGCCGCCCACGCCCTCGGCGAGCGCCACCGCGGCGTCGTTGCCCGACGGGATGATCAGGCCGCGCAGCAGTTCGTCGACCGTCGGGGTCATCGTCGTGTCGATGAACATCAGCGAGGGGTCGCCCTTGCGCTCGTCCCAGGCACGCTTGGAGACGGTCATGTGCTGGTCCAGCGTCAGGCGCTTCTGCTTCAGCGCGTCGAAGACCAGGTAGGCCGTCATCAGCTTGGTCAGCGAGGCGGGGTCCTGCGGCGCATCGGCCTCGCGCTCGGCCAGCACCTTGTTGGCGGTGACGTCCAGCAGGATGTAGTTGCGGGCCGCGATCTCGGGCGGCTGCGGGGCTTGGGCGGATGCGTTCAGGGCGGCCGCGGAGACGACCAGCAGGGCAATCAGTTGTTTCATTCGGTGGGGAGAAGGGGTTCTTTAAGCGGAAGCGGCCCAGTGGCTCAGCACCAGGCTCTTGAGCAGCGGCAGCTGCCCATGGAAGAAATGGCCGACACCGGGCACGACGACGACCGGCAGCACCTGCGGCCGCGCCCAGTCGAGCACGGCCGACAGCGGCACCACATCGTCGACCTCGCCGTGGATCACCAGCGTGTCGGGCGGCACCGCGGCGGTGTCGAAGCGGCTCGTCGCGGGGCCGACCAGCACCAGGCGTTCGGCCTTGGCGCCCTCGGGCAGGCGCAGCGCGGCCTGCGAGGCGATATAGCCACCGAAGGAAAAGCCCGCCAGCACCAGCGTCTCGCCGGGCTCGCGCACCTCGTTCAGCACGGCCATCGCGTCGTCGATCTCGCCGCGGCCTTCGTCCCAGGCGCCCTGCGAGCGGCCGACACCTCGGTAGTTGAAGCGCGCCGTGCGGTAGCCCAGCTGCAGGAAGGCGCGGGCCAGGGTCTGCACGACTTTGTTGTCCATCGTGCCGCCCTGCACCGGGTTCGGATGGCAGACCAACGCGAGGCCGCGCGGCGCGGTGCCTTCGGCGGGCGCGTCCAGCGCGCATTCGATCTCGCCGGCGGGGCCGGTGATCAGGCGTTTCTCGGTCCTCGGGTTCATCGCGTCACTTGCCCCCTCATTTGCCGACATTCGCCGGGAGCACCAGGCGCTCGACGACCTGGCCGTTCTTCAGATGGCTCTCGACGATCTCGTCGATGTCCTCGTTGTCCACGAAGCTGTACCAGGTGGCGTCCGGGTAGACCACGGCCACCGGCCCGCCGGCGCAGCGATCGAGGCAGCCGGCCTTGTTGACCCGAACGCCGCCCGGCCCGGCCAGGCCCAGCTTCTTGACGCGGCTCTTGCAGTGGTCGAAGCCTGCCTGGGCCCCATGCTGGGCACAGCTGTTTTCGCCGTTGTCGCGCTGGTTCAGGCAGAAGAAGATGTGGCGCTGGAAATAGCTCATCGGCTCATTGTAGGCAGGGCTCTGGGTAAACCCTTGTTTCAGAGCGTGCGCCGACCCACGTAGGGCAGCAGCCAGCCCAGCGCCGCGAAGGGCCAGACCCAGCCGATCCACTGCGCGAGCCCGTACATATTGACGAAGCGCCCCTGCTCCCAGGCATGCAGGCTCAGCGCCATGTACGGATCGGCCGGCGCCTCGCTGACCAGCGCGATCAGCGCGCTCAGCGCCACCAGGCCCAGCGCCGCGCAGAGGCGGCGCGGCAGCAGGCAGGCGAGCACACCCAGCAGCGCCCCCAGCGCGAGGCCGGCCCAGGTCACCTCGGTGAGCCAGGCCCACGCATGCAGCGGGCCGAAATTGAGCACCGTCGACAGCGCAGAGACCAGCACGCCGAGCATCGCGGCGCCCGACACCAGCCACAGCCGCCGCCAGCCCGGGCGCGACACCGCCAGCGCCAGCAGCACCGGCGTCAGCAGGCCCAGCGCCGTGGCGATGGCCTCCAGTCCCGGCGGCAGCGCGCGGGCCAGATCCTGCAGGGCATCGTCATCCCACTGCAGGGCCCAGGGCGTGTCCTGCAAGGCGTCGATGGCCAGGCTGCGCAGGTGCGGCAGCCACTGGC
Source organism: Pelomonas sp. KK5 (assembly GCF_001984095.1). Lineage (GTDB taxonomy): Bacteria > Pseudomonadota > Gammaproteobacteria > Burkholderiales > Burkholderiaceae_C > KK5. The sequence goes on from NZ_LYVQ01000073.1 coordinate 13,704, forward strand.
CGAGGCCCAGTGGCACCGGCGGCGGGAACAACAGGCCCAGCGGCCACAGCGCCAGCAGCGCCAGCGCGCCGGCGCACTGCGGCTGGAACCAGTATTCGCGCAGGTCCTGCCAGCGCTGCAGGCCGCCGAAGGCATTCAGCAGCAGGCCCAGCAGCACGCCCAGCAGCGTGCCCAGCGTGTTGAAGGCGAGGTCCGACAAGGAGGGCACCCGCCCCGGCAGGAAGTACTGCAGGCACTCCATGCCCCAGGACAGCAGCGGCCACGGCACCAGGCCCAGGACCAGCGCCCGCCGCATGCCGGCGCCACTGCGCAGCGAGGCCGCGAAGGCCAGCAGCCCCAGCGGCATGTAGCCGGCGATATTGGTCTGCATGTCGAACACCGCCACCCGCTTCGGCCAGGGCAGCAGCACCAGGCCCTGCACGGTCAGGCCGGGGGGCCAGGTCCAGGGTTCGAAGGGGTAGAGGCTGGCGTAGACCACCAGCGCCAGGTAGGCCAGCAGCAGCCAGGTAGCGGAGCTTCGGCGTCTGGCGGTGCTCATCCGGTCAGAAGGGCTTGACCACCACCAGGATCACGATGGCCGCGAACACCAGCACCGCTGCTTCGTTATAGAAGCGGAACCAGCGGTGGCTGCGCTTGTTGGCGGCCTGCTCGAACTTGCGCAGCAGCGCGCGGCAGCCGTGGTGATAGCCGATGGCCACGATCACCAGGGCCAGCTTGGCATGCAGCCATCCATTGCCGGGGCCGCGCCCGATGCCGTAGTGCAGCCACAGGATCAGGCCGAAGATCAGCGCCGGCAGCATCAGCAGCGTGCTGAATCGATACAGCTTGTGCGCCATCAGCAGCAGGCGCTCGCGCTCGGCATGGCTGTCGGCCGAGACCATGGCGAGGTTCACGAAGATGCGCGGCAGGTAGAAGAGGCCGGCGAACCAGCTGGCCACGAAGACGATGTGCAGGGCTTTGATCCAGAGCATCGGGGCATTATGGGCTGCGCGTGCGAGGGGCATTTCCCTGCCGTCGAAACAGGGCGTTATGTCGACGCGCATAAAAAAGCCCCGGCAACGAGGCCGGGGCGAGAAAGCCTTATCGCTGTCATCACGCTAAGGCTCCTGCTCAGGGAGGAAAAGCAGGGAACAACGGCCTTGCGGCTATCATTCGCGGACCAGTTTAGCAGCGCTGAACCCGCCCCGTAACTACGGGAAGTTGCGTAATCCTGATGAATTGCATAGCGGCAGCAAGACGGCCATCACCGCGCGTTATGGCCCGCTGATTCGAGCTGCTGTCGTTGCCGGAGATTCCCGCCTTGGCCCACCATCCGTCCGCCCCGTTTCCCGCCAGCCGGCCGCGCCGCCTGCGCCGCGATGCCTTCTCCCGCGCGCTGGTGCGCGAACACGCGCTGAGCGCCAATGACCTGATCCTGCCGGTCTTCGTGCATGAGGGCACGGACAAGGTCGAGGCCGTGCCCTCGATGCCCGGCGTCTCGCGCCTGAGCCTGGACCGGCTGCTGCCGGTGGCCGAGGAATGCGTGGCGCTCGGCATCCCGGTCATGGCGCTCTTCCCCGTCATCGATCCGTCTTTGAAGACGCCCGACGGCCGCGAGGCCACCAACCCCGACGGCCTGGTGCCGCGCGTCGTCGCGGCGCTGAAGGACCGGGTGCCGCAGCTGGGCATCCTGACCGACGTGGCGCTGGACCCATACACCAGCCACGGCCAGGACGGCGTGCTCGACGAGCGCGGCTACATCGTCAACGACCGCACCGTCGAGATCCTCGGCCAGCAGGCGCTGGCGCAGGCCCGCGCCGGCGTGGACATCGTCGCGCCCAGCGACATGATGGACGGCCGTATCGGCGCGATCCGCGCGCAGCTGGAGGCGCACGACCACATCCACACGCGGATCATGGCCTACAGCGCCAAGTACGCCAGCGCCTTCTACGGCCCCTTCCGCGATGCGGTCGGATCGGCCGGCAACCTCGGCAAGGCCGACAAGAAGACCTACCAGATGGACCCCGGCAACAGCGACGAGGCGCTGCGCGAGGTGGGCCTGGACCTGGCCGAGGGCGCCGACATGGTGATGGTCAAGCCCGGCATGCCGTATCTCGACATCGTGCGCCGCGTGAAGGACGAGTTCCGCGTGCCCACCTTCGCCTACCAGGTCAGCGGCGAGTACGCGATGCTGAAGGCGGCTGCCGCCAATGGCTGGCTGGACCACGACGCGGTGATGATGGAATCGCTGCTGGCCTTCAAGCGCGCCGGCGCGGACGGCATCCTCAGCTACTTCGCGCTGGAAGCGGCCCGCCTGCTGAAGAAGGGCTGATGCGCGTCTTCCACATCGCCGGCGACCGCTTCGCCGAGCTGACGGCCCTGCCCGACACGCTGCCCGAGCAGGGCTTCCTGTGGGTGGGTTTCAGCCGCGCCGAGTTCGAGCAGCAGGTGGGCGCCGTGGTGCAGCCGATGCTGCAGCGCTGGCAGCTGGGTACGCTGGTGGACCTGCATGTGTCCGACCTGGTCAACCGGCAACTGCCCTCGCACTTCGACTACACCTCCTGGTACGACCTGATGGTGTTCCGGCGGCTGGCCGCGCTGCCCGGCAGCGCCAATGGCGCAGAGGACGCCCCGGTCACGCTCGCTTCGGCCGAGCAGGTGCTCAAGGCCATCGACACCAGCCCCGTCGGGTTCGCCTTGTTCGACCGCCTGCTGCTGACGGTCCACCCCGACGACTGCATGGTGCGCGACTTCTTCGCCGACCGGCTCGGCAAGATGACCGAGAGCCGCGACCTGCGCGGTGCCGGCCGCCTGCCCACCAGCGCGGCCGAGCTGATGCTGCGCATGGTGAACTACATGGTCGACAGCTATCTCGACCTGCGCCGCCTGCTGACGCGCCAGATCGGCGGCCTGCAGAAGCTGCTGCTGGCGCCGCACGGCCACTTCGACAACTGGCCGATGCTGCTGGACACCCGCGACGCGCTGCAGCAACTGGAAGACATCTGCGAAGACCAGCGCAGTGCCGTGCAGGAGTGGATCGACGCGCTGGACGAATGGCCCGACACCGAAGACCTGCACACCCGCCGCGAGCGCGAGCTGCTGCGCGTGCGTTCGCGCGACCTGCTGGAGCACATCGAGCGGGTGCTCAACCACGTGCGCCGGCTCGAGTCCTCGGCCGAGTCGGCGGTGCAGATGCACTTCTCGGCGCTGGGCCATCGCACCAACGCGATCATGCGCACGCTGACCGTGCTGACCGCCGTATTCCTGCCGCTGAACCTGATCACCGGCATCTTCGGCATGAACTTCGACCGCCTGCCACTGATCCACCGCGAGACCGGCTTCTGGATCGCGCTGGCGCTGATGGCCGGCATCGGCATCACGCTCAGCGTGGTGTTCTGGCAGAAGCGCTACCTGTCCACGCGCGGCTGACCCGGGACGCTCACGCGCCGCGCGCGTAGGGATCGGCGAAGCCCAGCGCCTGCATCAGCTCGCTCTCGCGCGCCTCCATGCATTCGGCCTCGTCGTCTTCCTCGTGGTCGTAGCCCTGCGCGTGCAGCGTGCCGTGCACCAGCATGTGGGCATAGTGGTCGGCGATGGCGATGCCCTGCTCCTTGGCCTCGCGTTCCACCACTTCCGCGCAGATCACCAGGTCGGCCACCACCACCGGCTCGTGGCTGTAGTCGAAGGTCAGCACATTGGTGGCGTAGTCCTTGGCGCGGAACTCCTTGTTGAGCTGGCGGCCTTCCTCGGCATCGACGATGCGCACGGTGAGCTCGCCGGGCAGCTCCAGCGCCGCGCGGATCCAGCGGGCCACCTTGTGGCGCGGCAGCAGCGCCTTGTGGCGCGGGTCGGCGAACTGCAGCGAGAGGCTCAGGTCGGGTTGGCTCATGCTCAGGTCCCCTCGCGCTTGGCGCGCTTCTCGTAGGCCTCGACGATGCGGGCCACCAGCGGGTGGCGCACCACGTCCGCGCTGGTGAAGCGGGTCATCGCGATGCCCTTGACCTTGGCCAGCACCCGTTCGGCATCGATCAGGCCGGACAGCGTGCCCTTGGGCAGGTCGATCTGGCTGGTGTCGCCGGTGACCACGCAGCGGCTGCCGAAGCCGAGGCGCGTGAGGAACATCTTCATCTGCTCGGGCGTGGTGTTCTGCCCCTCGTCCAGGATCACGAAGGCGTGGTTCAGCGTGCGGCCGCGCATGAAGGCCAGCGGGGCCACCTCGAGCTGGCCCTTCTCGAAGGCCTTGTTGACGCGGTCGAAGCCCATCAGGTCATAGAGCGCGTCGTACAGCGGGCGCAGATAGGGGTCGACCTTCTGCGTCAGGTCGCCGGGCAGGAAGCCGAGGCGTTCGCCGGCCTCCACCGCCGGGCGCGTCAGGATGATGCGCTGCACCGCCGCCCGCTCCAGCGCGTCCACCGCGCAGGCCACGGCCAGGAAGGTCTTGCCGGTGCCGGCCGGCCCCAGGCCGAAGGTGATGTCGTGCGAGAGGATGTGCTTCAGGTACTCATGCTGGCGCGGCGTGCGGCCGGCGAGGTCGGCGCGGCGGGTGCGCAGCACGACGGCCTCGGAGGCGGCGGCGCCCTCGGGCTTGCGCTTCACCGTGCCGGAGGCCGCAGCGCCGACATCGTTGGCCGCCTCGGTCAGCGCGAGCTGCAGCGTCTCCGGCGGGATGGCGCGGCGGGCGCGCTCATACAGCGTGTCCAGCAGCTGGCGGGTGCGCTCGGCGGCGGCCTTGGGGCCTTCGATGCGGAACTGGTCGTCGCGCCGGGTGATGCGCACGCCAAGCGCCTGTTCGATCTGCCGCAGGTGTTCGTCGAGGCTGCCGCACAGGTGCGACAGGCGGTTGTTGTCGGCGGGGACGAGGGCGTGCTTGATGATCACGAAGGAGTGCTTTCGATGGGTCCGCGGTGTGCGAAAGCGGCGATTGTCGCCCGTGCATCCCCTAGCCGTCGTGACGTGGGGGCTCCTGCACAATCGCCCCCCATGCAAAGACCCCTTCCGGCCGCCCTGGCCCCGACCCTGCTGCTGGCGTGGGCCCTTCCCGCGCGGGCCGAGGAGGTGTCGACCTCCTTCGCCGGCCAGGTGGCCGCCCAGCTGCTGCACAGCGCACCCGGCTGGCTCGCGGCCATGCTGCTGATGATGACGGTGACCACCGCGCTGCTCGCGCTGACGCACCGCCGCGAGCGCCGCGTGTTCTTCCTCTGCGGGATGATGTTCAGCTGGGTGCTGCTGCAGGGCCAGAACGGGATCGAGCGGCCCGCGCTGGCGCTGGCGATCCAGGCGCTGATGGTGCTGTGCGGCGTGCAGTTCCTGCTGCGCACCGTCCTGTGGACGCGCTTCTGGCTGGACCTGACCCTGCTGCTCCAGGTGGTGCTGGCGCCGCTGAGCCTGCGCCTGCTGGCCGAGGCCGGCGCGCCGGATGTACTGTCCCGGGCCTGGCAGACCCTGATGCTGCTGGAACTGCTGGCGGCCTTCGCCATGCACCTGTGGCTGCGCTGGCGCGCGCTCAATGAGGTGATGCCGGCCGATCCGCTGGAGATCCGGGACTTCCGGCTGATGTCCGTGCTGATGGGCTGTGCCGCACCGGCCCTGCTGGCACAGCACGTGCTGATGCTGGGCTCGGGCGATGGCCTCCTGCCGGGCTGGCTCAGCCTGGCGCTGCCGCTGCTGATGCTGGGCCTGGCCCTGCATGTGGTGATGGTGTTCGCGCGCGCCGCGGTCGACTCCGAGACGCACCACGCGCTGCTGGAGCAGCGCATGCACGAGCGCATCGCCGACGCCGAGCGCAACTTCCATGCGATGGCCGAGCTCAAGCTGGAGCAGGTCACCGAGCGCGAGCGCAAGCGCATCGCCGCCGACCTACACGACGACCTCGGCGCCAAGCTGCTGACCATCGTCCACACCAGCGAATCGGACCGCATCTCCTCGCTGGCGCGCGAGGCGCTGGAGGAGATGCGCCTGTCGGTGCGCGGCCTCACCGGCAAGCCGGTGCAACTGCTCGATGCGCTGGGCGACTGGCGGGCCGAGCTGGTCTCGCGCCTGGCGCAGGCCAACATCCAGGCGGAGTGGAAGTCGCCGCCGGAAGACATCGTCCACACGCTGCCGGCCCGGGCCTATGTGCAGACGACGCGCATCTTCCGCGAGGCAGTGAGCAACATCATCAAGCACAGCGGCGCCACCCACTGCACGATCGGCTGCCAGGTGCAGGACGGTGACTTCCTCGTCGTCATCCAGGACGACGGCCAGGGCATCCCGGCCGAGCTCGACGGCCGGCTCGATCGCGGCCACGGCATGGCCAGCATGAAGTCGCGCGCCAAGCAGATGCACGGCCAGTGCCTGGTGGAATCCGGGCCGGGCTGGGGAACCGTGATTCGCCTCACGATTCCGCTGTGAATGAAGCGCCGGTGCATTGCTTCCATTGGCAAGCACGCAAATAAGCGCTAACTTCCTGTCACGACTGACTGAATAGAAGCAACAAGCCATGGACCACATCCTCCTGCTCGAAGACATTCCCGAGATCCGCGCCTGGCTCAAGGTGCTGGTCAAGCAGGTCTTCGCCAATGCCGAGATCACCGAGTGCTCGCGCGTGCAGGATGCGCTGATCCAGGTGAACACCAAGCGCTTCACGCTGGCGCTGCTGGACCTGGGCCTGCCCGACGGTTCCGGCGTCGACGTGATCGCCGCGCTGCGCGAGAAGCAGCCCGAGGTGCAGTCGGTCATCGTCACCATCCATGACGACGACGAACACCTGTTCCCCGCGCTGCAGGCCGGCGCCTTCGGCTACCTGCTGAAGGAGCAATCGCGCGAGCTGCTGGTCGAACAGCTGCAGCGCATGAGCCAGGGCGAGCCGCCGCTGTCGCCCTCGATCGCGCGCAAGGTCATCGCCTACTTCACCTCGCAGGCCCGGCCGCCGGCCGCGCTGCTGCACGAGGTGTCGCTGACCGACCGCGAGACCGAGGTGCTGCTGCGCGTGGCCAAGGGCTTCACGCTGCCGGAGATCGGCGTGCAGCTCGGCCTGAGCCGCCACACGATCGCCGACTACGTCAAGCAGATCTACCGCAAGCTCAATGTGTCCTCGCGTGCCGAGGCGGCGCTGGAAGCGCAGCGCCTGGGTTTGTTCGGCCGGAACTGAGTTGAGCGCGGCCGATAATCGGCCGCATGATCGGACGACTCACCGGCACCCTCGCGGAAAAGACGCCCCCGCAAATCCTCATCGATGTCCACGGCGTCGGCTATGAAGTCGACGTCCCGATGAGCACCTTCTACAACCTGCCCGGCCTCGGCGACAAGCTCAGCCTGCTGACCCACTTCGTCGTGCGCGAGGACGCGCAGGTGCTGTTCGGCTTCCTCACCGGCGAGGAACGCGCGACCTTCCGGCAACTGATCAAGATCAGCGGCGTGGGCCCGAAGATGGCGCTGTCGCTGCTCTCTGGTTTGTCCGTGCCCGAGCTGTCGCAGGCGGTCAGCAAGCAGGACACGGCGCGGCTCGTGAAGGTGCCGGGCATCGGCAAGAAGACTGCCGAACGGCTGCTGCTGGAGCTGAAGGGCAAGCTCGGCCCTGACCTGGCTCTGCCCGTCGCAGTCGCCAACGACAGCCAGGCCGACATCCTTCAGGCGCTGATCGCGCTCGGCTATTCCGACAAGGAAGCCGGCGCCGTGCTGAAGAAGCTGCCGCCGGACGTCGGCGTCAGCGAAGGCATCAAGCTCGCACTGAAGGCGATGTCCTGATGAGCATCCAGACCGACGACTTCGACATTCCCGCGCCCAAGCGCGTGATCGATTCCGCCCCCACCTCGCCCAACGAGGAGGCGATCGAACGCGCGCTGCGCCCCAAGCTGCTGGACGAATACGTCGGCCAGATGAAGGCCCGCGAGCAGCTGGAGATCTTCATCGGCGCCGCCCGCAAGCGCGACGAGGCGATGGACCATGTGCTGCTGTTCGGCCCGCCGGGCCTGGGCAAGACCACGCTCTCGCACATCATCGCCGCCGAGCTGGGTGTGAACCTGCGCCAGACCTCGGGCCCGGTGCTGGAGAAGCCCAAGGACCTGGCCGCGATCCTGACCAATCTCGAGAAGAACGACGTGCTGTTCATCGACGAGATCCATCGCCTGTCGCCGGTGGTCGAGGAAATCCTCTACCCGGCGCTGGAGGACTACCAGATCGACATCATGATCGGCGAGGGCCCGGCCGCCCGCTCGATCAAGCTGGACCTGCAGCCCTTCACGCTGGTCGGCGCCACCACCCGCGCCGGCATGCTGACCAACCCGCTGCGCGACCGCTTCGGCATCGTCGCGCGGCTGGAGTTCTACACGGCCGAGGAACTGCAGCGCATCGTCACCCGCTCGGCCGCGCTGCTGAAGGCGCCGATCGACCCCGACGGCGCGCTGGAGATCGCCCGTCGCTCCCGCGGCACGCCCCGTATTGCTAACCGGTTACTTCGACGGGTGCGCGACTACGCCGACGTCAAGGGCGACGGCCGCATCACCAAGACCATCGCCGACAGGGCCCTGGCCATGCTGGACGTGGATCCGCAGGGCTTCGACCTGATGGACCGCAAGCTGCTCGAAGCCATCGTGCACCGCTTCGACGGCGGGCCGGTGGGCCTGGACAACGTGGCGGCCGCCATCGGCGAGGAACCCGGCACGATCGAGGACGTGATCGAGCCCTACCTGATCCAGCAGGGCTACCTGCAGCGCACGCCCCGCGGCCGGGTGGCGACGCTGGCGGCCTTCCGCCACCTGGGCATCGCGCCGCCGAAGGTGCACGGCCAGCTGTTCGACGAATGAAAAAAGCGACCCGAGGGTCGCTTTTTGCTGGCGGTCGGAGACCGATCAGAAGTTGTGGCGCACGCCGGCAGCCAGCGAGTTGAAGTCGCCGGCGTGGTTCGGCAGCTTCTGGTCGATGGCGGTGTAGAAGGCGTAGACCTTGGTGCGCTTGCTCAGGTTGTAGTTGTAGCCCAGCGTCCACTGCGAGGCACCGGCGTTGCGGAAGGTGCCGTCCGCGCCGGACTTGGTGCCGCCGACGTTCAGGTGGAACTCGGAAGCGCCCATCGAGTACATGCCCGACACGCGGGCGATGTTGCGGCTGCGGAAGCCGTCGACCTTCTCGGTCGACACATAGCCGGTCACCAGGAAGGGACCGAAGCCGTAGTCGGCTTCCAGCACGTAGGCCTGGCGCTTGGGCGAGACGCCGAAGCGGTCAGCTTGCGTGTAGCCGCCACCGATGTGCAGCGTGCCCACCGAGTAGTTGAACGAGGAGTCGAACGCACGGCCACGGGTGCCTTCGCCGGCCATCGCCGAGATCGACGCGTCGAAGCCGCTGATGTTCGGCGTGATGTAGGTGACCTTGTTGGTCGCGTAGCTGAAGCCGATGGTCGAGAACAGCGCGTCGGACGAGGTGCCGGTGTCGTGGTTGTGGTTGCTGGTGCGGTCCACGGTGGCGAAGTACGAATCCGGGAAGTTGCTGCCCAGACGCACGGTACCGAAGGCGCCGCCGATCCACACATCGCTTTCACGGCTCCAGAAGGTGGTGCCGCCGCTGGCCGCGCCGGTGTCCGAGTTCAGGCCATGCTCGAGGTTGAAACCGGCCTTCAGGCCACCACCCAGGTCCTCGACACCGCGGAAGCCCAGGCGCGAACCGTTGTTCTGCTCAACGACGACGCGGTCGTTGTTGCCGTTCTTCTGGCTTTCCACCGAGGTGTTCAGGCGGCCCCACAGGGTCACCGAACCTTGGGCGAATGCGGGTGCTGCAACGGAAGCGGCCACGGCGGCCACAAGAGCGATCTTCTTCATCGTTTTCCTTAACAACTGAGGGGTTTGTGGCCGGCTGCACGCGCCGGTCTTCTGGACAGTGTGGCGGGAGTATAGGGAGAGAGGGGTTGTTCCCAATACAAACCGATGCGCTAGCGCAACAGTCTGGCAATGGTCAAAACACCCCGAAATTCAAGCCGCGGCGAGCGCGCGGCGCCGGCCTGGCGAGCACAGCCGGGCCACGCCCGACAGGCCCAGTGCCACCACGGCCAGGCCGCCCAGCTTCTGCCCCGGGCTCAGCAGGTGCGCGTTCCACAGCAGCAGGACCGCCGCCGCCAGCAGCACGACGAAGGCGGCCAGCGCCGCCACCTGCCGGGCGCGCGACAGCGGCGGGTCGTAGAGCTCGCGGGCACGCGGGTCGTAGGGCTCGACCTTCAGCCCGATGCCCGGCTGCCAGTGCGCCGGCTCCCACCACAGGCGCAGCTTGTCGCGCCAGCGCGGCGCGGCGCGCATCTTGGCCAGCAGCCGCGCATAGACCTGCCAGTTGGCCGCCAGAGGGTCCCAGTTCTGCAGGGCGTCGCGGGTGCCGTAGACACAGGGCTCCTCGTCCAGCTCGTCCTGGAAGCTGCCGAAGATGCGATCCCAGATGATCAGGATCCCGCCGTAGTTCCGATCCAGGTACGGATCGTTCACCGCGTGATGCACCCGGTGGTTGGACGGCGAGCAGAACCAGCGGTCGAACCAGCCCAGCCGCCCGATCTGCTGCGTGTGCACCCAGTACTGGTAGAGCAGGTCGATCAGCGCCACGCTGCCGAACACCAGCGGCGGGTAGCCGGCCAGCGCCATCGGCAGGTAGAAGATCCAGCCGACGAGCCAGCCGCTGCTCGTCTGGCGCAGCGCGGTGGAGAGGTTGTAGTCCTCGCTCTGGTGGTGGATCGAGTGGGCCGCCCACAGCAGCGCCGTCGTGTGGCCGAGCCGATGGTGCCAGTAGTAGAAGAAGTCGTAGGCGACCAGTCCGGTCAGCCAGACCCAGGGCGAGGACGCCGACAGATGCCAGAGCGCCGCATGCTCGTAGACCCAGACATAGATGCCCAGCGTCAGCAGCTTGGTGACGCCGCCGACCAGCTGGCTCAGCATGCCCAGGCTGATGCTGCTGATCGCATCGTTGAGCCGGTAGGTGTTGCGGCCACGCCGCCAGCCGATCCAGAACTCCAGCCCGATCAGCGCAAAGAACACCGGGGTGACCAGCACGATGATCTGGGCCTCTTGCACTGGGCGTCTCCGTTGTACTTGTAATAGGTCAGTCGAGAATTCAGGTTAGCTCATCGAGGCTCAGGTTGGCTAAGTGGAAATCATCATTCCAGCCCACCACGGTGAGCCCCTCCGGCGAGTACAGCAGCCGGTTGATCGTGGCATTGCCCAGCATCCAGCTGCGCGGGGCCTCCAGCGCCAGGCGGGCGCCGGCACGGTAGAGGCAGTCGAGCACGCCCCCGTGGGCGACGACGGCGATGCTCCGGCCCGGATGGGCCTGCGCCAGCCGCAGCACGGCCGGGACGCAGCGCTCGTAGAACAGCGGGATCGACTCGCCGCCCGGCGGCGCGAACGAGAGGTCCCGCTTGCGCCAGCGCTCGCTGTCCTCGGGCCAGCGCTCGGCGATCTCGTCGAAGCTCAGCCCCTCGAAGGCGCCGAAGGCCCGCTCGCGCAGCGCCGGCTCGAGCTGCAAGGGCGCGCCGGTCACGGCCGCCACCGCAGCCGCCGTTTCGCGCGCGCGGCCGAGGTCGCTGCTGTAGATCACGTCCAGCGTCTCGCCGGCCAGCGCCTCGGCCAGGCGCCGGGCCTGCAGCCGGCCCATCTCGTTGAGCGGGATGTCGATATGGCCCTGGATGCGCGAGCCGCGGTTCCAGTCGGTCTCGCCGTGGCGGATGGCCAGGATGCGGGTGCTCGTGTCGAGCATCGTCTCCGCCATCAGGCGCCCCAGTGCACGTCGGCGCCGGCCTTCTGCGCGTGGCGCATCAGTTCCACCAGCGGCCAGGCCCGCTGCTTGAGGCTCACGCCCTCGCGCCGGGGCGCCGCCTCGCCGGCGGCCTTCGCATCGGCCTGCCGCTGCGCGAAGGCATCCTCGTCGGCCGCCACCGCCTGCTCCAGCGCGGAGATCGCCTGCGGCAGCTGCTCCTGGGTGAAGATGCCCGGCGCGGCCGGATCGCGGCCCAGCAGGCGCAGCACCTGCTCGCCCTGCGGGCCCATCATGATCACGTCGGCGCCGGCCTTGGACTTGAACTTGTACAGCATCGGGGTCTCCCTATCGAGGAGCCCTTATTGTGCGCGGGCCGGCCAGACGAGCGCCTCGAAGGCGGCCGCGTCGAGCGCCCGCGCGAACAGGAAGCCCTGGAACTCGTCACACCCGCACCGCGCCAGGAAGTCGCGCTGCGCCTCGGTCTCGACGCCCTCGGCAATAACGTTCAGGTTCAGCGCATTCCCCATCTGCACGATCGCGTTGACGATGCCGGCGTCGCTCGCATCCCCGGGCAGGCCGCGGACGAAGCTGCGGTCGATCTTGAGCCGCTGGATCGGGAAGCGCTTCAGGTAGGCCAGGCTCGAATAGCCGGTGCCGAAGTCGTCGATGGACATGCCCACGCCCAATGCCGACAGCCGCTCCAGCCGCCGGAGCGCCTCGTCGGCGTCGCGTACCAGGATGGACTCGGTCAGCTCCAGCTCCAGCAGCTCGGGCGGCAGCCGCGCCGCCGCCAGCGTGCGGTCGACGAACTCGACGAAGCGCGGCTGCTGGAACTGCAGCGCCGAGACGTTGACCGACACCGGCATGCGCCGCCCGGCCCGCCACCACCGCGCCGCCTGCTCCACCGCCTTCTGAAGCACCCAGTCCCCGATCGGAGCGATGAAGCCGCTCTCCTCCGCCACCGGGATGAACTGGCCCGGCGGGATCTCGCCGCGCACGGGGTCGCGCCAGCGGATCAGCGCCTCCGCCCCGATCACCTGCCCGTCACCCAGCGAGACCTGCGGCTGGTAATGCAGCTCGAACTGCCCGGCCCTGAGCGCCTGGCGCATGTCGTGGTCCAGCCGCATGCGGGCCATCAGGTCCACGTCGCGGCGCGGCTGGTGGAAGCGCCAGGCGCTGCGCCCGCTCTCCTTGACCCAGTGCATCGCCTGCTCGGCGGCGGACAGCAGCTCGTCGGCATTGCCGCCGTCGCGCGGGAACAGCGCGATGCCGATGCTGCAGGTCACCGTGAAGTCCAGCGCCTCGAAGGTGAAGGGCAGCGCCAGCTCGCCCTGCACCCGCAGCGCCATCGCCTCGGCGCCGCGCGCGTCCACCGCATCGATCAGCAGCGCGTACTCGTCGCCACCCAGCCGGGCCAGCACGTCGCTGTCGCCGAGGCAGCGCTGCAGCCGCCCGGCCACGTCCTGCAGCACCCGGTCGCCGCAGCCGCGGCCGAGCGTGTCGTTGATCTGCTTGAAGCGGTCGAGGTCCACGTTCATCAGCGCGAAGGAGCGGCCTTCGCGCAGCGCGCCGGCCACCGCCGCCTCGACCCGGCCCGCCAGCACGGCACGGCCGGGCAGCTGGGTCAGCGTGTCGCTGGGCACCGGCTCCTCGGCGCGCTGCAGCCGCGCGGCCTGC
>NZ_LYVQ01000074.1 GCF_001984095.1 Pelomonas sp. KK5
CCCGGCAGCAATCGGCGTGCCCGCGGGTCAGCTGGCGTCCCAGTATTCCGGCAAGGCCTTCTTCAGCACGTCGATGATCTCGTCGGACAGCGCCGGCGCCGCCGAGCCGGTGGCCCGCGCCAGCACCATGCCGCCGACCAGCACCGACAGGCTCATGATCGCGCGCGCCTTGTCCGCCTCGTCAGGCGCCGCGGCCACCGTGCCGTCCGGCCGGTGCGTGGCGAAGGCCTCCAGGTAGCCGGCGATGCCGCTGGTGATCGCCGCGGACACCGCCGGAGACGCGCGCCCCGCATCGACCGCCAGCGTCGGCATCGCGCAGCCCAGGCCCGGCGCATCGCGGTGCTCGGTGCGCAGGTAGCGATCGAAATAGGGCCGCGCGCCCTCCCCGCTCTCCAGCTGCCCGCGCAGCCGCGCCAGCGGCGCCTTCAGCGCGTGTTCGCAGGCCTCGGCGGCCAGCGCCTCCTTGGAGTCGAAGTGCCCGTAGAAGCCGCCGTGGGTGAAGCCGGCCGCCGCCATGATCTCGGCCACGCCGACGCCCTCCAGCCCGCGCTCGCGGTACAGCCGCGCCGCGGCCTCGACGATGGCCTGGCGGTTGGCCTGGGATTGTTCCTTGCTGACTTTCATGGCGGGCTCCGTTGCATGACCAGATTTTAATTGCGGCCATCATCAAAACAATTATCATGTCGAACGTCATCAAAAGCAAAGGGCGACCTCGCATGTCCACCGCCTCTCCCGCATCCTCGCTGCCATTGAGCGCCTCCCGCCGCCTCGCGCCCTGGCTGGAAAGCCGCAACATCCACTTCGCCTGGGTGATCGCCGGCCTGACCTTCCTGACCATGCTGTTCATGTCGGCCGCGCTGGGCCTGCCCGGTGCGATGCTGCAGCCGCTGGCCAAGGAGTTCGGCTGGAGCACCAGCCAGATCTCGTCCGCGCTGGCGGTGCGCTTCGCGCTGTTCGGCCTGATGGGCCCGTTCGCCGCGGTGCTGATGGACCGCTTCGGCATGCGCGCCGTGATGTGCGCGGCGCTCTCCCTGGTCGGCGGCGGCATGCTGCTGGCGGCGGGCATCACGCAGCTGTGGCAGCTCTGGCTGCTGTGGGGCGTGATGCTGGGCCTGGGCAGCGGCATGACGGCGCTGGTGCTGGGCGCCGTCGTCTCCAACCGCTGGTTCGCGCAGCGGCGCGGCCTGGTGATGGGCGTGCTGACCGCCAGCGCCGCCACCGGCCAGTTGGCCTGCCTGCCGGTCGCCGCCTGGATGATCGAGCACTGGGGCTGGCGCGCACCGCTGCTGCCGCTGGGCGCGATCTGCCTGAGCGTGATGGCGCTGGTGTGGGCGCTGATGCGCGACCGGCCGTCCGACCTGGGCCTGCGCGCCTTCGGCGCCGCCGCCGATGCGCCGCCCGCCGCGATCCCGCCGAAGATGACGCTGGCCACGCCCTTCAGCGCGCTGCAGATGGGCATGGCGAGCCCGACCTTCTGGCTGCTGGCCGGCACCTTCTTCATCTGCGGCCTGTCCACCAATGGCCTCGTGCAGACCCACTTCATCTCGCTGTGCGGAGACAACGGCCTGGCCGCGGTGCCGGCCGCCTCGGTGCTGGCGATGATGGGCGCCTTCGACTTCGTCGGCACGATCGCCTCCGGCTGGCTCAGCGACCGCTACGACAGCCGCAAGCTGCTGTTCTGGTACTACGGCCTGCGCGGCCTCTCGCTGATGTGGCTGCCGCATGCCGAGTTCACGCTCTACGGCCTCTCGCTGTTCGCGATGTTCTACGGCCTGGACTGGATCGCCACCGTGCCGCCGACGGTGCGCCTCACCGCGCAATCGTTCGGCGCAGAGAAGGTGGGCCTGGTGTTCGGCTGGATCTTCGCCTCGCATCAGATCGGCGCGGCCGTGGCGGCCTGGGGCGCGGGTCTCTCGCGCACGCTGCTGCTGACCTATTCGCCCGCGCTCTACACGGCCGGCGCGGCCTGCCTGCTGGCGGCGCTGATGGCGATGGCCGTACGTAAAAAGTCACCGATCGCCGGGTAACGCTAACGTCATATTCCAGCGGCATACTGCAAGGCATCCAAGACGGAAACCGGCTGCAGATTGGGCAGCATCCTGGAACCCGTGACCAGCGCTCTTGGAAACCCTATACCCGCGCATGGGGCCATTCCGCAAGGTAATGGCCCCTTGTCTTTTGGGCAGCGGTAAAGAAGATTGAAGGGGCCGGCAGCGGCGGGCGGTCATGCGATGCTCGCGCGCTCCGCGTCACGTCTGCTTACCTGCTCCCATGTCGTCGATCCCGTTCCGTCTTTCGCTGCTGGTCTGTGCCCTCGGTCTTGCTGCCACCGTCGGGGCGCAGGAGCAGCAGCAGCAGGACGACAAGGCTCCACCGCCTGCGCCGAAGCGCCAGCAGCAGCAGCGCCCCGCCCCGAACCAGCTGGAACGCGTGGAAGTGGATGGCCGCCCGACCGACGAGGCCGTGCGCCGCGCCTCCACCGCCTCCAAGATCATCATCAGCCGCGAGGAGATCGAGCGCTATGGCGACTCCACCGTCGGCGAGGTGCTCAAGCGCCTGCCCGGCGTCACCACCGGCGGCCGGCCCGGCCGCGGCGGCGAGGTGCGCATGCGCGGCATGGGCAGCGGCTACACGCAGATCCTGGTCAACGGCGAGCGCATGCCGCCCGGCTTCTCGCTGGACCAACTGCCGCCCGACCAGATCGAGCGCATCGAGGTGATGCGCGCGCCCACCGCCGAGCACGGCGCCCGCGCGATCGCCGGCACCATCAACATCGTGCTGCGCGAGGCGCTGCAGAAGTATTCGAACGACCTGCGCCTGGCCGTCTCGGAGGAACGCGGCCAGCTGCGCCCCAATATCGGCTGGACGCGCAACGACAAGTTCGGCGACAACGGAGGCGCCTACAACCTGACCGTCAACGCCACGCGCAACCAGCGCTACGACGACGTGCGGCCGAACTCCGACACCGTCGTACCCTCGCGCGGTGTCAGCAGCCACACCGAGACGGTCGGCCAGAACCAGGCGGCCAACGAGTCGCTGAACATGAACGGCCGGGTCCAGTGGCGCCTGGGCCCGGGCGGCGATCAGTTCTCGCTGCAGCCCTTCTTCGTCACGTCCAAGAGCCACAGCAGCAACGACTTCCACCAGACCCAGAGCTGGTGCGACACCAACCCCGATCCCGATGCGGACCCGGGCACGCTGATCCAGTGCCAGCAGTTCGACCATGCGGTGACGCAGTCCGACAGCCGCTTCACGATGGCACGCCTGCATTCGCAGTGGACGCAACACCTGGCCCCGCAGACCAAGATGGAAGTGCGCGCGGCCTTCGGCGGCGCCCGCGGCTCGGGCCACTCGTTCCGCCAGGAGTACCTGGACGATGCGCCCTCGCGCAACCAGGACGACACCACCCACACCCGCGACGGCTCCTGGAGCCTGGTGGGCAAGCTCTCGCAGCAGATGGCCAACGAGCACAGCCTGGTCGGCGGGCTGGAGGCCGAGGGCACCAGCCGCAACAGCACGCGCATCACGCTGCAGAACGGCCTGCCGCGGCCGCAGCTGGCCGACTTCGGCGACAACGTGGCCGCCGACACGCTGCGCCTGGCCTGGTACGGGCAGGACGAGTGGAGCGTCGGCAAGCAGTGGTCCTTCTATGCCGGCCTGCGCGGCGAGTCGATCGCCACCCACAGCACCGCCGCGAGCTACGAGGTGCGCAACAACAGCACGGTCTGGACCCCGCTGCTGCACGGCGTCTACCGTTTCGACGAGAACAGCCGCGACCAGATCCGCGCCAGCCTGACGAGAAGCTATCGCGCGCCGCAGCTCAACGACCTGACCGCGCCGGCGTCCATCAACGCGCAGTACCCCTGCGTGGGCAACGCACTGTGCGGCCCCAACGAGGCCAACGCGCCCGACCGCCAGGGCAACCCCGGCCTGAAGCCCGAGTTGGCCACCGGCGTGGAGCTGGGCTACGAGAACTACCTCAGCAAGGGCGGCATCGTCAGCGCCAATGTGTTCTACCGCCACATCGACAACCTGATCCGCAGCGAAACGATGCTGGAGACGGTCTCCTGGGCCAGCACGCAGCGCTGGGTCTCGCGGCCCCGCAATATCGGCACCGCGAAGACCTACGGCATCGAGCTGGAGGCCAAGTTCCGGCTCGACCAGTTCATCGAGGCTGCGCTGCCGATCAACGTACGCTCCAACCTCAGCCTTTTCCACTCGGCCGTGGACGGCATCCCGGGCCCCTACAACAAGCTCGACCAGCAGCCCCGCTACACCGGCAACCTCGGCGGCGACTACCGCCTCAAGAGCCTGCCGCTGACGCTGGGCGCCAGCCTCAACTACACGCCGGCCAGCCTGATCCAGCAGACGCCGCTGCAGCTGAACAGCAGCTCGAAGAAGTCGGTGCTGGACGCCTTCGCGCTGTGGAACTTCAACATGAACACCGCGCTGCGCCTGTCGGCCACCAACCTGACCACGCTGGACTACGCCACCGGCAGCGTCATCACGACGCAGTACAAGACGATCAACAGCGAGAGCAACGGGCGCACCTTCGTGCTGTGGGCCGCCCGGCTCGAGATCAAGCTCTGAGTGTCAGCGCGGCTTGCCACCCAGCACGCGGGCGGGCAGGAAGAGGATGGCCTTCAGCAGCGCGAACAAGGCCTCGAAGGTGATGCCCACCAGCCGGAACGGCAGCAGCAACAGCCAGAAGATCGGCCACAGCACCAGCGCCAGCAGGGCCAGCGGCCAGCACAGGACGAAGAGCAGGCACCAGAGCAGGAATCCGAACATCGCCACCACCTCCTTGGAATCGATGGTGGGACTTTAGGCGCTGGCGCGTACCGGGCCAAGGCGCATGCGACGGACTGCATCGGCGGCCGATGCGCTGCCGTCATCTCGCGGCGGACAGCCCTGCGAGCGAGGCACGCTGCTCGCGCCATTGAGCGGGCGTTCGCCCCTCCCAGCGCCGGAACGCGCGCTGGAACGAGTTGGCCTCCTCGAAGCCCAGGAAGAACGCGATCTCGCCGGGCGTGAAGCGGGTCTCCGCCAGCAGCCGCCTGGCCGTCTCCAGGCGGACCTCGTCCAGCACGGCCTGGTAGCTGGTGCCGGCATCGCCGAGCCGCCGCTGCAGCGAGCGCGTGCTCATATTGAGCTGGCGGGCGAGCGTCTCGATGCTCGGACGGTCCCCACGCATCAGCCTCGTCAACGCGGCGCGCGCCTGCCCTTCGATCGCCACCACTCCCAGCGCCTCGACCTGGGCGTCCAGCGCCGGCACCAGGACGGCCAGCAGGTCTTCGTTGTGCGAGACGAACGGAACGTCGAGCGCAGCGGCGTCGTACACCAGGGCATCGCCCGCGCAGGCGGTGCGCACCTCGCATCCGAAATGCGCGGCGTAGGGCGCGATGCTCGGCGGCGTTCGCACCAGCTCGAGCCTGAGCGGCGCGATCGTGCGGCCGGCGCCCCGCCGGGCGATGGCGTGCGCGGAGGCAAAGGCCGCGTCGCTGATGGCATGCGGCGTGACCTCGTCGGCGAGGATCCAATGGAAGCTCAGCCGCGCGAGCGCGCCCCCGTCGCGTTCCACGCGGATCTCTTCCGGGCAGCACAGGCGCTTGTATCGGGCCAGACGCGCCAGCGCGTCGCCGAAGGTGGCGGAGTGCAGTGCCGCGACTGCAGCCGCTTCGAGCTGGGCGGGGCCGGTCTCGCTGCCGATCCGCAGGCCGATGAGCGGATCGCCCGACAGTTCCAGGATGGCGCGCCAGACCGCGAAGAACTGGCGCGTGTCCAGGCTGCCACGCTGCGCGACAGCAGGCGAAAGCCCTGCGCGCTCCACAACACCAGGAAGATCGAGTCCCAGGGCCGCAAACCGCGCCGACGTCGAGGCCAGCATCGGGATACGGGTTGCGCTGCTCATGTCCTCACCTTAGCTCATCGGAAGGCGGAGGAGATGAGGCGGTCGAAGAGCCGATCCGACAGGAGCCCGCGCAGCAAGAGCATGGGCCCCGCCAGGAAGCCGCCGTGGTACCGAGCCCGGGGGCGCCTGGCCCGCAACGCCCTGACCACCAGGTCGCTGATCACGCGCGGGCCGGGCAGCTTGCGCTGGTCCTGCTGCAGGGCGCCGAACTTCTTGACGAACGAGGCATAGGCGCCCGTTCCCGAGTGCTTCTCGGCCTCTTGCGTCGCGATGCCGGACCACTCGGACGCGATGCCGCCCGGCTCGATCACGACCACGTCGATGCCGAAGCGGCGCACCTCGTTGCGCAGGGCATCCGAATAACCTTCCAGCGCGAACTTCGAGGCGTGATACCAGCCTCCCAGCGGCGTCGCCAGCTTGCCGCCGATCGACGAGATATTGAGGATCCGCCCACGGCCCTGCGCCCTCATCGTGGGCAGGCACAGCTGGGTCAGCCGGGCCAGGCCAATCAGGTTCGTCTCCATCTGGCGCCGGCCTTCCGCCACCGGCACGTCTTCCAGCGCGCCGTACTGGCCATAGCCCGCGTTGTTGATCAGCACGTCGATGCGCCCCTGTTCATCGAGGATCCGCGTCACGGCGCCGACCATGGACGCGTCGTCCGTCACGTCCATCGCCAGGGTCAGGCCACCGCTCGCGGCGATGTCGCCCATGCGTTCGAGCCGCCGGGCCGCCGCGTAGACCGTGTAGCCCTCGGCGAGCAGGCGCAATGCAAAGTCCTTGCCCATCCCGGACGAGGCGCCGGTGATCAGGGCTACGGGTTGGTTCTTCATGTTCATGGATGGTTGTCGAAGCGTCGCCATCTTCGGCAAGGCGGAGGTTTCCGGAAAATCCGATCGCGCCATTCCGCATCGGATCGCGCCAGAAGGAGGGAAACCCGCTGGCGCCAGCAGCGCTGCGGCCGCCCAGGCCGCAGCGCTGCAAACCCAACTCTTCTCAATGGCGGTGCGTTCCCCGCAATTCGGGGAAGAGCCAGAAAAAAGCCCCCCGGCCACAAGGCCGGAGGGCGTCAAGTTTCTCGTTTCGTCTATCGATCCATCAGGACCGGAACCGGACCGGGATCAGAAGTGATATTCGGCGCGGATCATCGGGGTCTTGGCGAAGGCGCCGGAGCCGGCAGGGCCCGTGTGGTCGTTGCCGAACTTGTTCTTCCAGTACTGGTACTCGAAACCGACCTTGAAGGTGTTCTTGCCGGTGATGTCGTACATGATCTGGCCGTCGAAGTTCGTCTCGGCCTTGGTCGCCGCGCCGAATTCGTCATTGCCCTTGCTGGCGATGTAGTTGAAGAAGCCCTCGAAGGAGAAGCCGCTGCCCAGCGGGATGCCCCAGGCGGCCGTCAGCATCGGGTGGGTCTTGTAGCTGTAGCGCGGCACGGAGGTGCCCGAGTACTCGTTGGTCGGCGCGTTGCTTTCCTTCAGCACCAGCAGGCTGACGCTCAGGAAGCCCGGCACGTCGAAGTTCACCGTGGGGCCGAGCACCAGCATGCGCTTCTTGGAGTTGTAGCCGGCGTCCGACTTCGTGTTGTAGTCGAAGCCCCAGGTCAGGCCGTAGCCGCGGATGCCGGTCGACTTGAACGAGGTGCCGCTCATCTTCTCGAAGTCCAGCGTGTTGCGGTAGACGATGTAGACCTCCTGCGCGCCGCTGGAGGCGTCAGGGCTGGACGGGTCCTTCTTGTCGGACATCAGCAGGTCGACGTTGAAGAAGTTCGTGCCGTACTTGAAGCCGCTGACGTGGTTCAGGTCCAGGATGTTCTTGTGGATGTCGTTGCTGCCGTAGGGCTCGGCGAACTTGGTGCCGTAGCGGTAGCCGATCGAGGTATCGCTCCAGTCGGCGGCCTGGGCGGCGCCGCAGGCGGCGACGGCGCACACCGTGGAAATAACGAGTTTCTTCATGGGAGTCCCCTTGGAGGTTTAGGAAAGTGAAAGGAATCGAAAAAACGCAGGCGCAGGCAAGACCTGGCACCGCCGTCGTGCGGCGGCGCCCTGTCGACACTCTTCTTGAGAAGGCCGGTCGGCTTACTTGCTCGACGGCACCTTGCCTTCCACGCCCTTGACGTAGAAGTTCACGCCGGAAAGGAACTTGTCATCGGCCGTTTCGCCCTGCTTGACCAGGACCTTGCCGCCCTGGTCGACGATCGGGCCCTTCCAGATCGCGAAGCTGCCGTCCTTCAGGCCGGCCTTGGCCTTCTCGACCGCGTCCTTGGCGTCCTGCGGCACGACCTCGGCGATGGAGACCAGGTCGATCGAGCCTTCCTTGACGCCCCACCACTGGTGGGCACCGGCGCCGGCCTTCCAGCTGCCGTCCAGCGCTTCCTTGACGGCATGGATGTAGTACGGCGCCCAGTTGATCGTGGCCGAGGCGAGGTGGGCCTTGGGACCGTAGGCGGTCATGTCGCTGTCCCAGCCGAAGGCGTACTTGCCGTTCTTCTCGGCCGTCTGCAGCACGGCCGAGGAGTCGGTGTTCTGCATCAGCACGTCGGCGCCGCCGTTGATCAGCGATTGCGCGGCCTCGGTTTCCTTCGGCGGATCGAACCACTCGTTGACCCAGACCACCTTGACCTTGATCTTCGGGTTCATCGTCTGCGCACCCAGCGTGAAGCTGTTGATGTTGCGCAGCACCTCGGGGATGGGCACCGAGCCGACGACGCCGACCGTGCCGGTCTTGCTCATCTTGCCCGCGACGATGCCGGCGAGATAGGCGCCCTCGTACGTGCGCGAGTCGTAGGTGCGCATGTTGTCGGCCTGCTTGTAGCCGGTGGCATGCTCGAACTTCACGTCGGGCGTGTCGGTGGCGACCTTCAGCATCGGCTCCATATAGCCGAAGGTGGTGCCGAAGATCAGCTTGTTGCCCTGCGCGGCCATGTCGCGGAACACGCGCTCGGCATCGGCGCCCTCGGGCACCTTTTCAACGAAGCTGGTCTGGATCTTGTCGCCGAATTCCTTCTCCAGCGCCTTGCGGGCGTTGTCGTGGGCGAAGGTCCAGCCGCCGTCGCCGACCGGGCCGACATAGGCGAAGGCGATCTTCAGCGGCTCGGCCTTCGGAGCCGCGGCGACGGACGCCGGAGCCGATGCCGGCTCGGCGGCCGGAGCCGGCGCTTCTTCCTTCTTGCCGCAGGCGGCCAGCGCCAGGGCCGCGGCGCTCAAGGCCGCGAGTTTGAGGAATTCTCGTGTCTTCATTTGCATGACATCTCCGTCGTTGATGATGGGCCCCATCAAGAGCCCGGGAAGAATGGTTTGCCTATCGATGCAGGCATGTTGGCGCGGATGAAATTGGCGTTGCTCGAGATCAGGACCAGCACGACGATCGTCGACACATACGGCAGCATGCTGAGGAACTGGCTCGCCACTTCGACACCCTGCCCTTGCAGATGGAACTGCAGCATCGTGACGAAACCGAACAGGTAGGCACCTAGCAATACCCGTGCCGGTCGCCAGGTGGCGAAGGTGGTCAGGGCCAACGCGATCCAGCCCTTGCCGGCCACCATGCCCTCCACCCACAGCGGGGTGTAGATGACGGACATGTACGAGCCGGCCAGGCCGCACAAGGCACCGCCCGCGACAACGGCGGCGAGACGAATCTTCCTGACGGGATATCCGAGCGCATGCGCGGACTCCGGCGACTCGCCGATCGAACGCAGCACGAGCCCGGCGCGCGAGCGGTAGAAGAACCAGATCAGGCCGATCATCAAGAGGATCGCGCCGTAGACCAGCGGGTGCTGCTTGAACAGCGCCGGGCCGATGAAGGGGATGTCGGCGAGGCCGGGGATCTCGAAGCTCGGCCGCGGGCCCAACTTTTCCTGCGTGTACTTCAGGCCCACGAAGGCGGAGAAGCCGGTGCCGAACAGGCTCAAGGCGAGGCCGGCCGCGTACTGATTGGTGTTGAGCCAGATCACCAGCAGGCCGAAGACCAGGGCCAGCGCCGCACCGGCCAGTGAACCGGCCGCGAAGGCCAGCCAGTCGTTGCCGGTGTGCACGCAGGTGGCGAAGCCGGTGACGGCGGCCACCAGCATCATCCCTTCGGCGCCGAGGTTGACGATGCCGGCGCGCTCGTTGATGAGCAGGCCGAGGGCCGCGAGCGCGAGCAGCGTGCCCGCGTTCATCGAGGCTGCGATCAGCAGCGCAATGGCGTCCATGTTCATGCGGTCACCATCTTTCGCGCGGGGTGGCCCCAACGAAGCCGGTAGTTGATCAAGGTATCGGACGCCAGCAGCGTGAACAGCAGCAGGCCCTGGAACACGCCGGTGATCGACTTGGGCAGGCCCAGGCGGGACTGCGCCAGTTCACCGCCGATGTAGAACATGCTCATCAGGATGCCCGAGAAGACGATGCCCACCGGATGCAGCCGGCCCACGAAGGCGACGATGATGGCGGCGAAGCCGTAGCCGGCCGGCACATAGGGCGTCAGCTGCCCCAGCGGCCCGGCCACTTCCAGCGCGCCGGCGAGGCCCGCCATGCCGCCGGAGATCAGCAGCGCGGTCCACAGTGCGCGCGTGGACGAGAAGCCCGCATAGCGCGCCGCCGCCGGCGCCAGCCCGCCGACCTGCAGCGCATAGCCCGCATAGGTGCGGAACAGCAGCACCCAGAAGCCCAGCACCGAGGCCAGCGCGATCAGCACGCCGATGTTCATCCGCATGCCGGTGATCAGCCGCGGGATCTTGGTGATCGCCAGGAAGGTGATCGACTGCGGGAAGTTGTAGCCGTTCGGATCCTTCCAGGGGCCGAAGACCGCATAGGTCAGCAGCAGGTTGGCCACGTACACCAGCATCAGGCTGACCAGGATCTCGCTGGCGTTGAAGCGCGAGCGCAGGAAGGCCACGATGCCCGCCCAGGCCATGCCGCCGACGACGCCGGCCAGCAGGATCCACAACACGATCCAGCCGCTCGTATCCGGCCCGGCCTGCATGGCGACCCAGCCGCCGGCCATCGCGCCGATGATGAACTGCCCTTCGGCGCCGATGTTCCAGACGTTGGAGCGGAAGCACAGCGCCAGGCCCAGCGCGATCAGCACCAGCGGCGTGGCCTTGACGCTCAGCTCGGCCCAGGCGCGGGCGCTCTTGATAGGCTCCCAGAAGAACATCTGCAGGCCGCGGCCGGGGTCCTTGCCCAGCAGCATGAAGAGCGCGATGCCGAGCACCACGGTGACCGCCAGCGCCAGCAGCGGCGAGGCGAGCGACATCCACTTGGACGGTTGGGGACGGGTCTCAAGCCGCAGCACGACGAGCTCCTTCGGCGGACCACAGGCCGCTCATCCATTCACCGATCTGCGTGCGCGTGGCCTCGGCGATCGCGACCGGCGGCGAGAGCCGGCCCTTGGCCATCACCACGAGGCGATCGGAAATCTCGAACAGCTCGTCCAGCTCCTCGCTGACGACCAGCACCGCGCAGCCGGCGTCGCGCAGCTTCAGCAGCTCGCCGCGGATCTGCGCGGCGGCGCCGACGTCCACGCCCCAGGTGGGCTGGCTGATGATCAGCAGCTTCGGCTTCGCATCGATCTCGCGGCCGACGATGAACTTCTGCAGGTTGCCGCCGGAGAGCGAGCGCGCCGCGGCGCCGGGGCCGCCGGCCTTGACCTTGTAGCGCTCGATCAGTTCCTCGGCCATCTTCTGCACGCGGTTCACGCGGATCCAGCCGCCGGCCGTGACGGTCTCGGTACGGGTCAGCAGCGTGTTCTGCGCCAGCGACAGCGTGGGCACGGCGCCGCGGCCCAGGCGCTCCTCGGGCACGAAGCCGAGGCCCAGCTTTCTTCTTCGTCG
Organism: Pelomonas sp. KK5; assembly: GCF_001984095.1. Classification (GTDB taxonomy): domain Bacteria; phylum Pseudomonadota; class Gammaproteobacteria; order Burkholderiales; family Burkholderiaceae_C; genus KK5. Next base: position 11,721 of record NZ_LYVQ01000074.1, read on the forward strand.
CGCGCTCGCCCGCGATATGTCCTTGCCGAACAGCATGACCATGCCCGGCGTGGCGCGCGGGTCTTCGCCCGACAGCGCCGCCATCAGCTCCTGCTGGCCGTTGCCGGACACGCCGGCCACGCCGACGATCTCACCGGCCCGCACCTGCAGGTCCACATCCACCAGCGTCGTGCCGAAGGGCGAGCCCTTGGCCAGCGACAGGCGCTTCAGCTCCAGCGCCACTTCGCCGGCCGTGCGCTTCTCATGCTTCAGCGCCGGCGGCTCGGCGCCGATCATCAGCGCGGAGAGCTGCGCGCTGGTCTGCGTGCGCGGGTCCACCTCGCCGGTCAGCTTGCCGCCGCGCAGCACCGTGCAGTGCGAGCACAGCGCGCGGATCTCGTCGAGCTTGTGGCTGATGTACAGAATGGAGCAGCCCTGGGCCGCCAGCACGCGCAGCGTCTCGAACAGCTTCAGCGCGGCCTGCGGCGTCAGCACCGAGGTCGGCTCGTCCAGGATCAGCAGCTGCGGCTTGCACAGCAGCGCGCGGACGATCTCCACCCGCTGCCGCTCGCCGACCGAAAGTGTATGCACCGGCCGTTCAGGGTCGACCTCCAGCCCGTAGCTCGCCGCCACCTCACGTATCTGGGCGGTGACTTCGGCCAGGCTCAGTGTCTTCTCCAGGCCCAGCCAGACGTTCTCGGCCGCGGTCAGCGTGTCGAACAGCGAGAAGTGCTGGTAGACCATGCTGATGCCCAAGGCCCTCGCCTGCGCCGGGCTCTTGATGACGACCGGCTGGCCGTTCCAGCGCAGCTCGCCCTCGTCGGGCTGGACGGCGCCGTAGATGATCTTCATCAGCGTGGACTTGCCGGCGCCGTTCTCGCCCAGCACCGCATGGATCTCGCCGGGCTGGACCCGCAGGCTCACGCCGGAATTGGCTTTGACGCTGCCGTACTGCTTGCTGATGCCGGTGGCTTCGAGGCGGAGGGGGGCTGTCATGTCGCGCGCTTCTCCGGATGTCCGGGGAGCCGCGACTTCAGCGAGCGTGGGGGTTTCATGGTCCATGATTATCGTTCCGTGCACCGGCTTGGGGCCCCGTTGTGTGAGGCTTGCCCGCCACATAGCAGGCGACGAGATTGCGCTCGTCGGACAGGGTCATCCAGGCAAAAACCTTCTCATGCAGTTCTCGGGCCACCGCGTGCCGCTGCTCGGCCACCGCGCCGCGCGCCCAGTCCCAGACGCAGACGTCCGCCAGCGTGCCGGGGTCGAAGGAACCGATCTCGTCGGCCAGGCCCAGCGCCTCGGCCGCGCCCCGCGTGGCGGCATGCAGGCCGACCCAGGCGCTCAGCCGGTGGCCGGCCAGCGCCTGGACCTTGTAGCCGTCCTGCAGGTTGCGCTGGATCGAGAGCGAGGTGCCGCCGCCCACGTCGCTCGCGACGCTCACCCCATAACCCGCAGCCTGAGCGGCAGGCCAGTCGAACAAACCGCTGCCCAGGAACAGGTTCGACGAGGGGCAGAAGGCCACCTGCGCGCCGGTCTCCTTCAGCACGCGGCGGTCGGCGTCGTCCAGCCAGATGCCGTGGGCCAGCACCGCGCGCGGGTGCAAGAGACCCTCGCGGGCATAGACGTCCAGGTAGCTGCGGGCGGTGGGGAACAGGCTCGCCACCCAGGCGCACTCGCTGCGGTTCTCGGCGACGTGGGTCTGCATGTACAGCGAGGCATCCGCCTTGCACAGCGAGCCGGCCATCGCCAGCTGCTCGGGCGTGCTGGTCGGGGCGAAGCGGACCGTGACGGCATAACTGAGACGATCGACGCCATGCCAGCGCTCGATCAGGTCGATGCAGTCGCGCTCGGCGCCGGCCACGTCGTCGCGCAGGCCGTCCGGCGCGTGGCGGTCCATCAGCACCTTGCCGGTCAGGAGGCGCATGCCGCGCTGCTGGGCCGCGCTGAACAGCGCCTCGACCGAGACCTTGTGGACTGTCGGGAACACCACCGCCGTCGTCGTGCCATGGGCCAGCAGCGCATCGAGAAAGCGCTCGGCGCCAGCGCGGGCCACCAGCGGATCGGCGTAGCGGCATTCGGCGGGGAAGGTGTAGGTGTTCAGCCAGTCCAGCAGCTCGGTGCCGTAGGAGCCGATCACGTCCAGCTGCGGGCAGTGCACATGCGTGTCCACAAAACCGGGCAGGATCAGTCGACCGCTGTGGTCTTCGAGGCGGTATTCGGCCGGGTCCGGCGCGGCGGCCTGGCTGCCGACGATGCGGCCGTCCGCACCGATCAGCAGCCAGTGGTCGGGGCGGAAGCGCAGCGCGGGCGTCTCGAGCTGCGCCCAGCCGGGGCTGGCGCCGAAGTCGAGCAGGTCGCCGCGCAATGCCAGGCCACGGGTGGGGGAAGTTACTGCTGCATTCATCTGAAAACTAACTCTTTGCTTTGACGGAAGAAGAAGAAGAAATTCGGGCGGCCACCTCGCGCACCTGCTCGCGCAGCCAGCGCAGCGCCGGCGAGGCGTTGGTCTGGGCGTGCCAGAGCTGGTAGTAGCTCATGCGGGGGAAGGCGACGGGGCAGCGGACGATGACGACCGGCAGCTCGTCCACATAGCGCTGGCAGAACAGCCGGCCGGTGGTGAGCACCAGCAGGCTGCGGCCCACCATCTGCGGCAGCTGCCCGAAGTGGGCGCTGCGCACCGCGATGGCGCGGTCGAGCCCCAAGGTGGCGAGGTGCTGGTCGATCACGCCGGGCATGCCGGGCGAGAGCGGCATCGGCGCCAGGTGCTGGCAGCCGAGGTACTTGTCGACGGACCAGCCGCGGCCGCCCTTCTGCGCCTCCTTGGCCAGCGGGTGGTCGCGGCTCATCAGGCAGACGACCTCGTCGCTGAGCAGGCGGCCCAGGTGCAGCTCGGACGGCGGCTGCAGCCAGTTGCCGATCACCAGGTCCAGCTCACCGCGGGCCAGGCCGCGGCGGTAGTCGAGCTGGGCGTTCAGCGGTTGCAGGTCCAGCTGGATGCCCGGGGCCAGCGTGTTCAGGTGCACGACCAGGTCGGGCAGGAAGTACGGGTCCAGGTAGTCGCTGGCGGCGATGCGGATCTTCAGCTCCGAGCTGGACGGCTCGAACGCTGCCTTTCGGTGGCGCTTGCCGAACAGCAGGTCCGCGTCTTGCAGCATGCGTGCTGCAGGCTCCATCAGCTCCAGTGCCGCGGCGGTGGCCACCATGCCGCTGCCGCTGCGCACCAGCAGCGGATCGCCGGTCAGCGCACGCAGCCGCTTCAGCTGGGCGCTGACCGCCGGCTGGGTGCTGTGCAGCTTCAGGGCCGCCTTGGAAACGCTGTGCTCGGAGATCACGGTATGCAGTACCCGCACAAGTTGTAGCTCGATCTTGTCGAAATCCGTCTTGATGGTCATACGCTGAAATTAATACCGATCATGATCCGGAGCGTATATCTTCCAGAGCGGGCTCACGCACACTATCGGAAACACCGAGACGAGTTTTTCAATGCCAGAACAACGCCCCATCCGCTTCTTCCACCGCGGCGAGATCCAGACCGTCGCCGGCCTGCCGACCACGACCACCGTGCTGCAATACCTGCGCCAGCACGCGCACTGCTCCGGCACCAAGGAAGGCTGCGCCGAAGGCGACTGCGGCGCCTGCACGGTGATGGTGGGCGAGCTGGACAACAACGGTCAGGTGCAGTTCAGCAACGTCAACGCCTGCACGCAGTTCCTGCCGACGCTGGATGGCCGGGCGATCCTGACCGTCGAGGATCTCGGCAGCGCCGACGCGCTGAATCCGGTGCAACAGGCGATGGTCGACTGCCACGGCTCGCAGTGCGGCTTCTGCACGCCCGGCTTCATCATGAGCATGCAGGCCTGCTACGAGCGCCACTGCGAGGCCGGCACGCGGCCGACCCGCCAGCAGCTGGCCGACGACCTGGCCGGCAACCTCTGCCGCTGCACCGGCTACCGGCCGATCCTGGACGCCGGCGAGCAGATGTTCGAGGCGCCGAAGCAGTTGATCGACCGGTCCCCGATCGCGACCGCCTTGAAGACGCTGCAGTCAGATGAGGCGCTGCGTTATGCCGCGCCGAGCCCGGCCTTCGGCGGGCGGGTGGACGAGTTCCATGCGCCGCGCACCGTGGCCGAACTGGCCGCGCTGCGCGAGAGCAAGCCGCAGGCGCGGCTGCTGGCCGGTTCCACCGACGTGGGCCTGTGGGTCAACAAGCAGTTCCGCGACCTGGGCGAGCTGATCTATACCGGCGCGGTGAGCGAGATGCGCGAGATCCGCGAGGAAGCCGACGGCAGCCTGTGGATCGGCGCCGGCGCCACGCTGGAGGCCGGCTGGGGCGCGCTGACCGAACGTCACCCGGCGCTGCGCGAGATGTGGCTGCGCTTCTCCTCCCCGCCGGTGCGGCAGGCCGGCACGCTGGGCGGCAATGTCGCCAACGGCTCGCCGATCGGCGACGGCCCGCCGGCGCTGATCGCGCTGGGCGCGGACATCGTGCTGCGCAAGGGCGAGGTGCAGCGCCGCATGAAGCTGCAGGACTTCTACCTGGACTACATGAAGAACGCGATGCAGCCGGGCGAGTTCGTCGAGGCGATGGTGGTGCCGCCGCTGGACAGGAGCTGGCAACTGCGCGCCTACAAGATCAGCAAGCGCTATGACAGCGACATCTCCGCGGTCTGTGCGGTCTTGGCGTTACGGGTGGAGAACGGTCTCGTGGCCGAGGCCCGCTTCACCTACGGCGGCATGGCCGCGATCGTCAAGCGCGCCGCCGCCGCCGAGGCCGCCGCCGTCGGCCAGCCCTGGACCGAAGCCACCGCCCAGGCCGCCGCTGCCGCGCTGGCCACCGATTTCAAACCCCTCTCCGACATGCGGGCGACCGCCGCCTACCGGATGAAGGTGGCGCAGAATCTCCTCACGCGTCTCTGGATGGAGACCCGCGAGGCCGACCCGCTGGCCGCACGCGACACCAGCGTCTGGCAAGCCGTTTCTTTCGCATAAGGAGCGCCGCATGAACAAGCCGCTCGATTTCGCCGTTACGGCCGAGGCCGCCCCCCAGGTTGGCGTCAACAAGACACACGAATCCGCCGCCCTGCACGTCAGCGGCGAAGCCACCTACATCGACGACATCGCCGAGGCGCAAGGCACGCTGCACGCCGCGCTGGGCCTCTCGCCGGTCGCCCACGGCAAGCTGCTGTCCATCGACATCGAGCTGCTGAGGAAGCAGCCCGGCGTCGTCGCCATCTACACCGCCGCCGACTTCCCCGGAGAGAACAACTGCGGCCCGCTGATCCACGACGACCCGATCCTGGCCGACGGCGAGCTGCGCTACCTCGGCCAGCCGGTCTACGCGGTGATCGCGACCGACCGCGAACTCGCCCGCCGCGCCGCCCACATGGCGAAGCAGGCGATCAAGTGCGAGGCCCTGACGCCCATCCTCACCGCACTCGAAGGCCACGCCGCCGGCCAGTACGTGCTGCCGCCGATGCACCTCACCCGCGGCGAACCCCACGAGCAGCTCGCCAAGGCGCCGCACACGCTCAAGGGCGAGTGGAACGTCAACGGCCAGGAGCAGTTCTACCTGGAAGGGCAGATCAGCTACGCGCTGCCGCAGGAGAACAACGCGATCCTGGTGCACTGCTCGACGCAGCACCCGAGCGAGATGCAGCAGCTGATCGCCCATGCGATGCACTGGCACTCGCACCAGATCCAGGTCGTGTGCCGGCGCATGGGCGGCGGCTTCGGCGGCAAGGAGTCGCAGTCGGCGCTGTTCGCCTGCGTGGCCGCGCTGGCCGCGAGCCGGCTGCGCAAGCCGGTCAAGCTGCGCGTGGACCGCGACGACGACTTCATGATCACCGGCCGCCGCCACGGCTTCGACTACCGCTGGCATGTCGGCTACGACGACGAGGGCCACATCCTCGCCGCCGAGATCGAGCTGATCTCCAACTGCGGCCACTCGGCCGACCTGTCCGCGCCGGTGATGGCCCGCGCGCTGTGCCACTTCGACAACGCCTACTGGCTGCCGCACGTGGCGATGCACGGCTACTGCGCCCGCACCAACACGCAGAGCAACACCGCCTTCCGCGGCTTCGGCGGCCCGCAGGGGGCGCTTGCGATCGAGATGATCATGGACTCGGTGGCACGCCATGTGGGCCTCGATCCGCTGCTGGTGCGCCAGCGCAATTTCTACAGCGACGGCAAGGACGTGACGCCCTACGGCCAGAAGGTCGAGGACAACATCATCCAGCCCCTGACCGAGCGCTTGATCGAGCAGTGCGGCTACCACCAGCGTCGCGCCGAGATTTCAGCCTTCAACGCGACGAGCCCGGTACTGAAGAAGGGCCTGGCGCTGACGCCGGTGAAGTTCGGCATCAGCTTCAACGTGGTCCACCTGAACCAGGCCGGCTCGCTGGTGCACGTCTACACCGACGGTTCCGTTCTCGTGAACCACGGCGGCACCGAGATGGGCCAGGGCCTGAACACCAAGGTGGCGCAGGTGGTCGCCCACGAGCTGGGCCTGAGCCTGCACCATGTGCGCGCCACCGCCACCGACACGCAGAAGATCGCCAACACCTCCGCCACCGCCGCCTCCACCGGCGCCGACCTGAACGGCAAGGCCGCGCAGGATGCCGCCCGCAAGATCAAGCTGCGCCTGGCCGCCCTGGCCGCGAAGCTGATGGGCGGCGTGGCCGAGGAAGTGCGCTTCGGCGGCGACGTGGTACGCAGCGGCGAGGCCTCGATGCCCTTCCCCGAGCTGGTGGCCAAGGCCTACCTGGAGCGGGTGCAGCTCTGGAGCGACGGCTTCTACGCCACGCCGGGCCTCAGCTGGGACCGCGTCAAGATGCAGGGCAAGCCCTTCTTCTACTACGCCTATGGCGCCTCCGTCGCCGAGGTGCTGGTGGACACGCTGACCGGCGAGAGCCGCTGCGTGCGCGCCGACGTGATCCACGACGTGGGCCAGTCGCTGAACCCGGCGATCGACATCGGCCAGGTCGAGGGCGCCTTCGTGCAGGGCATGGGCTGGATGACCACCGAGGAACTGAAGTGGCATCCGCAGACCGGCCTCTTGACCACGCACGCGCCGAGCACCTACAAGATCCCGACGGCCAACGACAGTCCGACGATTTTCAAGGTTAGCTTGTTCGACCAGCCCAACCGCAGCGACAGCATCCACCGCAGCAAGGCCGTCGGCGAGCCGCCGCTGCTGCTGCCCTTCTCGGTGCTGCTGGCGATCAAGGATGCGGTGGCGTCGACCGGCGGCGAGCGCAGCGATCCGCTGCTGCTGGCACCGGCCACGGCCGAGGCGGTGCTGAACGCACTGGAGACCGTCTGACCCCGACCTGACCCGCGCCGTCCTCAGCCTTGAGGACTCCGCGGCGCGCCGTCCGGCGTACCGTTGGCTTTCCTGGGGCCGAGGGAGATGGCGATGTCGGACGATGCCCATTTCGATGCCATCGTGGTCGGGGCGAGCCTGGCCGGCTGCACCGCGGCGATGCTGCTCGCCCGCGAAGGCGCCCGCGTGGCCCTGGTCGAGCGCCATGCCCAGCCCGAGGCGCACAAGCATCTGTGCACCCACTTCATCCAGCCCTGCGCGCTGCCCGTGCTGCAGCGGATCGGACTGGACCGCCTGATCGAGCAGGCCGGCGGCCTGCGCAACGGGGCCGAGGTCCACACGCCCTGGGGCTGGATCGGCCAACGGCTGGACAGCGATGAGCAGGGCCGGCCGCTGTACGGCTACAACATCCGCCGCCTGCGCCTGGACCCGCTGCTGCGCGAAACTGCCGCGGCCACGCCCGGCGTGAGCATGATGGCGGGCCGCTCCGCGCTGGCCCTGCTGGACGGCGAAGGCGGGCGCATCAGCGGCATCGAGACCGGCCACCACGGCGGCGAGCGCCGGCAGCTGAGGGCCCGGCTGGTCATCGCCGCCGACGGCCGCCACTCCGAGCTGGCGACGCTGGCCGGCATCCAGCCCCGCTCCTCGCCCAACCGCCGCTTCGGCCTGTTCGCCGCGATGCGCAAGGTCGACCTGCGGCGCGGCAGCACCTCGCAGATGTGGTTCAACGGCGCGGAGGCCGGCTACATCTTCCCCAACGAGGACGGCGTTGCCGTCGTCACGCTGATGGCGCCGCAGGCGCAGTTGGGCGCGTACACGGCCGCGCCGCTGGAGGCACTGAAGGCCCGCATGCGCGCCTGGCCCGACGCCCCGCAATTCCACGAGGCCGAGCTGGCCGGGCCGGTGCTGACGGTCAAGGACTATCCCTGCCTGCACCGCCCGGCGCAGGCCCGCGGCATGGCCCTGGTGGGCGACGCGATGATCAGCACCGACCCCCTGTGGGGCGTCGGCTGCGGCTGGGCCTTCCAGACCGCCGACTGGCTGGCCGATGCCGCGACCACCGCCTGGCGCGCGGGCGGCAGCACCGAACAGGCGCTGGCCGTGTACGAGCGCCGCTGCGCGAGCCTGGCCGGCCACCGCTTCCTGATCGACGACTTCGCCCGCCGCCTGTCCTTCAACCCGATCGAGCGCCTGATGTTCTCGGCCGCCACCAAGGATGTGGACATGGCACGCCACGTCAACCGCTTCGGCGGCCGGCTGATCGGCCCGGCCGCCTTCCTGGCGCCGCGCGCGCTGCTGAAGGCGGCCTGGGTCAACCTGCGTCATCCCCACGCGCCGCCCGAGGGCACGCGCACGCCGACGGGTGGGGCACCGGATGGCTTGTCGCGCACGGCCGCCGCCCACTGAAGAGCAGGACGACCCCGATGGAACAGACGACCCTCAGTGCCGGCGGCCTGCGCTCGCCCGCCCTCATCGCCGGCGACGGCGCCGTCGACGAGGCCGTGGTCTTCGTGCACGGCAACCCCGGCTCCTCACGCGACTGGACGGGCCTGATCGAGCAGATCGAACAGGTCGAGCCGCGGGCGCGCTGCCTCGCGCCCGACCTGCCCGGCTTCGGCCGCGCCGACAAGCCGGCGGACTTCGACTACACGGTGGCCGGCTATGCCAAGCAGCTGGGCCTGCTGATCGCCGCCCAGGGCATCAAGCGCGTCCACCTGGTGCTGCACGACTTCGGCGGCCCCTGGGGCTTGCGCTGGGCGGCCGGCCATCTGGCCCAGGTGGCCAGCGTCACGCTGTTCAACATCGGCCTGATGCCCGGCTACCGCTGGCACTACCTGGCGCGCATCTGGCGCACGCCGGTGCTGGGCGAGCTGTTCATGGCCAGCACCAACCGCCCCGGCCTGAAGCTCGCGCTGCGCCATGGCAACCCGCGCGGCCTGCCCGAGGCCTATTTCGACGAGATGTACGCCAACTACGACAAGGGCACGCGCCGCGCCATCCTGGCCCTGTACCGCAACACCAGCGACCTCGGCGCCCTGGCCGAGCAGGCGGCGCGCATCCTCGCCCCTGCCAGGCTGCCGGCGCTGGTGGTCTGGGGCGCCTGCGATCCTTATGTGCCGGTGCGCTTCGCCGAAGTGCAGCGCGAGTTCTTCGCCGTTGAGCGCGTCGTGCGCCTGGAAGACAGCGGGCACTGGCCGATGATCGACAACCCGGCGGCCGTGGCGCAGGCGGTCGTGCCCTTCCTGATGCAGCAGCTGGGCTGCGCCGTCGCCACCGCGGCGGCGGGCAAGGCCTGAGCCCGCAGATCACCATGTCCGCGCCTCATCCCCTCGCATCGAGCTCGGCCGACCGGCCGCTGGCCTCGCTGCCCGGCCCGCGCCCGCTGCCGCTGATCGGCAACCTCGCCGGGGTCGAGCTGGACAGCATCCACCTCCATCTCGAGCGCCTGGCCGCCCAGTACGGCCCGCTGTACCGCTTCCACATGGGCCCCGACGCGGCCCTGGTGGTCGCGCGGGGCGAGCTGATCCAGGAGATCCACCGCGAGCGGCCCGAAGGCTTCAGCCGGCTGCTGGGCATGCAGCGCGTCATCAATGAAATCGGCATCCAGGGCGTGTTCTCCGCGGAAGGCGCCGACTGGCGGCGCCAGCGCAAGCTGGTGATGTCCGCCTTCGATCCCGGCCACCTGAAGCGCTACTTCCTCGCGCTGGTGCGCGTCACCGAGCAATTGCGCCTGTGCCTGGACGAAGCCGCCGCCAGCGGCCAGGCCCTGGACCTGCAGACGCTGCTGATGCGCTACACCGTCGACGTCACCACCGGCCTGGCCTTCGGCATCGAGATGAACACGCTGCGCGAGCCCGACCAGGCCCTGCAAGGCCATCTCGACAAGGTGTTCCCCATGGTGATGCGCCGCATCTTCGCGCCCATCCCGCTGTGGCGCTACGTGCGCCTGCCCAGCGACCGGGAATTCGATCGACACCTGGCCAAGGTCCACGAGGCCGGCCATCGCTTCATCGCCGGGGCGCGGGAGCGCATGGCCAGCGATCCCGGCCTGCGCGAGCGCCCGAACAATCTGCTGGAAGCCTTGCTGGCGGCGCGCGACGAATCCGGCGGCGGCCTCGGCGACGCCGGCGTGCTCGGCAATGTGCTGACGGTCCTGCTCGCCGGCGAGGACACCACCGCCAATTCGCTGGGCTGGATGCTCCACCTGCTGCACACGCACCCGGCCGAATGGCAGGCCGTGGTGGACGAGGTCGATGCCGCGCTCGCGCCAGGCGAGGACATGCCGCGCGAGTTCGATACCGCGCGTGGCTTCGAGACGATCGAGGCCTGCATCAACGAGGCGATGCGGCTGAAGCCGGTGGCGCCGGTCTCGCTGTTCGAGGCGAACAAGGCGCTCAGCATCGGCGGCGTCGCGCTGAAGAAGGGGGCCCAGGTGATCGCGCTGAACCGCCTGGCCGCCGTCAACCCCGAGTTGGCGGGCGACGCGGCGCAGTTCCGCCCGCAGCGCTGGCGCGCCTCGGCCAGCGCCGCGGACCACAGCCTCACCAAGGCCTCGATTCCCTTCGGCGCCGGGCCGCGGCTGTGCCCCGGCCGCTACCTGGCGATGCTGGAGATGAAGATGGTGCTGGCGACGATCGCCCGCAACTACGAGCTGATCTCGGTCGCCACCGAGGACGGCACGCCGCCGCGGGAACGCGTGGCCTTCACGATGTTTCCGGTGGGGCTCAAGCTGCGCGTCGCGTCGCGAGCTCATGCGGATTTGCATTCAAACGGATAACAACGCGGACCGCCGCAGACAGTGCTTCAGCACGGCAAGGCGATCCAACGCAGTTAGGCGTTTGAAGGCAAAGCCGTATCAGACGTAGCGCGGGATCGGATGGCGCTGCGGCGTCTGGTCAGGCAGCTCGACGACGACCTTGTCCACGAAGCACCAGCCCCAGCCCTCGGGCGGGTCATAGCCCTCGATGATCGGATGGCCGCTGGCCTGGAAGTGGGCGCGGGCATGGCGATGCGGGGAATCGTCGCAGCAGCCGACAGGGCCGCAGCTGCGGCACAGCCGCAGGTGGACCCAGCGGCTGCCCATCGCCAGGCACTCCTGGCAGCCGAGCGCGCTGGGCGTCACCTGGGCGGGGCAGCCGCTATCGCGCTCCCGGCAGCCGCGGCGCCACGCCCAGGTGCATGCCCGCATCGAGCATCAGCAGCTCGCCCGTGACGGTCTTCGCGCCGTCGACCAGCCAGACGATCGCCTCGGCCACGTCCTCGGCGCTGCTGGCGCGGCCCAGCGGCGTCATCGCCTCGGCCGCCGCCTTCATCTTCTCGAAGCCCTCGGGGCCGAGCCCGTCGACGAACCAGCGCGTCGTGATCATGCCCGGGCAGACCGCGTTGACCCGCACCGCCGGCGCCAGCGTGCGCGCGAGGTGCAGCGTCATCGCGTTGATCGCGCCCTTGGAGGCGATGTAGGGCATCGACGAGCCGATGCCCAGCGCCCCGGCCACCGAGGACACGTTGACGATGCAGCCCTGCGCGGCCTTCAGCGCGTCCACGCAGGCGCGCACCATCTGGAAGCTGCCGATCGTGTTGACCGCGTAGATGCGCTGGAAGGCTTCGGCGTCCAGCGCCTCCCAGGCGGCGGCGCCGGCGAAGACGCTGATGCCGGCGTTGTTGACCAGCGCGTCGATGCGGCCCCAGCGCTCCAGCGCGGCGGCGGCGAGGCGCCGGCAGTCGGCATCCTCGGCCACGCTGCCTTGCGCCAGCAGCGTGTCGGCGCCCAGCGCGCGGCAGGCCGCCTCGGTCTCGCGGGCCTCGGCTTCGCTCTTCGAGTAGTTCAGCAGCAGCGCATAGCCCTTGCGGGCCAGGGCCTGCGCGGTCGCGGCGCCGACGCCGGTGCCGGCGCCGGTGATCAGGGCGGTCTTCATCCTTGTCCTTCCCGTCAAGGGTCGAGCGCTCATTAGACTCGCTCCGATGAAGAGAATCCTACTCACCGGCCTGCTGCTCGCGGCCAGCCTGCACGCGGCCGCGATCGACGTCGTTCCGACGGACACCTGGGGCGGCTCGCCGTCCGCCACGTCGTACGCGCCGCAGACGATCACCCACATCACGCTGCACCATCAGGGCGAGACCTGGGCGCCCGGCCGCGACGTGCCCGACTACCTGCGCCACCTGCAGCAGTGGTCGCGCGAGACCAAGCACTGGGCCGACATTCCCTACCACTACGTGATCGACCCCGAGGGCCGCGTCTACGCCGCCCGGCCCGAGGCGCAAGCCGGCGACACCAACACCGAGTACGACCCGCGCGGACACCTGCTGATCATGGTGCTGGGCAATTTCGAGGAGGTGGAGCCGAACGCGGCGCAGTTGCGCGCGACGGTGGAGCTGATGGCCGACATGGCGCGCAAGTACCGGCTGACGGCGGCCGACATCGCCTCGCACAAGGACTTCAGCACGCAGACGGTGTGCCCGGGGAAGAACCTGTACCGCTACCTGCAGAACGGCTGGATCGCCAGGGCCGTAACGGCCAGGCTCGACGGCAAGGCGATGCCCGCCCTGCCCTGATCAGGCGGCGACCGGGTAGGTGCCGTCGCCGTGCGGCGCCGCACGGAACTCCGGCCGCGCTTCGCAGGCGGCGGTGAACGCGCCGATCACCGGAAACTCCGCCGCCGGCGCGCTGCCCGGCACCAGGTCCTGGATGAAGGTCCAGACCACGGCGATGCACAGGCCGGCCTGGGTCAGCGCGGCGCTGTCCAGCGGACGGCGGGTCAGCTCATCCTCGAGCGCACCCAGGGCCGCGCGCAGCTGTTCATGCACCCGGTCCATCCAGGGCTGGTGCACCTTCTCGGGCGGCCGCACGCCGTGCTCGTAGACGATCTGCACCGCCTTCTCGCAGGCGGCGAGCACCAGCCCGCTCAGGCGCAACTCATGCGCCAGCGCGGCCGGCTCCGTCGGCAGCAGGCTGCGCGGCGCCAGCGCGGCGGCGTACTGCAGGATCAGCGTCGAATCCATCAGCACCGTGCCGTCGTCCAGCAGCAGCGTCGGCGCCTTGACGACCGGGTTGATCTCGCGGAACTGCGCATAGCCGCGGAACACCGACAGCGAACGGTGCTCGAAGGGCACGCCCATCAGCTGCAGCGCCACCGCCACGCGGCGCACATAGGGCGAATCGAGCATGCCGAGCAGTTTCATCGTTAGCCTCCTGTATGGGGAGGCGCCATGCTACTTGCTCGTCGCGCGGCCGGCGAACCAGCGGCCCAGGGTGGCGCGCTCCTCGTCGGTGATCTGGGTGGCGTTGTTCAGCGGCATGGTCTTCTGCACGACGGCCTGCTGGTTGATCGCCGCGGCGTTCTTCTCGATCAGCTCCGGCGTGTGCAGCATGATGCCCTTCTGGTTCAGCTGCGCGTTGTGGCACATCTGGCAGCGCTGCTCGATGATGGGCGCGATCTGGGCCGTCGTCGGCGGCGGGGCCTCCTTCGGCACCTCGGGCGCCTTGGCCGGGGCCAGCCACACGATCAGCGCCGCCAGCAGCACCAGCGCCGCCGGGATCAGCCAGGGCGCCGCCTTGCCCTTGTGGCGCTGCACGAACCAGCTGCGGATCAGCACGCCGGCCAGCATCATCACGATCAGCACTGCCCAGTTCATCGGGTGGCTGAACAGCATGCCGTAGTGGTTGCTGAGCATCGCGATCAGCACCGGCAGCGTGAAGTAGGTGTTGTGGACGCTGCGTTGCTTGCCGCGCTGGCCGTAGATGGCGTCGACCGGGCGGCCGGCACGCATGTCCTCGATCACCTTCTTCTGGCCGGGGATGATCCAGAAGAAGACGTTGGCGCTCATCATCGTGGCGATCATCGCCCCGGCGATCAGGAAGGCCGCGCGGCCGGCGAACAGGTGGCACAGGCCCCAGATCGCCAGCGCGATGTACACGCCCTGCAGGCCCAGCACCAGGCCGTCGTTGCCGATCTGCAGCTTGCCGTCCGCGCCCTTGACCTGGCCGAAGCGCCGGCAGATCTGGTCGTACACCAGCCAGCCCACCGCCAGGAAGGCCAGCGAGGCGACGATGGCCCCGGCCGTGCCGCCGTGCGCCGCCCAGTCGAACACATGCGGATCGATCAGGAAGGTGCTGGCGTTGAACAGGTAGAGCACGACGAACAGCGCGAAGCCGCTCATCCAGGTCCAGTAGCTCTCCCAGTAGAACCAGTGCAGGTCCTGCGGCAGGTTCTGCGGCGCCACCATGTACTTCTGCGGGTTGTAGAACCCGCCGCCGTGGACGGCCCACAACTCTCCGTCGACGCCGCGGGCCAGCAGGTCCGCCGCCTTGGGCTTGTGAAGGTGGTTGTCCAGCCAGACAAAGTAGAACGAGGCGCCGATCCAGGCGATGCCGACAATGATGTGCAGCCAGCGCAGCAGCAGGTTGGCCCAATCGAGCAAATACGCTTCCATCCGAGACTCCGAGACTCCGGGACCGGCTCACCACTGCGGGCGCTGTGAGCCGGGGACGTGTCGCGCTAGTCTGATCGGGTCCTACGTGCGCCGCTGCGACATGTGGACAGAAGTGTATACAAAATTAAGCCATCTGGTGAGCCGTTGAGCGAGATGTTGCGGTGGTCTTGAACACCGAAACAACTTCTAGCAATTGCTGGGCCTGGTGGCGCAGGCTTTCCGCGGCGGCCGCGCTCTGCTCGACCAGCGCCGCGTTCTGCTGCGTGCCCTGGTCGATCGAGGCGACCGACTGGTTCACCTGCCGGATGCCGCTGCTCTGCTCGTTGGAGGACGCGTTGATCTCGGCCATCAGGTCGGTCATGCGGCGCACCTGCGACACCACGTCGTTGATCGTGCTGCCGGCTTCGTCGACCAGCTGGCTGCCCGCCTGCACCCGCTCGACGCTGGCCCCGATCAGCGCCTTGATCTCGCGCGCCGCCTGGGCGCTGCGCTGGGCCAGCGTGCGCACCTCGCCGGCCACCACGGCAAAGCCGCGGCCCTGCTCGCCGGCCCGCGCCGCCTCGACGGCC
>NZ_LYVQ01000075.1 GCF_001984095.1 Pelomonas sp. KK5
CCGGTGCGATCTCCGGCAGCGGCTTGGGCGCGCTCAGTTGAGGCTGCGGCGCCGGCGTCGGCACCGGGGCGCTGAGGTTCTCGCGCGCCGGCTTGCTGCTGCGCTCGGCCGGCGCCGCATCCGGCAGCGTGCGCAGCACCGGCGGCGGGGGCAGCTCGACCGGCGGGGCGGGGGCCTCGGGCTCGGGCGGGGGCGTGGCGATCGGTGGCAGCGTGGGCAGCGATTTCAGCGGCTCGGCGGCGGGGCGCGTGGCGGCGGGCTGGACCCGTGTCACGGCCGGTTGGGGCTTCTCGATGGGTTCGGGCAGGGTCTGCAGCCGCGGCGCAGGCTCGGCCTCTCCTGAAGACTCGGCGGCTCCTTCGGACTGCACGCCCGGCGTGGCCCGCCAGCGGCCGAGCTCCGCAGCGCCGGGCTGCTCGGTCGCCGGGGCCGGTGTGGTGCGCACGGCGCCGCCGTAGCGCCGCTTCGGCGCGGTGCCGGCCGGGCCGGTGTCGACGTCGGGCGTTGCGGCCGGCGCTGGCGGCACAGGCGGCGCCGGTTCGGCGGCCTTGGGCCCGCTCAGTGTGACCTCCAGCCGCCCCCACACGCCTTCGCCCGGCAACGCACTGCCGCCCGGCGCAGTGCCGACCAGCAACACCAGCCACAGGTGCAGCAGCATCGCCAGCAGCAGCGCCGGCCCGAGCCGCCCCGGTGGCAGCGGCGACGGCGGCCAGACGCTGATGCGCGGGGCGCGCAGCGCGAGCAGGCTCATGGGCCCGGCTGCTCCTGCAGGTAACGCTCGCGCAGCTCGCGCTTGAGCACCTTGCCGATGGCGCTGCGTGGCAGCTCGTCGATGCTGCGCAGGTCCGACAGGCGCTGAGTCTTCCCGACCCGTTCGTTGAGCCAGGCGCGCAGCTCGAAGTCGCTGGCCTGAGCGCCCGGCCGGCGCACGACATAGGCCACCGGCGTCTCGCCCCAGATGTCGCTGGGCGCGCCGATCACGGCTACATCGGCCACGGCGGGATGCTCGCGCAGCTGCGCCTCCAGGTCGCTCGGGTAGATGTTGAAGCCGCCCGAGATGATCATGTCCTTCTTGCGGTCGGACAGGATCAGGAAGCCGTCCTCGTCGAAGCGGCCGACGTCGCCGGTGCGGATGAAGCGCTTGCCGTCCGGCGCGAACCACTCGGCCTCGCGGGTCTTGTCCGGCTGGCCGTGGTAGCCGTGCATCATCGCGGCCGAGTGGCCGACGACCTCGCCGGCGAGGCCGTGCCCGGCCAGCTCCACGCCCTCGTCGTCGATCAGCCGGATGTCGTGGCCCTCGGCCGGCCGCCCGACCGTGTGCAGCTTGTCCGGATGCAGGTGGGCTTCGAGGATGCAGGTGCCGCCGCCTTCGGTCATGCCGTAGAACTCCACCAGGCCACCCGGCCAGCGGGCCAGCACGTCGGCCTTCAGCGCCGCATTGAAGGGCGCGCTGGTGCAGAACTTGGCGACATAACTGCCCAGTTCATGGGTATCGAAATCGGGCCGCGCCATCAGGCGCTGGTACTGCACCGGCACCAGCATCGTGTGGGTGATGCGGTGTTCCTGCGCCAGTTCCAGGTAGCGGCCCGCATCGAACTTGCCCATCAGGTGCACGGTGCCGCCGAAGGCCAGCGTGGGGAAGAAGACCACCAGGGTGGTGTTGGAGTACAGCGGCGTGGCCAGCAGCGTGCGGGTGTCGGGCCCGTAGCCGTACTTCGCGCCGCGGGCCACGTGCTGCCAGCGCATGCCGTGCGGCTGCACGATGCCCTTGGGTGCGCCGGTGGTGCCGGAGGAATAGATGATGTTGAACGGGTGCCCCGGGCCCGGCGAGACCGGCCGCGGCTGTGCTCCCGGCGGCGGCAGCCAGGCGTCCAGCGCATCGATGTCCAGCACGCGCAGCCCGGCTGGCGCCAGCCCTGCGGCCGAGGCGTCGGCGAACAGCAGCCGTGCCTGCGCGTCGGCCAGCATGCCGGCGAAGGCCTGCGGCGTCACCGAGGTGGCCAGCGGCGCCACCACCACGCCGGCCCGCAGTGCGCCCAGGAACAGCGCGGCCTGCATCGGGGTGGACAGGCCCGCCAGTGCGATCGCGTCGCCGGGCTCGATGCCCTCGCGCAGCAGCGCGGCGGCGATGCGGTCCATCAGCGCATCGAGCGCGGCATAACCCAGAGTTTCGACGCCATCCTGGGCCAGCGCGGGGTGGTCGGGCCGGCGTGCCGCATGCTCGCGGATCAGGTCGGAGATCAGGCGGAAGTCGGCATCGCTCATGGCGCGTTTTTACCAGCCCGGTGATCAGCGCGGCGCCGTGTAGCTGATTCGATAGATCGCGCCGGCGCGGTCGTCGCTCACCAGCAGCGAGCCGTCCGGCAGCGGGGCCACGTCGACCGGACGGCCGCGGTAGTCGCCCTTGTCGTCGAGCCAGCCTTCGGCGAAGACCTCGGTGTGGTCGGCCGTGCCGTCCGGCTTCAGCGCGGTGAACATCACGCGGGCGCCGACCGGTTGCCGGCGGTTCCAGGAGCCGTGCTGGGCCGAGAACAGGCCGCCGCGGTAGTGCGCGGGGAACATGCTGCCGGTGTAGAAGGCCAGTCCCAGGTCGGCGGCGTGGGCGGTGGTGCGCACCTGCGCCTCGGTGATGTTGGGCGGCAGCGGGTCCTTGTCGTAGCCCTGCTCGGTGATGCGGACCTTGCCCTCCACCCAGGGGTAGCCGAAGAACTGGCCGGCCCGGGTGGCGCGGTTGATCGAACCTTCCGGGATGTCCTCGCCCATGCCGTCGGTCTGGTTGTCGGTGAACCAGAGGCTGCCGTCCTTCGGGTTGAACTCGATGCCGACCGAGTTGCGGATGCCGTCGGCATAGACCTCGCGCCCGGCGCCGTCGGCGGCGCCCATGCGCACGATGCCGCCGATGCCCCATTGCTTGTACAGCGCCAGCTTCTCGCGCGGCGGGACGTTGTAGGGCTGGCCCAGGGCGATGTAGAGGCGGCCGTCAGGGCCGACGCGGCAGACGCGGGCGCCATGGTTCCCCGATTCCTCGACGGGCGGGATCAGCCGGCCCTGCGCCACCACCTGGGTCGGCACCGCGCTGCCGGGGGCGAAGCGCAGCACGCGGTTCAACTCGGCCACGATCAGGCTGCCGTCGCGGTCCAGGCAGACGCCGTTGGGCATCTTGAAGGCCACGTCGGGGGCGAAGCGCTGGGCAGCCACCCGGCCGTCGGCGCCTCGCGCCAGTGTCCAGACCGCATCGGCCTTGCGGGTGCCGACGAAGACCATGTCCTTGCCCACGGCCATGTGGCGCGCATCCGGGACCATCGCATAGAGCTCGATCCTGAAGCCGGGCGGCAGCTTGATGTGGGGCAGCACCTCGCTGGCCACGTCGGCGCGTGCCGCCGTCGCGATGGCCAGCAGGAGCAGGGAAGCAGCGGCCGCCCTCATGGCGCCGGGCGCGTCGGCACTGTCGCGCTGCAGACCTCGATGTGCTCCGGGCTGTGCACGAACCAGCCGCCGCGGTGGCGGCGGGCGTCCAGCAGCTTCGGCCAGGTCTTGCTCTCGGTGCGCAGCACCTGCAGGCGCGGGCGCTCGGCCTCGGGCATGTCGGCCAGCAGGCGCACGCGGCGGATCTCGGTGCGCTGCTCGGGCTGCTCGTAGAAGCCCATGTTCGGGCCGCCGCGCGGCAGGCTGGCGAGCAGCTCGATGCCCTGCAGCACGCGGCCGACGACGGTGATGTTCAGGTCCAGCCCGCGCGGCGCCTGGCCGATCACGGCGTAGAGCTCGGCGCCGGTGCTGGAGTCCACCTCGTTGCCGCGGCCCGCGCCGACCATGCCGTAGCAGTGGGCCAGCCAGGCTTGGCCGGTCTTCGGGCTGGCGGCCACCGGGAAGCCGTCGACGAAGCCGGTCACCGGCGCCCAGCCGTCCACGTCGGGCAGCTTCTTCAGCGGCAGGCCCTTCAGCGGGATCGAGAACTCGGCCGGGATCTTCGCATCGGCCTTGCCCAGCGGCTTGGCCTTGGCCGGATCATCGCTGTCCGGGTCGCCCCACTGGGCGACGAAGTTGTCCTGCACGCGGACGATGGACAGGCCGTCGTAGAAGCCCTCGTGCGCCATCGCGCGGATGTTGGCCGCGTGCCTGGGCGCGAAGCGCGGGGCCAGCTCGATCAAGACCTGACCCTGGGCCAGGTCCATCAGGATCGTGTTGTCGGGGTCGAGATTGCGCCAGTCGGCGTCGGGGGCGGCCTTGATGATCTCGGCGCTGCTGGCGGGCTGGGT
This sequence comes from Pelomonas sp. KK5, assembly GCF_001984095.1. Lineage (GTDB taxonomy): Bacteria > Pseudomonadota > Gammaproteobacteria > Burkholderiales > Burkholderiaceae_C > KK5. The sequence continues at coordinate 4,257 of NZ_LYVQ01000075.1, forward strand.
CTTGGCGGGCTTCTTGGGCAGGTGCTTGGCCGCGAGGGCGGGCAGGGCGGCGGCCAGCACGAGGGCGGCCACTAACGTCTTCTTCATGCGGGGTCTCCTTGTGGGGCGGGAGGATAGACCAGCGGAGCGGGAGGCCTCTCTACAATGCCGAAATGTCGTTTGTTCACCTGCGCACCCATACCGAATTTTCCGTCGTCGACGGCACCCTCCGCGTCGACGACGCCGCCGCGGCGGCCGCCAAGGACGGCCAGGTCGCCCTGGCCATCACCGACCTCGCCAACCTGTTCGGCGGGGTCAAGTTCTACAACGCCTGCCGCAAGAAGGGCGTCAAGCCCATCCTCGGCGCCGACTGCTGGCTGGAGCCCGAGGGTTCGGACAAGAACCCCACCCGCATCCTGCTGCTGGTGCAGGACTCGCAGGGCTACCTGAACATCTCCGAACTGCTCTCGCGCGCCTGGATCGACAACGTCCAGCGCAACCAGGCCTGCCTGAAGTGGGAATGGCTGCAGGAGCTGAACGCGGGCTTGATCTGCCTGTCCGGTGCGCAGTTCGGCGGCCTGGGCCAGGCCCTGCTGATGGGCGACAAGGCGCGGGCGACAGACTGGGCGCAGCGCTTCGCCGAGGTGTTCCCGGGCCGCTTCTACATCGAGCTGCAGCGCGCCGGCCTGCCCGGCCAGGAGGCGCTGGTGCAGGCCAGCGTGCCGCTGGCGGCCGAGCTGGGCCTGCCCGTGGTGGCCACCCATCCGATCCAGTTCCTCAGCGAGGACGAGTACGGCGCCCACGAGGCCCGCGTCTGCATCGCCGACGGCGAGACGCTGGCCAACCCGAAGCGCATCAAGCGCTTCCTGCCGGGCCAGTATTTCCGCGACCAGCAGACGATGGAGAAGCTGTTCGCCGACATCCCCAGCGCCATCGAGAACACGGTCGAGATCGCCCGCCGTTGCAGCCTCTCGCTGGTGCTGGGCAAGCCGCAGCTGCCGGACTTCCCGACCCCGATCCTGGAAGACGGCACGGCGATGCCGATGGACCAGTATTTCCGCGAGCTGTCCTTCGACGGCCTGGAGGAGCGGCTCGCGCTGCTGTACCCGGACGCGGCCAAGCGTGACGCTGAACGTCCGCGTTATGTGGAGCGCCTGGAGTTCGAGCTGAACACCATCATCAAGATGGGCTTCCCGGGCTACTTCCTGATCGTGTCGGACTTCATCCGCTGGGCCAAGAACAACGGCTGCCCGGTCGGCCCGGGCCGGGGCTCGGGCGCCGGCTCGCTGGTGGCCTACGCGCTGTCGATCACGGACCTGGATCCGCTCAAGTACGCGCTGCTGTTCGAGCGCTTCCTGAACCCGGAGCGGGTCTCGATGCCCGACTTCGACATCGACTTCTGCCAGGGCAACCGCGACCGCGTCATCGAATACGTCAAGGACAAGTACGGCCGCCCCGCGGTGAGCCAGATCGCCACCTTCGGCACGATGGCGGCCAAGGGCGCGCTGCGCGACATCGGCCGCGTGCTGGGCATGGGCTTCGGCCATGTGGACTCGATCGCCAAGCTGGTGCCGGCGCCGCCCGGCAAGACGGTGACGCTGGCCCCGCTGCCGGACGACTTCGACCCCGCCAAGGCCAAGATGATCTACGCCCGCCACGAGGCGCCGGAGATCGGCGAGCGCGAGCAGGCCGACGAGGAGGTGGCCGCGCTGCTGTCGCTGGCCACGCAGGTCGAGGGCACCGTGCGCTCGATCGGCATGCACGCCGGCGGCGTGCTGATCGCGCCTGGCAAGATCACCGACTTCTGCCCCCAGTACCAGCAGCCCGGCTCCACCAGCGCGGTCAGCCAGTACGACAAGGACGACGTGGAGGCCATCGGCCTGGTGAAGTTCGACTTCCTGGGCCTGGCCACGCTGACCATCATGGAGATGGCCAAGGAGTTCATCGTCGCGCGGCATCCGGCGCAGAAGGACTTCGCCTTCGAGACCATCCCGCTGGACGACCGGCGGACCTACAAGCTCTTCAGCGACGGGCTGACCGAGTCGGTGTTCCAGTTCGAATCCCCCGGCATGCAGAAGATGCTGAAGGACGCGAAGCCCTCGCGGCTGGAGGACCTGATCGCGCTGAACGCGCTGTACCGCCCGGGCCCGATGGACCTGATCCCGGACTTCGTCGCCCGCAAGCATGGCAAGGAGAAGCCGGTCTACCCGCATCCGCTGGCCGAGCCCGTGCTGTCCGAGACCTTCGGCATCATGGTCTACCAGGAGCAGGTGATGCAGACCGCCCAGGTGCTGGGCGGCTACAGCCTCGGCGGCGCGGACATGCTGCGCCGCGCGATGGGCAAGAAGAAGGCCGACGAGATGGCCGCGCACCGCGAGCTGTTCCGCAAGGGCGCGGCGGTGAACGGCATCGAGCAGGACCATGCGGACCGCATCTTCGACGAAATGGAGAAGTTCGCGGGCTACGGCTTCAACAAGTCGCACGCCGCTGCCTACTCGCTGCTGGCCTATCACACCGGCTGGCTGAAGGTGCACTTCACCGCGGAGTTCTACGCGGCGAACATGACCATCGAGTCGGACGACACCGACAAGCTAAAGGTGCTGCTGAACGACGCCAAGCTGTTCGGCATCGAGTTCGAGGCGCCCAACATCAACCTGGGCGTGCACCGCTTCGAGCCGCTCTCCGACAAGAAGATCAACTACAGCCTCGGCGCGGTGAAGGGCTCGGGCGTCAACGCGATCCATGCGATCGTGGCGGCGCGCAAGGCGGGCGGCCCGTTCAAGAGCTTCTTCGACTTCTGCGCGCGGGTGGACCGCAAGCAGGTCAACAAGCGGGTGGTGGAGGCGCTGATCAAGGCTGGCGCCTTCGACTGCCTGGAGACCAACCGCGCCAGCCTGCTGGCCAGCGTGGGCCTGGGCTTCAGCTTCGCGGACAAGCTGAGCCAGGACGCGGACCAGGGCGGCCTGTTCGACTTCGACGACGGCGCCCACGGCTCGTCGACGGCCGAGCCGCCGCTGGTCGAGACGCCGCTGTGGAGCATCAAGGAACAGCTGTCGATGGAGAAGACCGCGATCGGCTTCTTCCTCTCCGGCCATCTGTTCGACCAGAGCGGCGAGGAAGTTCGCCGCATGGTCCGCCGCCGCATCGTCGACGCGCAGGACAGCCGCGAGCCGGTGATGCTGGCCGGCATCGTCGGCGACATGCGCGTGATCAACGGCAACCGCGGCCGCGTGGCGATCTTCAAGCTCGACGACAAGACCGACGCGATCGAGGCGGTGGCCAACGAGGAACTGATCAACACGCACAAGGAACTGCTGAGCGAGGACGAGCTGATCATCGTCAGCGGCAAGGTGCAGAACGACCGCTTCTCGGGCGGCCTGCGGCTGACGATCCAGCAGGTCTGGTCGCTGACCGCGGCGCGGGCGCGCTTCGGCAAGTACTTCTACGTGCCGGTGCGCGGGGCTGCCGTGCCGCCGCTGAAGGAGATCGTCGGCCAGTGGCCGGCCAAGAAGATCGAGACCGACGAGGGCGTCATCACGCAAGGCCTGCGAGTGATGACGCACCACTTCCTGAACGGCGCCAACGGCGTCGAGGGGAAGGCCGAGTTCAAGATCGAACTCGGCGAGGCGAGCAAGTTCTGGCCCTGCGACGAGGCGCTGGCGACGCTCTCGACCGCGGTGGCGCAGGCGCAGATCGTCTACGAGTGAGGGGCGCCGGCTCCGGCAGGCGCCTCGTGCGCTTCCAGCCACGCCCACTCCTCGTCGGAATAGAGGCGCGAACGGGTCAGGAAGCGCAGCCCGGTCGGCCCCTCCAGCGAGAACATGCCGCCGCGGCCGGGCACCACGTCGATGATCAACTGCGTGTGCTGCCAGTACTCGAACTGCGGCCCGCTGATCCAGAAGGGCATGCCGCCGATCTCGCCCAGCAGGCGGTCGTAGTCGCCGACGATGAACTCGCCGCGCGGATAGCACATCGGCGCGCTGCCGTCGCAGCAGCCGCCGGACTGGTGGAACAGGACCGCGCCGTGGTCGGCGACCAGCCTCGCGATGAGGTCGGTCGCCGCCTCGGTCGCCGTCACGCGGGCGACCGTGTCCATCGTCAGAAGAAGCCCAGCTTGTTCTCGCTGTAGCTCACCAGCAGGTTCTTCGTCTGCTGGTAGTGGTCCAGCATCATCTTGTGGTTCTCCCGCCCGATGCCCGACTGCTTGTAGCCGCCGAAGGCCGCATGCGCCGGATACTGGTGGTAGCAGTTGGTCCACACGCGGCCGGCCTGGATGCCCTTGCCCATGCGGAAGGCCGTGTTCATGTCGCGGCTCCACACGCCGGCGCCGAGGCCGTAGAGCGTGTCGTTGGCGATGGACAGCGCCTCCTCCTCGTCCTTGAAGGTCGTCACCGAGACGACCGGGCCGAAGATCTCCTCCTGGAAGATGCGCATCTTGTTGTGGCCCTTGAACACCGTGGGCTTCACGTAGTAGCCGCCTTCGAGATCGCCGCCGAGGCGGTTGCGCTCGCCGCCGGCCAGCACCTGCGCGCCTTCCTGGCGGCCGATGTCCAGGTAGGAGAGGATCTTCTCCAGCTGCTCGCTGGAGGCCTGCGCGCCGATCATCGTCTCCATGTCCAGCGGGCTGCCCTGCTTGATCGCGGCCACGCGCTTCAGCGCCCGCTCGATGAAGGCCTCGTAGATCGATTCCTGGACCAGCACGCGGCTCGGGCAGGTGCAGACCTCGCCCTGGTTCAGCGCGAACATCGCGAAGCCTTCCAGCGCCTTGTCGAAGAAGGCGTCGTCCTTGCTCATCACGTCGGCGAAGAAGATGTTCGGGCTCTTGCCGCCCAGTTCCAGCGTGACCGGGATCAGGTTCTGGCTGGCGTACTGGCTGATCAGCCGGCCGGTGGTGGTCTCGCCGGTGAAAGCGATCTTGCCGATGCGGTTGCTGGACGCGAGCGGCTTGCCGGCTTCCAGGCCGAAGCCGTTGACGATGTTGAGCACGCCCGGCGGCAGCAGGTCGCCGATCAGCTCGGTCAGCACGAGGATGGAGACCGGCGTCTGCTCGGCCGGCTTGATGACCACGCAGTTGCCTGCGGCCAGCGCCGGGGCCAGCTTCCACACGGCCATCAGGATCGGGAAGTTCCAGGGAATGATCTGGCCCACGACGCCGATCGGCTCGTGGAAGTGATAGGCGTAGGTCTGGTCGTCGATCTGGCTGATGCCGCCTTCCTGCGCGCGCACGCAGGCCGCGAAATAGCGGAAGTGGTCGACCGCCAGCGGCAGGTCGGCGAAGGTGGTCTCGCGGATCGGCTTGCCGTTGTCCCAGGTCTCGGCGGCGGCCAGCATCGGCAGGTTCTGCTCCATGCGGTCCGCGATCCTGTTCAGGATGTTGGCGCGCTCGGTGGGCGAGGTCCTGCCCCAGGCGGCGCGGGCCTTGTGCGCGGCGTCGAGCGCACGGTCGACGTCCTCCGCAGTGGAGCGCGGGATCTCGCAGAAGGCGCGTCCGGTGACCGGCGTGATGTTCTCGAAATACTGGCCGCCGCTGGGCGCCACCCATTCGCCGCCGATGAAGTTGCCGTAGCGCTTCTTGAAGTTGACGGCGGTTCCGAATTTGCCGGGTTCGAGCATGTCCATCTCTTGTCTCCTTGGTTGACGCCACGACGCGCGGCGTTCGAAGGGGACCGTTTGCAAGCAGCGCGCCAGGGCCGCCTGCCGGCATTTCCAGCAGAAGCTGTCACTTTCTGCGACGTATCTGCCGGAATATGACGATGGACTGTTGCATCCTGCCACAGCGACCGGGCCGCGGAGCGCTTGCCGGAACAGCGTCGCAGTTCGGCGATGATTGCCCGTCATGCAAGCTTCCGCCGCCGAGCCCCGCGCCGCACCCACCGGTCTGATCCTGACCGGCGGTGGTGCCCGCGCCGCCTACCAGATCGGCGTGCTGGCCGCGATCGCGCAGCTGCGGCGCGACGCCGGCGTCGCGGGCGGCAGCAACCCCTTCCCGATCATCGCCGGCACCTCGGCCGGGGCGATCAACGCCGCCACCATCGCCTGCCAGGCGGACGACTTCGATGCCGCCGTCGACGGGCTGATGTACCTCTGGCAGAACATCCACGTGGACCAGGTCTACGCCGCCGACTCGCTGGGCGTGATCCGCACCGGCGCGCGCTGGGTCACGCTGATGAGCCTGGGCTGGGCGCTGGCCCGCTGGACCCGCTCCCACCCGACCAGCCTGCTGAACAACGCACCGCTCGGTGAACTGCTGCGCCGCTGGGTGCGGCTGGACCGGCTGGAGGCGATGCTGAACGCCGGCCACATGCAGGCACTGGCGATCAGCGGCTCCAGCTACAGCTCGGGCCAGCATGTCACCTTCTTCCAGGCCCGCGAGGAGGCCCAGCCCTGGCAGCGCTCGCAGCGCCTGGCGGTGCGCGCCCGGCTCAGCACAGAGCACCTGCTGGCCTCGGCCGCGATCCCCTTCATCTTCCCGGCGCAGCTGCTGGAGCTGGACGGCCAGGCCGAATGGTTCGGCGACGGCTCGATGCGCCAGAGCGCGCCGATCTCGCCGGCGGTGCACCTGGGCGCCGAACGCATCCTGGTGATCGGCGCCGGCCGCATGAGCGAGCCCGGCGACCGGCGCGCGCCCACGACCACCGGCCACCCGAGCCTCGCGCAGATCGCCGGCCATGCGCTATCCAACATCTTCCTGGACGCACTGGCGGTGGACATCGAACGGCTTCAGCGCGTCAACAACACGCTGGGCCTGCTGCCGCCCGAGCTGCGCGCACGCACGCCGCTGCGGCCGATCGAGGTGCTGGTGATCGCGCCCAGCCGGCGCATCGACGACCTCGCGGCCGAGCACCAGGCCAGCCTGCCGCCGGCGATGCGGGCGATGCTGCGCGGCGTCGGCGGCTCCGGGGCGGGCGGCGCGGCGCTGACGAGCTATCTGCTGTTCGAGCCGCCGTTCACCAACGAGCTGATCAACCTGGGCATGAGCGACACGCTGGCGCGGCGCAGCGAGGTGCAGCGCTTCTTCGGCTGGCCGGCGGAGGCGCCGGTGAACGACCCGGCCGCGCGGCGGCGGGCGAGTCAGGCGGCGTAGCCGAGGCCGTTCACGCGCAGGCCCTGGTCCGACAGGCGCTGCGCGAGCTTGGGACCGATGCCGGCGACGCGCCGGTGCAGGTCGGCCCAGTCATCGAAAGGCCCGGCGGCGCGCGCCGCCAGGATGCGTTCGGCCAATGCCGGCCCGATGCCGGGCAGCGATTCCAGCTGGGCACGGCTGGCGCTGTTGATCTCCAGTTCAGCCGCGACGGCCGTGAGCGGCGGCAACGCCAGCAGCATCAGGAGGCCACGGCGCCGCATCACCGATCACTCCCCGTTCTGCGCCCGCACCATCGCGGCGTAGGCGCCATCCCGCTCAAGTAACTGGTTATGCGAGCCGCTCTCGATCAGCCGGCCCTGGCCCATCACGTGGATCGCGTCGGCGCTGCGGATCGTGGACAGGCGGTGGGCGATGACGATCAGCGTCTTGCGGCCCTGCCACTGTTCCAGCGCCTGCTGGACGGCGCGCTCGCTCTCGGTGTCCAGCGCCGAGGTGGCTTCGTCGAACACCCAGACCGGCGCGTCCTTGTAGAGGGCGCGGGCGATCGCCAGGCGCTGGCGCTGGCCGCCGGAGAGCTTGCTGCCGTTGGCGCCGACGGGGGTGTCCACGCCCTGCGGCAGGGTCTGAACGAAGTCCCACAGGTGGGCGGCGCGCAGCGCCTGCTCCAGCCGCGCCGGGTCGAGTGGCTGGGCATAGGCGATGTTCTCGGCCACCGAGGTGTCGAACAGCACGATGTCCTGCGAGACCACCGCGAACTGGCGGCGCAGGCTCGCCTTCTTCAGCGCATGGATGTCGGTCCCGTCGAGCAGGATGCGGCCGGAGTCGGGCTCGCCGAAGGCCAGCAGCAGGTGGACGATCGAGCTCTTGCCGGCGCCGGAAGCGCCGACCAGCGCCGTCGTGTGGCCGGCGGCGAAGGTCAGCGAGAGGCCGTCCAGCGCCGGGCGCTCGGCGCCCTCGTAGCGCAGGCTGACGTCCTCCATGCGGATCTCGCCGGGGCCGTGCGTCGTCAGCTCGATCGTGCCGGTGTCGCGCTCCTGCGGCATGTCCAGCATGCTCAGGCAGCCGCGGGCGATCACCAGCGCATTGGTGATCGGCTGGGCCAGGTCGGAGAGATGGCGCAGCCGCGAGCTCAGCAGCAGCAGCGCGGTGACGAAGGCGGCGAACTCGCCCACGCCGGTGTTGGCCTTGCGCGCCTGCAGCAGGGCCAGGCAGATGATCAGCGACAGGCCGATGCTCATGATGAACTGCGACAGCGGCTGGGTCAGCGCGCCGGCGGCGTTGGTCTTGAGCGTGTTGCGCTGGACCTCCTTGGCGCGCTCGCCGAAGGATTCGCGCTCGTGCTCGGCCGCATCGAAGCTGCGCACCACGCGCCAGGCGCGGGTCACGTCGTCCACCTTGTTGACCAGCTGCAGCTGCGCGTCGTAGGTGCGCGTGCCCATCTGGCGCACGCGCGAGTTGACCTTGCGCACGACCACCGCCATCACCGGCGTGGTGACCATCGACAGCAGGGTCAGCTGCCAGTTCAGGTAGAACAGGTAGAACAGCATGGCGAGGGCCGGCAGGCCGTCGCGCAGGATGTTGATCACCGTGTTGCCCAGCAGGGCCAGGATCTGCTGCGGGTCGTTGACGACCTTGGTCACCGCGGTGCCGGGCTGCAGGCTGGTGAACACGCGGGCGTCGGCGCGCAGCAGCGCATCGAGCAGGGCCGCGCGGAAGTCCATCACGCTGCGCGACAGGGTCCAGTTGAACAGGTACTGGCCGAGGAAGGAGAACAGGCCGCGCAGCGCATAGAGGCCCACCAGCACGACCGGCACCCACCAGACGGCGAAGGAGTCGCGGGAGAAGCCCGTACCGAAGACGGTCTCGATCAGCTTGGGAATCAGCGGTTCGGTGAGGGCGGCGCCGAGGTAGGCCAGCACGGTGAGCAGCAGGCCCAGCTGGTGCGGCTTGACGAAGCGGACCAGGCGCAGCGCGATCTGCCGCAGCGGAACCTCGTTGTTGGGAGCGGGAGTCATAACCGGCCATTGTCGCCGGACTTCCCCGACCGCTTCCTACAATGAGGGCATGAACCTGGAACCCCGGTCGGAGCCTGCAGCTCAAGACCTGACCCCGCGCCGGCGCGTGATGCACTTCGTCACCGGCGGCTTCTCCGGCGCCACCACGGTGGCGGCCGACCTGGCGCTGGCCTCGCTGGCCGGCACGCGGGTGGAGCCGGTCCTGGTGCTGCGCCGCAAGCGCCATACCGACCTGAGCCGGGTCCATGCGCTGCGCGAGCGCGGGCTGCCGGTCTATTTGCTGCCGGGCTGGTCGCGCATCGCCACCGTGCTGGCGCTGAAGCGGCTGTGCCTGGAGCTGAAGCCGGACGTCCTGGTGGCCCATGGCTTCCCCGAGCATGTGCTGGGCCGCTATGCGGGCTGGCTGGCGGGCGTGCCGCGGCTGATCCAGGTGGAGCACAACACGCGGGAGCGCTACTGGCCCTGGTCGCGCGCCTTCTCGCGCTGGCTGGCGGCGCGCTCGGCGCGGCTGGTGGGCGTGTCCGAGGGCGTGCGGCGCCGGCTGGTCGAGCTGGGCATGCCGGAGGCGCTGACGATGGCGATCCCGAACGGCATCCCGCTGCAGCGCTTCGAGGTGGAGCCGCCGCCGATGGAGGAGCGGGAGCCCGGCATCGTGATGTCGGCCCGCTTCGCGCGGCAGAAGGACCAGCCGACGCTGATCCGCGCGCTGGCCTTGCTGAAGGAACGCGGCCTCACGCCGTCGCTGCAATTCGCGGGCTCGGGCAAGGCCAGCGCGCGTCGCGTGGCCGAGGCGCTGGTGACGCGGCTCGGGCTGGATGCGCAGGTGCGCTTCCTCGGCCATCACAAGGACATGCCGGGCCTGCTGCGCAGCCAGCGCATCTTCGTGCTCGCGACGAACTGGGAGGGCATGCCGCTGGCGCTGGTGGAGGCGATGGCGGCCGGCTGCGCCTGCGTGGCCAGCGCGGCGCCGGGCGTGGAGGGCGTGTTCGAGGACGGCGTCAGCGGCCTGCTGGTGCCGCCGGGCGATGCGAAGGCGCTGGCCGATGCGCTGGAACGGCTGCTGCGCGAGCCCGAGCTGGCCGCGCGGCTGGGGGCGGCGGCGCGGGCGCATGCGCTGCAGCACCACGGCATGCCGACGATGCTGCGCCGCTATGAGGACCTGATGGTCTCGGTCTGAATTGCCCCTGGATAATGCCGCGATGGATTCGCAAATCATCGAGATCGACAGCATCACCGACTGGGCCGGCGCACGCAGCGAGCCCGCCTGGATCGCGGGCCTGGAAGCCGGCAAGGTGCTGTACTTCCCGCAGCTGGCCTTCCAGCTGACCGAGGCCGAGAAGCCGCTGCTGACCCCGGACATCCGCGATCCCAAGACGCGCAACATCAGCCTCAATGCCGACGGCAGCTTGAAGGGGGCGCTGGGCGACGAAGCCACGCAGCAGGCGCTGGCGACCATGGTTTCGCGCTTCCGCACGCAGGCCCGCGGCCTCGTCGACGCGCTGCTGCCCAAGTACGGCCCGGCGCTGCGCATGGCGCCCACCAGCTACCGGCCCAGCCAGGTCGAGACGCGCGCCCAGTCCTGGCGCGCCGACGACCGCCGCCTGCATGTGGATGCCTTCCCCTCGCGGCCCAACTACGGCGAGCGCATCCTGCGCGTGTTCACCAACGTCAACCCGGACGGGGCGCCGCGGGTCTGGCGCGTGGGCGAATCGTTCGAGGCGGTGGCGCGCCGCTTCGTGCCCCGCGCCAAGCCCTATTCGGCCTGGCAGGCGAAGGCGCTGAAGGCGCTGCACGTGACCAAGTCGCTGCGCAGCGAGTACGACCACCTGATGCTGCAGCTGCACGACGGCATGAAGTCCGACCCCGACTACCAGCGCGAGGCGCCGCAGCAGCAGGTGCCGTTCCCGCCGGGGTCGACCTGGGTCTGCTTCTCCGACCAGACCTCGCATGCGGTGATGTCGGGCCAGTACATGCTGGAGCAGACGCTGCACCTGGCGGCGGACAAGCAGTACGACACGACGGCCAGCCCATTGGGCATCCTGCAGCGGCTTACCGGGCGGACGCTCGTCTGAGCCACAGGGCCAGCTGCAGCCAGCGCAGCAGGCGGCCGCGGCGCAGGTAGCCGCGCAGCAGTTCGCCCGGCGCGAGCGGCGACGAGGCCTCGAACTGGCGGCGAAAGCGCTGCGCCAGTTCGGGCGTCATCAGTCCTAACTTCCCGGCCCGACGGACTGCGCGCAGCAGCGTGCGCGCGCAGTAGTGGGCGATCTCGAAACGGGTGTCGGCACTGCGCTCCTGCACCAGCGCGCCGTAGCCGACCAGCGCTTCCATCCAGTCGTCCAGCCGCTTGGCATCCAGCGTGGCCAGCGCGCTGCCGCCGCGCTGGCGGTAGGCGATCCAGACCTCGCCGACGTGGACATGGCGCTGGACCGCCAGCATCAGCCGCGGGTACAGCGCCTGGTCCTCGAAGATGCGGCCCTCGGGAAAGCGCAGCGCGGCCGGCCAGATCGCGCGGCGGATCACCTTGGACCAGCCGTGCCACTGGCCGTGGGTGAACAGGCCCTGCAGCAGATGGTCGCGGTCGGTGTCGGGCGTGCCGGCGGGCAGGGTGTCGGCGAAGCTTGGCACATGGGCGTAGCGGGGGCGCTGCTGGTTCGAGCCGTCGTCGAAGGCGCGGAAGTCGCACATGACGAGATCAGGCTGCTGCGCGGCGATCAGCGCCTTCAGCCGCGGCAGCACGCCGGCCTCCATCAGGTCGTCCGGGTCGACGAACCAGAGGTAGTCGCCTCGCGCGGCATCGAGCAGGCGGTTGCGGGTGCCGCTGATGCCGAGATTGCGCTCATTGCGCAGCAGGCGCACGCGGCCCGGATGCTGGGCGGCGAGCGCCTCGACCCGCGCAGCCGAGCCGTCCGGCGAGGCATCGTCGCAGAAGACCAGCTCCACGCCCTCGTCGGCCTGCGCCAGGATCGAAGCCGCGCAGTCCTGCAGCCAGGCCTCGACCTTGTAGGCCGGCAGCAGGATGCTGAGCCAGCAGCCGCCGTTCGTCATCGGCGCAGGTCGAGCAGGCGCGCGACGATGCTGCTGTCGATCCAGCGCCCCTGGGCGAGGTTGCGGGCGACCACGTCCCGGTCGCCCCCGCGCAGCTTGATCAGCACCGGCAACCGGCGCGGCGCCGGCACCAGCGCCAGGCGCGCGAACAGGTGGCGCTTGCGCCAGCCGACGCCGGCCAGGAAGGCGAAGGCGGTGTCCTCGGCGCGCTGCAGGCTGAGTGCATAGGCGCGCGGCTGGTCGTCCAGCAGCCGGGCCGCGCAGACGTGCATCAGCAGGTAGCGCTGGGCCGAGTCGCCCAGGCCCTGGACGATGCGCGCGTGGCGGCCCTCGCTGCGCAGCTGGTCCAGGTAGGCCTCGGCGCCGATGTCCAGCGCGCGGTCGAACTCGTCGGCCAGCGCGCGCGCGAAGGCGCCGCCCGGCACCGACGCCATGAACCAGTTCTCGACGATCGGATCGTCCAGCCGCTGCGTGTAGCGTCCGATGTAGAAGCCGACGTATTCGCGGCCCTGCTGCGTGTTGCGCTCGTGCACCCAGGCGAGGTCGCGGCTCAGGATCGTCGAGGCGTCCACCCAGATGCCGCCATGGCGCGCCAGCAGATGGATGCGCAGCCAGTCGGCCTGGCGGTAAGGGGGCAGGCTGGCGAAGTCGGAGCGGACCTCGTCGGCCGGGATCCACTGCAGCATCGACTGCGGGCAGAGCAGCTGGAGTTCATGGTCCGGCGCCATGCGCTGCCAGTTGGCCAGGCACTGGGCGACGAAGGGCGGAGGCGCCTCGTGCCAGTAGGTCCACAGCCGCTTGGGGATCGTCGCGCTGGTGGACGGGCCGGGCGTGCTGACCTCGTGCACCTCGCGCGGCGCGCGAGCCATCAGCACGGCCAGCACCTCGCGGGCCAGCAGCAGCAGGACCAGCGCGAATACGGCCAGCAGCGCGAGCGTGGCCGTGCTCATTCGCGCCAGTGCTCGGCAATCCAGGGGGCGGGGCGGGCCTTGCGCCAGTTGCCGTTGCTGCGGCCGGCCAGCGCGTCCGGCGGGTTCATCACGCCGTGGAAGATCAGGATGCGGGCGCCGGCGGGGATGAAGGGCTCGCGGAAGAAGTTCAGCGGCCAGCGCGGCACGCAGTGGTACTTCCAGCTCGCGCACCAGGCATCGTCCCAGTACTGCAGCAGGCCCTGCTTGTGCAGTTCGTCCGAGAGATAGGCCTGCTCGTTGCGGAATTCCTTGCGCAGAGCTTCGTGTTCGCGGCGGAACTTGTCCAGCACGTCGGCATGGGCGCCGATCTTGAAGCGGTAGACCGAGGAGTTGCCGGTGACGCGCCAGGGCCGCTTCCAGTCATGGATGATCAGGAACTTGCCGGGCACCTCGAAGAAGGGCGTGATGTCGTCGACGATCACGACGTCCAGGTCGAGGAACAGGGCCGTGCCCTTGAGGCCGTAGAGATCGGCCTCGAAGGTGGTGAGCTTCTTCCAGGCACCGTCGCGCTTGGCCTCGGCGATGTTCATCTCCGGGATCGGGAAGCACTGCACCTCGGCGCGGATGCCCTCGGTGCGGTCGGTCAGGCAGACGAAGGTGAAATCGCCCTTCAGATGGCGGCGCACCATCGCATAGAGGCGGTTGACGTACTCGGGGCCGTACTTGGTGCCCCATTTCATGCACAGGATGTGCCGCTGCTGATCAGAGTTCTTCGACATGGCGGGGCGGGTAGCTGTCCCAGGTGAGGCAACCGGGGCATTGCCAGAAATAGTGGCCGGCCTCGAAGCCGCAGGCGGCGCAGCGGTAGCGCTGCAGCGGCCGGGCGGCGCGGTCCAGCGCGGTGTTGACCAGCGGCGCTTCCTCGTCGGCGAGCTTGCCGTTGCTGAGCTGCAGCAGGCTGCGGGCGGCGGAGAGGGTCGGCTGTGCGCGCAGGTGACTCGTTATTCGAGCGCGCTGGTGGTTGGCGGCGGGGTCGAGCTTGTCGATGGCCAGCAGCAGGTCCAGGCCGGGTGCGCGCTGGTACTGCGTGGTGAGCAAGGCCAGCGCCCGCTCGCCCTGGCCGGCGGCGAGCGCGGTGTCCGCGTAGTCGCAGGCGACCAGGTTGAAGGCGGCCGGGTTGACGGAGAGCAGCTCCGCATAGGCCGCCATCGCCGCCTCGTGCTGCTGCTGGCGGGCCAGCAGCTGGCCTTCCAGCACATGGGCGCGGGCGGCCTCCGGCGCGACGGCGCGGGCCTCGGCGAGCAGCTTGCGGGCTTCCTCGTCGTCGTGGCGGCCCTGGGCTTCCAGCGCCAGTTCGCAGAGGTAGTGGGCGATGCGGGTGGCGAAGGAGGCGGTGCCGCCGGCCTCCAGGCGGCGCGCCACCTCGACCGCCTTGCGCCATTCGCGCGAGCGTTCGAACAGCGACAGCAGCGCGAGCTGCGCCTCGTTCTCGAAGGGCGTGCCGTGCAGCGCCTCGTAGGCGGCTTCGGCGCGGTCGAACAGGCCGGCCTTGAAGAAGTCCTGCGCCAGCGCGTGCTGGGCGCGTTCGCGTTCGGCCTTGGGCAGGTCGCCGCGCGACAGCAGGTGCTGGTGCACGCGCACCGCGCGCTCGTACTCACCGCGGCGGCGGAACAGGTTGCCCAGGGCGAAGTGCAGCTCGGAGGTCTCGGAGGCGTCGTTCTGCACCGCCTCGATGAAGGCGTCGATGGCCTTGTCCTGCTGTTCGTTGAGCAGCAGGTTCAGGCCCTTGAAGTAGGCCTTGGGCCCATCGCGCTGCTCGCGCTTCCACTGCCGGGTGTCCAGCTTGGAAGCAAGCCAGCCCAGCGCGAAGGCCACCGGCAGCACGATCAGCAGCCAGCGGGGATCAAATTCCATCGTAGGGCATCGTCGGGTTGGAGACGGCAGGCTGCGGCGGCAGGGCGGCGGCGTCATCGGCGGATTCGGGCACCGTGCGGCGCGCGATGCGGCGATGCTTCCACCAGGCCGGCACCATCGCCAGCACGCCCAGGGCGCAACCGAAGCCGAAGGCCACCAGCACCACGATCACCAGCGGCGCGCGCCAGGACTGGCCGAAGAACCAGCGCACGATCACCTCGTGGCTGTTGTTCAGCGCGAAGGCGAACAGGGTGAAGAAGAGAAAGGCGCGAAAGGCCCAGACGAGGATCCGCATCCGCGGATTCTAGGTCGGGCGCAGGGCGCTCAAAGGCAAAGTCGGCGCTACAAATCAGACCGACGACGAGTCGATCGGCGCACGGGCGTCGACCGCCTCGCGCAGCGCCTTGCCGGGCTTGAAGTGCGGCACCAGCTTCTCGGGAATCAGCACCTGCTCGCCGCTGCGCGGGTTGCGGCCCATGCGGGGCGGGCGGCGGTTGACCTGGAAGCTGCCGAAGCCGCGGATCTCGATGCGGTGGCCCTTGGCCAGCGCGTCGGACATCGCGTCCAGGATGGTCTTGACGGCGAACTCGGTGTCGCGCTGGGTCAGCTGCGGAAATCGATCGGCCAGCAGGGCGACGAGGTCGGAGCGGGTCATGTTTCGTGTGAGCGTCAGAAGTGAAAAGGCTCGCCCTCGAACGAGTGGCGAGCCTCCATCGTCGAGGCGGGCCCTTGCGAGCCCACCCCGGCAGGATAACAACGATTTAGTTGTTGCCCTGGTCCAGCTTGGCGCGCAACAGGGCGCCCAGGCTGGTCGTGCCGGCGTTCTCGCGCTCGTTCTGAGCGGAGATGCGCTGCATGGCTTCCTGGTTGTCCGCGTTGTCCTTGGCCTTGATGGACAGCTGGATGTTGCGGGTCTTGCGGTCGATGTTGATGATGACCGAGGTGACCTCGTCGCCTTCCTTCAGCACGTTGCGGGCGTCTTCCACGCGGTCGCGGGAGATTTCCGAAGCGCGCAGGTAGCCGACGATGTCTTCGCCCAGGTCGATCTCGGCGCCACGCGCGTCAACCGACTTGACCTTGCCGGTCACCGACATGCCGCGGTCGTTGACCGAGGTGTAGGTGGTGAACGGGTCGCTGTCCAGCTGCTTGATGCCCAGCGAGATGCGCTCGCGCTCGACGTCCACGGCCAGAACGATGGCTTCGACTTCCTGGCCCTTCTTGAAGTTGCGCACGGCAGCTTCGCCAGTCTCGTTCCACGACAGGTCGGACAGGTGCACCAGGCCGTCGATGCCCTGGGCCAGGCCCACGAACACGCCGAAGTCGGTGATCGACTTGACCGGGCCCTTGACGCGGTCGCCGCGCTTGACGTTCTCGGCGAACTCTTCCCAGGGGTTGGCCTTGCACTGCTTCATGCCCAGGGAGATGCGACGCTTGTCTTCGTCGATTTCCAGGACCATGACTTCGACTTCGTCGCCCAGGGAGACGATCTTCGAAGGAGCGACGTTCTTGTTGGTCCAGTCCATTTCGGAGACGTGCACCAGGCCTTCGATGCCCGGCTCGATCTCGACGAACGCGCCGTAGTCGGCGATGTTGGTGACCTTGCCGAACAGGCGGGTGCCGGTCGGGTAGCGGCGCGAAACGCCGAACCACGGGTCGTCGCCCAGCTGCTTCAGGCCCAGCGAGACGCGGTTCTTCTCGGCGTCGAACTTCAGGACCTTGGCGGTCAGTTCCTGGCCGACCTGAACCACTTCGCTCGGGTGGCGGACACGGCGCCATGCCATGTCGGTGATGTGCAGCAGGCCGTCGATGCCGCCCAGGTCAACGAAGGCACCGTATTCGGTGATGTTCTTGACCACGCCCTGGACGATCGCGCCTTCCGACAGCGTTTCCAGCAGCTTGGCGCGCTCTTCGCCCATCGAAGCTTCGACCACGGCACGGCGCGACAGCACGACGTTGTTGCGCTTGCGGTCCAGCTTGATGACCTTGAACTCCATGGTCTTGCCTTCGTACGGGCTCATGTCCTTGACCGGACGCGTGTCCAGCAGGGAACCCGGCAGGAAGGCGCGGATGCCGTTGACCAGCACGGTCAGGCCGCCCTTGACCTTGCCCGACACGGTGCCGGTCACGAAGTCGCCGGACTCCAGGGCCGTTTCCAGGCTCAGCCACGAGGCCAGGCGCTTGGCCTTGTCGCGCGACAGGATGGTGTCGCCGTAGCCGTTCTCGATGGCGTCGATGGCCACGGAGACGAAGTCGCCGACCTGAACTTCCAGTTCGCCCTGGTCGTTCTTGAACTCTTCGATGGGCACGTAGGCTTCGGACTTGAGGCCTGCGTTGACGACGACGAAGTTGTGCTCGACGCGGACGACTTCCGCGGAGATCACTTCACCGGCGCGCATGTCGCTCTTCTGGAGCGACTCTTCGAACATCGCGGCAAACGAGTCCATGGTTTGGTTCTGGGACATTGTGTGTTTCCTGTGCGTCGAGCCTGGGCGTCAGGTCGGGCGCTGGTTTGCAGCTTGCGCTGCGGTTAGGTTGTTGAGTTCGCCGCCCTCAGATGAACTGACGTTCGGAGGGAAGGGCGGCGGGCCCTGGCTGCTTACGGCTTAACGCTGTTCCGCAAACGGCCTGCGCTTCTGCCACCAATCGAGCACCAGATCGACCGATTGCTCGATCGTCTGAGCCGAGTTGTCCAGCATCAGCGCGTCCTGCGCGGGGTGCAGCGGCGAGGCCGAACGGGTCTTGTCCCGTGCGTCCCGCGCCTCCAGATCCGCGCGCAAGCTCTCGATATTAGCGGAAATTCCCTTGGAAATCAATTGCTTGTGCCGCCGCTCGGCCCGCGTGGCGGCGCTGGCGGTGAGGAAGACCTTGAGCTGGGCGTCGGGGAAGACGTCGGTGCCCATGTCGCGGCCGTCGGCCACCAGGCCCGGGGCGCGGCGGAAGTCGAGCTGGAGCTGGTTCAACGCGCGGCGCACCGGCGGGTGGGCGGCGACGCGGGAGGCGTTCTGGCCGCTGGTCTCCAGGCGGAGCTCGTCGCTGATGTCCTCGCCGGCGAGGAAGACGCGACCCTGGGCGAAGCGCAGGTCCATGGCGCGGGCGATGGTGGCGACCGCGTTGCCGTCATCGAGATCGACGCCTGCCCGTGACGCGGCCAGGCCGGCGGCGCGGTACAGCGCGCCGGAGTCCAGCACCGCATAGCCGAGCTTGTGGGCCACCTCGTCGGCCAGCGTGCCCTTGCCGGAGGCGGTGGGGCCGTCGATCGTCAGCACGGGGATGTCGCTGACGCTGGCGCTGACCAGGTCGAACAGTGTCTCGAAATACTCGGGGAAGGTCTTGGCGACGCAGGCCGGGTCCTCGATCCGCACCGGCACCGGATGCTCGGTGACGAGGCCGTTGAAGGCGGCCAACGAGAAGCACATCGCGACGCGGTGGTCGTCGTAGGTGTGGATGGAGGCGGGTTGCCAGGCCTGCAGCGGCTCCACGCGCAGCCAGTCCGGGCCTTCCTCGACGGTGGCGCCGAGCTTGCGCAATTCGATCGCCATCGCGGCGAGCCGGTCGGTCTCCTTGACGCGCCAGCTGGCGATGTTGGTCAGCGTCGTCGGGCCGTCCGCGTAGAGCGCCATCACGGCCAGCGTCATCGCCGCATCGGGGATGTGGTTGCAGTCGAGCGTGATGCCCTTCAGCGGCCAGGCGCCGCGACGGACTTCCAGCCAGTTCGGGCCGGCCTTGACCTCGGCGCCCATCTGCTGCGCCGCCTCGACAAAGCGGACATCGCCTTGCATCGACTCGCTGCCGACGCCTTCGATGCGCAGCGGGCGGTCGACCGCGGCGATCGCGCCCAGCGCGACGAAGTAAGAGGCTGACGACGCATCGCCCTCCACGTGGACATCGCCCGGCGAGCGATAGCGGCTGCCGGCCGGAATCACGAAGCGCTCCCAGCCCTCGCGGCGGACCTGGATGCCGAAGCGCTCCAGCAGCGTCAGCGTGATCTGGATGTAGGGCTTGGAGATCAGCTCGCCGATGACCTCGATCGTGATGTCCCGTTCGGCCACCAGCGGCAGGGCCATCAGCAGCGCGGTGAGGAACTGGCTCGACACGTCGCCGCGCACCTTGACCGGCGCGTCGAGCTTCAGCGCCGAGGGGCCGGTCAGCTTCAGCGGTGGGTAGCCTTCGTTGCCGAGGCAGGCGATCTCGCAGCCGAGAGCACGCAACGCATCGACCAGGTCGCCGATCGGGCGCTCGTGCATGCGCGGCACGCCGGACAGCTCGAAATCACCACCCTGCGTCGCCGTCAGCAGTGCCAACGCGGCGGTCAGTGGCCGCATCGCCGTACCGGCGTTGCCCAGGAACAGCTTTGCCGCCTGCGTGCCGAGCTTCGCGCCGACGCCGGTGACCCGCAGCACGCCTTTCGACTGCTGCTCGATCACGCAACCGAGCGTGCGCAGGGCCGTCAGCATCACGGCGGTGTCGTCCGAGTCGAGCAGGTCATGGACCGCGGTCGTGCCTTCGGACAGTCCGGCCAGCAGCAGCACGCGGTTGGAAATGCTCTTGGAGCCCGGCAGGCGCACCGTGCCGGCCGCGGCCCGCAGCGGGGGCAGGTCGAGGAAGGGGATCTTGTACATAACTTCTAAATTCAGCGCCGTGGAGCGCCCAAGTGCCAGTTGGCGCGCAGCTCGGAAATCTGCCGGATGCGTTCTTCCAGTGCGACGGCGTCGCCGCTCTGGATCAAGGCTTCCAATCCGTCCAGCGCCTGGCGGAACAGGCGCGACTGCTTCAGCACTTCGTTCTTGTTGGCCATCAGGATGTCGCGCCAGACGGCGGGCTCGCTGGCGGCGATGCGGGTGAAGTCGCGGAAGCCGGTGCCGGCCAGGCTCAGGTAGTCGCGCCCCGCTGGTTGCGCGGCCACCGACTGGAAGAAGGCATAGGCCAGCAGGTGAGGCAGGTGGCTGACGGCAGCGAAGGCGGCGTCATGGTTCTCGGCCGACATCTTCAGCACCTGCGCACCCAGCGCATGCCAGACGTCGGTGGCCTTCTGCACCAGGCTCGGTGTGGTCTCGGGCAGCGGCGTCAGGATCACCTGGCGGCCCCTGTAGAGCTCGGCCTCGGCATGCTGGACGCCGCCGCTCTCCTTGCCAGCGATCGGGTGCGCAGGCACGAAGCCCGGCAGGGCCTTGCCCAGGGCGCGGCGGGCGCCTTCGACCACGTCGCACTTGGTGGAGCCCACGTCCATGAACAGCACGTCGGGCTTCAGCAGGTGGCGCACCGCCTTCATGGTCGATTCGGTCGCGGCGACCGGCACGGCCAGCAGCACGATGTCCGAGCCGGAGACGGCCAGCAGCGCCGACTCGGCGATCACGTCGATCACGCCGAGCTTCTTCGCCGCGTCGGTCGTGGACGGCGACTTGCTGTAGCCGACGACGCGCTTGACCAGCCCGGCCTTCTTCATGGCCAGCGCGAACGAGCCGCCCATCAGGCCGCATCCGATGACGCCCAGCTGCTGGTACATCAGGCTTTCACCGGGTAGGCGCCGATGACCTTGTAGAAGGCGCAGATCTGGCGCAGCTCTTCGAGGGCCGCGGCGACGTTCGGCTGGTTCGGGTGACCGTCAAGGTCGATGTAGAAGTAGTACTCCCACTGGCCGTTGCGGGCCGGGCGCGATTCCAGCCGCGTCATCGACACGCCGTGCACCTTCAGCGGCACCAGCAGGTCATGCATCGCGCCGGGCTTGTTGGGCACCGAGACGACGATGCTGGTGCGGTCGTTGCCGCTGACCGGCGGCAGGGCCATCGTCTGCGGCAGCGTGATGACGGCGAAGCGGGTGCGGTTGTAGGCCTCGTCCTGGACCGCGTGGGCGGTGATGTGCAGGCCGAACAGCGTGGCTGCGCGTTCGCTGGCCAGCGCCGCCCAGGCCGGATTGGTCGCCGCCAGGCGCGCGCCCTCGGCATTGCTGGCGACGGCGCGGCGCTCGGCGTTGGGCAGGTGCTTGTTGAGCCAGTTCTGGCACTGGGCAAGTGCCTGCGGATGGGCCAGCACGGCCTCGATGCCTTCCAGCGAATCGTCCTTGCGCAGCAGGTTGTGCCGGATCAGCAGGCTGACCTCGCCGACGACGTGCGTCGGCGTGTGCAGGAACAGGTCCATCGAGCGGGTGACCACGCCCTCGGTCATGTTCTCGACACCGACGACGCCGTACTGCGCGCTGCCGCTGGCGGTGGCGTGGAAGACCTCGTCGAAGCTGCCGCAATAGATCAGGTCCGCGGCGCCGCCGAAATACTCGATCGCCGCCTGCTCGCAGAAGGTGCCCACCGGGCCCAGCACGGCCACCCGCTGCGGCGATTCCAGCGCCAGGCAGGCGGACATGATCTCGCGCCATATCGAGGCCACATGCTCGCCCTTCAGCGGCCCCGGGTTCGCCGTCTTGATCTTGTTGATGACCTGGGCGACGCGGTCCGGGCGGAAGAAGGCCGTGCCGTCGCGGCGCTTCAGTTCGCCGACCTGCTCGGCCACATGGGCGCGTTCGTTCAGCAGCGTCAGCAGTTGCTTGTCCAGCGAGTCGATCTGCTGGCGCAGCGCCAGCAGCTCCGGCGTGGCGACCGGTTCGGGTGTCGGGGAAGGGAGGGAGGAGGCGTCCTCAGCCATGATGCTTCTCGAAGTCCTGCAGGTAGTTGACGAGGGCTTGCACGCCCTCCAGCGGTATCGCGTTGTAGATCGATGCCCGCATGCCTCCCACCGACTTGTGGCCCTTGAGTTGCAGCAGTCCGCGTTCCCTGGCGCCAGCCAGGAAGGCGTCGTTCAGGCGTTCGTCCCTCAGGTAGAAGGGGACGTTCATGCGCGAGCGGCAATCGGCCGGCACGCGGTTCTCGAACAGGTGCGAGGCGTCGAGCGCCCCGTAGAGCAGCCGCGCCTTGTCGACGTTGCGCTGCTCGATGGCAGCCACGCCGGTCTTGCCGGCATAGCTGAAATCCTTGAGCCACTGGAACACCAGGCCGGCGATGTAGATGCCGTAGGTGGGCGGCGTGTTGAACATCGAGTCGGCGGCGGCGACGGTGGCGTAGTTGAAGGCGCTGGGGCAGATCGGCAGCGCGCGGCCCAGCAGGTCCTCGCGCACGAAGACCAGGGTCACGCCGGCCGGGCCGACGTTCTTCTGCGCGCCGGCGAAGGCGAGGCCCACGCGGCTCCAGTCGATGAAGCGGGACAGCACGTGCGACGAGCAGTCCACCACCAGCGGCACCTCGCCATCGAGCCGGGGCAACTCATGGAACTCGATGCCGTCGATCGTCTCGTTGGAGCAGATGTGCAGGTAGTCGGCATCGGAGCGGCGCTGCCACTGCGCGGACGGCACGAAGCCTTCGGCGACGACCTTCACGTCGGCATAACGCGCCGCCTCGACGGCACTCTTCTTCGACCAGGAGCCGCTCACCACCACGTCCACCTTGCCCGTGCGGGCCAGGTTCATCGGGACTATGGCGTTCTCGCCGAGCCCGCCACCCTGCATGAACAGGATGCGGAACTCGGGAGGCACCGCCAGCAGGTCGCGCAGGTCGCGCTCGGCCGCCTCGTAGATCGAGATGAACTCACGCCCGCGGTGGCTCATCTCCATCACGCTCATGCCGGAGCCGTGCCAGTCCAGCATCTCGGCGGCGGCCTGGCGCAGGACCTCCTCGGGCAGCGCCGCGGGGCCGGCGGAGAAGTTGTACGGGCGTTGGCTCATCGGACCTCGGGACTGCCTGGTGCTGTGCTGTGTGCTTACTTGGTCTTGGCGGGGGCC
>NZ_LYVQ01000076.1 GCF_001984095.1 Pelomonas sp. KK5
GGCTCAGCGCGGCCGTGCCGGCGGCGTTGCCGGTGCTGGCGATCACCTCGCGCAGGTCCAGTCCCAGCAGCATGGCCGCCAGCAACTGGGCCAGCGTGTAGAAGGCGGTGATGATGACCACCTGCGAACGCAGCCGGCGCCGGCCCTCGACCAGGTCCTCGCGCCAGGCCGACAGGGTCTGCGCGATGGCCAGCAGCGCCCACGCGATCGGCGCGAGCCCGGCGACGGCGCCGCTCAGCGGTTCGGCGCGGCCCAGGCAGTTCAGCACGCCAAGACCGGCCAGCGCCCCCCAGACCAGGCCGTGCCAGCGGCGCAGGCGGAAGGCCTCGTCGTCGAACAGCGCCCGCGTGAACAGCCAGAACACGAACATTGCACCCGAGGCCACGGCCACCACCAGCTCGGCGCCGGGCCCGGCCGGCTGCGCGAAGCCTGGCAGGCCGGCCAGCGTGCCCGCCGCCACCGACAGCGCGAAGCCCGCGCCCAGCCGCGCGGCCAGCCGCCGGTCACGCCCCAGCGTCAGGGCCAGCAGCACCAGCAGCCCGATCGCGGCGCCGCGCAGCAGCAGGTTCGGCAGGGCGTTGTCCATCCTGAAAATTCTAGTCATCCGCCGATGATGGAAGAATGGCCTCATGACGAGCACCGAGCGACCCCAGGCCGAGCCGCGCAGCGCCTTCCGGCATTTCGAGCCGCTGTCCACCCGCTGGATGGACAACGACATCTACGGCCACCTGAACAACGTCGTCTACTACAGCCTGTTCGACACGGCGGTGAACCGCTACCTGATCGAGGCCGGCGCGCTGGACATCCATGGCGGCGAGGTCATCGGCCTGGTGGTCGAGACGCACTGCAACTTCTTCGGCTCGCTGGCCTTCCCGCAGCGCATCGAGGCCGGCCTGCGCGTCACGCAGCAGGGCCGCTCCAGCGTGCGCTACGAGATCGGCCTGTTCGCCGCCGATGCTGAACTCTGTGCCGCCCGCGGCCATTTCGTCCATGTGTACGTGGACCGCGAGACCCGCCGCCCGGTGCAGGCCCTGCCCGAACCCTATCTGCAAGCCCTGAAGAAGCTGAATCCATGACGACAAGCCCCTTCGACAAGCCCACGCCCGAGCAGACCGCCGCCGTCGACGCCGCGATCACCACCCGCCACTCGATGCGCGCCTTCCTGCCCACCGAGGTGCCGCGCGCGCTGATCGAGGAACTGCTGCAGGTGGCCGCCCGCGCGCCCTCGGGCACCAACACCCAGCCCTGGCAGGTGCATGTGTTGACCGGCGCGGCCAAGCAGCGGCTGAGCGAACGGATCCTCGCGGCCTACGACGACCCGGAGGAACTCTCCACCCACAGCGAGGAGTACGCCTACTACCCGCGCGAATGGGTCTCGCCCTTCATCGACCGGCGCCGCAAGGTCGGCTGGGACCTGTACGGCCTGCTCAACATCACCAAGGGCGACAAGGCCCGCATGCATGACCAGCACGGCCGCAACTACAGCTTCTTCGATGCGCCGGTGGGCCTGATGTTCACGATCGACCGGGTGATGCAGACCGGCTCCTGGCTGGACTACGGCATGTTCCTGCAGAACGTGATGGTGGCCGCGCGCGGCCGCGGCCTGCACACCTGCCCGCAGGCGGCCTTCACGCAGTTCCACCGGCTGATCGCCGAGGAGCTGAAGCTGCAGCCGAACCAGCAGCTGGTCTGCGGCATGTCGCTGGGCTACGCGGACCCGGCGGCGGTCGAGAACTCGCTGGTGACCGAGCGGGCGCCGGTGGCGGAGTTCACCCGCTTCCTCGCTGACTGATGGCGGCCGGGGCCTTCGGTGCGGCATCGGCGATTCCGTTCGCCGGCATGCTGCTGTCCATCGCGATCATGCCGCTGGCCGCGCCGAAGTTCTGGCACCACCACTACGGCAAGATCGCCGCCGCCTGGGCGCTGGCCTTCCTGGTGCCGTTCACGCTTCAGCAGGGCCTGGGCGAGGCCGGCCATGTGGTCGCCCACACGCTGCTCAGCGAATACATCCCCTTCATCGTGCTGCTGTGCGCGCTGTTCACCGCGGCCGGCGGCATCTACGTGCGCGGCAACCTGCACGGCGCCCCGGGGCTCAATATGGGCCTGATGCTGATTGGCGCGCTGCTGGCCAGCGTGATGGGCACGACCGGCGCCTCGATGCTGCTGATCCGCCCGCTGCTGCGCGCCAATGACAACCGGCGCCACAACGCCCATGTCGTCGTGTTCTTCATCTTCATCGTCAGCAACGCCGGCGGCTCGCTGACGCCGCTGGGCGACCCGCCGCTGTTCCTCGGCTTCCTGAAGGGCGTGACCTTCTTCTGGACCGTGGGCCACCTGGTGCCCGAGACCAGCTTCCTGATCGCCGCGCTGCTGGCGATCTTCTGGGTGATCGACCGGCACCTGTATCGCAAGGAAGGCATCACCCGGCAAGACCCGACCCCCGATTCGCCGCGGCTCGGCCTGGAAGGCGCGATCAACCTGCTGCCACTGGCGGCCATCGTCGGCCTGGTGCTGATGAGCGGCCTGTGGAAGCCGGGTATCGCGATCGAGATCTTCGGCACGCCGGTCGAGCTGCCCTCGCTGGTGCGGGACATCGCCCTGCTGGGCGTGATCGCTGCCTCTCTGTGGCTGACGCCCGCCGCCGTGCGCGCCAAGAACGAGTTCTCCTGGGCGCCGATGCAGGAGGTGGCCAAGCTCTTCATCGGCATCTTCCTGACCATGGTGCCGGTGCTGGAGATGCTGAAGGCCGGCGAGCACGGCCCCTTCGCCGCGGTCACCCGCGCCGTCACCGGCGCCGACGGGCAGCCGCTGCCCTGGGCCTACTTCTGGCTCACCGGGCTGCTGTCTTCCTTCCTCGACAACGCGCCGACCTACCTGGTCTTCTTCAACCTGGCCGGCGGCGATCCGCAGGCGCTGATGACGACGCTGGACCACACGCTGGCCGCGATCTCCGGCGGCGCGGTCTTCATGGGGGCGATGAGCTATATCGGCAACGCGCCCAACTTCATGGTCAAGGCGATCGCCGAGGAACGGGGCGTGAAGATGCCCAGCTTCTTCGGCTACCTGCTGTGGTCGGGGGCGGTGCTGCTGCCGCTGTTCGTCGTCATGACCTTCATCTGGTTCCGCTGAGGTAACGAGTTATGGACAAGCCCAAGGTACTGATCGCCCGCAAGACCTTCGACGACATCGTCGATCGCCTGCGGCCGCATTTCGAGCTGGAGTGCAAGGAAGACGAGGGTGCCTGGACGCAGGCCGAGCTGATCGCGCGGCTGCAGGGCAAGACCGGCGTCTACATCACCGGCACCGAGAAGATCGATGCCACCCTGCTCGATGCCTGCCCGCAGCTCAGGCTGATCAGCTCGATGGCGGTGGGCTACAACAATGTGGACGTGGCCGCCTGCACCGCCCGCGGCGTGCTGCTGACCAACGCGCCCGACGTGCTCACCGAGACCACCGCCGACTTCGGCTTCGCGCTGATGATGGCCACCGCCCGCCGCATCGCCGAGAGCGAGCACTTCCTGCGCCGCGGCGAATGGAAGCAGTGGGGCGTGACCATGTTCGCGGGCAGCGACGTGCATGGCGCCACGCTGGGCATCCTCGGCATGGGCCGCATCGGCCAGGCGATCGCGAAGCGCGGCGCGCTGGGCTTCGGCATGAAGGTCATCTATCACAACCGCAGCCGCCTCGCGCCCGAGCTGGAAGCGCCTCTGGGCGCGCGCTGGGTGGAGAAGGACGAGCTGTTGCAGCAGGCCGACCACCTCGTGCTGGTGCTGCCCTACAGCGCCGCCTCGCACCACGCGATCGGCGCGGCGGAACTGTCGAAGATGAAGAAGACCGCCACGCTGACCAATATCGCCCGCGGCGGCATCGTCGACGACGCCGCGCTGGCGCGGGCCCTCGCCGCCGGCACCATTGCTGCCGCTGGCCTGGACGTGTTCGAGGGCGAGCCCTCGGTCCACCCCGAACTGCTGACCGTGCCCAACGTCGTGCTGACCCCGCATATCGCCAGCGCCTCGATCCCGACGCGCCGCGCGATGGCCTCGCTGGCGGTGGACAACCTGATCGCCGTGCTGACCGGCGGCAAGCCGGTGACGCCGGTGAATCCGGAGGTGCTGTGATGCTGATCGTCACCACCGAGAACATCCCCGGCTCCCGGGTCACCGAGGTCAAGGGCCAGGTCTTCGGCGTCGTCGTGCGCAGCCGCGGCCTGGCGGGCAATGTGATGGCCGGCCTGCGCTCGATCATCGGCGGCGAGATCACCGAGTACACGCAGTTGCTGGAGGAGGCTCGCAGGCATGCGATCGACCGCATGGTGCGCAACGCGCAGCTGATGGGCGCCAACGCGGTGGTGATGATGCGTTTCGACTCGTCGGAGATGGGGCAGTCGATGAGCGAGATCGTCGCCTACGGCACGGCCGTCGTCGTCGAGAAGGCCTGAGGCCAACATGCTGCGCAAGGCCTTGCTGATCCTGGCCCTGCTGCTGCTCGTGGTGGGCCTGTGGATGAGCGTCGCCGGTGATGTCCAAGGCCACGCGCTCGCCGCCTGGGGCGCGGTGCTGACGCTGGCCGTGCTGTTCGAGAACTGGCGCTACCGGCGGCAGCACGGCGCGCTCGATGGGGGCTGGGTGCGCACGGACGAACGTTTCGAGGATCCGGTCACTGGCGAGGCGCTGGAGGTCTGGTACCAGCCCGGCACCGGTGAGCGCCGCTATGAGAAACGCGGGCGCTGAGACAATGGCGCGATGACCGTTGCCGAGCTGCTGAGCCTTGCCACCCTTGTCCTGATCCTCGTCCTGCTGATCGCGCTGCTGTTGCGCCGCTCCGAGCCGCTGGCGCCGCAGGTCGAACGCCTGGAGCGCGAACTGCGCGACGAACTCGCCCGCAGCGCCGCCACCACCCGGCAGGAACTCCAGCAGACCCTCGCCCAGTTCCAGCGCACGCTGAGCCACGGCCTGCAGGGCAGCAACCAGTCGCTGGCCGCCCAGTCGCTGGCCGCGCGCGAGGCGCAGGACGCGGCGATGCGCCGTCTCGGCGAGACCGTCGAGCAGCGCCTCGCCGCGATCCAGCAGGCCAACGAGGCCAAGCTCGAGCAGATGCGCGCCACCGTCGACGAGAAGCTGCACGCCACGCTGGAGCAGCGCCTGGGCGAGAGCTTCAAGCAGGTGGCCGACCGCCTGGAGCAGGTCCACAAGGGCCTGGGCGAGATGCAGAACCTGGCGCGCGACGTAGGCTCGCTCAACCGCGTGCTGACCAACGTCAAGACCCGCGGCATCTTCGGCGAGGTGCAGCTGGCCGCGCTGCTGGAGCAGGTGTTCACGCCCGAGCAGTACGCGGCCAATGTCGCGACGGTGCCGGGCAGCAGCGAGCGGGTGGAGTTCGCGATCTCGCTGCCGGGCCAGCGCGAGGACGGCCGCCCGCTGTGGCTGCCGATCGACGCCAAGTTCCCGCGCGAGGACTACGAGCGCCTGCTCGACGCCCAGGAACGCGCCGATGCCGCCGCCGCCGAGGTCTCGGCCCGCGCGATCGAGATGCGCCTGCGCCAGGAGGCTCGCACGATCCGCGAGAAATACCTGGCCCCGCCGCACACGACCGACTTCGCCATCCTCTTCGTGCCGACCGAGGGCCTGTACGCCGAGGCGCTGCGCCGGCCCGGCCTGGTCGAGGCGCTGCAGCGCGAGCACAAGGTGATGCTGGCCGGTCCGACCACCTTGCTGGCCACGCTCAACAGCCTGCAGATGGGCTTCCGCACGCTGGCGCTGGAGAAGCGCTCGGCCGAGGTCTGGGAGGTGCTGGGCGCGGTGAAGACCGAGTTCGGCAAGTTCGGCGAGGTGCTGGCCAAGACCAAGAAGAAGCTGGAGGAAGCCAGCAGCACGATCGATGCCGCCGAGGTGCGGACCCGGGCGATGACTCGCCGGCTCAAGGGCGTGGAGTCGCTGCCGGAGGAACTGGCTCAGCTGAAACTGGGCGTTAGCGGCAACCTGACGGATTCCGAAGCATGAACAAGCCGCATCCGCTGCTCGAACGCGGCTTCCACTGGCTGATCCTCAGCCTCGTCGGCGTCCATGCCTGCATGGCCGTCACCCGCGTCACCGCCGCGCTGTGGCTGCTGCATCACGGCTATGGCGAATGGACCGTCGGCGCGTTGATCAGTCTCAGCGCGGCCGGCCCGGTGCTGCTGTCGCTGTGGGCCGGCCGCCAGGCCGATGCGCATGGCCTGCACCGCCCGCTGGCGATCGGCGCCGGCCTGGGCCTGGCCGGCGCGCTGCTGGCGCTGGCCTGGCCCTCGCCCTGGACGCTGGCGCCGGCCGCGCTGCTGTGCGGCAGCGCGGTGGGCATCATGGCGGTGGCGATCCAGCGCGAGGCCGGCCTGATGGGCGAGGACGCCGGCGAGCTGAAGCGGGTGTTCAGCTGGGTGGCGCTGGGGCCGGCCTTCTCGAATGCGACGGCGCCGGTCATCGCCGGCCTGATCATCGACGCCGCCGGCGAGCGCGCGGCCTTCGCCTTCGCGGCGCTGCTGCCCTTCGCCGCCTGGCGGCTGGGGCGCATGGTGCCGCGCCGGCCCGCACGCGGCCACGGCGAGGGGCCGCAGCGCAAGCATGCCGCCTGGGGCCTGCTGAAGATGGACGGCCTGCGCAACCTGCTGCTGCTCAATGTCGTGCTCACCGCCTGCTGGGATGCGCACAGCTTCGTCGTGCCGGTGGTAGGCCATGCCAAGGGACTCAGCGCCTCCAGCATCGGCCTGGTGCTGGGTGCTTTCGCGGCGGCGGCGGTGATCGTGCGCCTGGTCATCGCCCGCTGGGCCGCGCGCATCGACGAGATGCTGGTGCTGCGCGGCGCGATGGCGCTGGTGACGGTGGTGATGCTGGTGTACGCCTGGCTGCCCGGCACGGCGGGGCTGCTCATCGGCTCCAGCCTGCTGGGCCTGGCGCTGGGCTCCTATCAGCCGATGATCCTCTCGGCCCTGCACCAGGTGACGCCGGCCGACCGGCACGGCCAGGCGCTGGGCCTGCGCATGCTGGTCTCCAGCGGCATGAGCATGACGATGCCGATGGGCTTCGGCCTGCTGGCCAGCGGCACGGTGGCCTTCGCGCCGCTGTGGCTGATGGCCGGCCTGGCCGCGGCGGCGCAGTGGCCGGCGCACCAGGTCCGGAATTCATTGCGAGGATGACTTCAGGCTGGGCTCAGGCGGCTGGGCTCAGAATGCGCCTTCCTTATACGGATTGCGCTCCATGTCCCCACACCGTCCGACCCTGATCGCACTGGCCCTGGCTCTGGCCTTCTCCGGCAACGGCTTCGCCAAGGAGGCGCCGGCGGCGCCGTTGAAGCAGGCCGTTAGCGCCACGGCCGCAGCGCCCACTTTCGTCCGGGAGCTCGGCGGCATCGAGGAATACCGCCTCGCCAACGGCCTGCAGCTGCTGCTGTTCCCCGACGAGGCGCAGAGCACCACCACGGTGAACATCACCTACCGCGTCGGCAGCCGCCAGGAGGCGCAGGGCGAGTACGGCATGGCCCACCTGCTGGAGCACCTGCTGTTCAAGGGCACGCCCAGGCACAAGGACGTGGCCACCGAGTTCGCCGAGCGCGGCATGCGCTTCAACGGCAGCACCACCTCGGACCGCACCAACTACTTCGCCAGCTTCAACGCCGACGCGAAGACGCTGGACTTCGCCCTCGAACTGGAGGCTGACCGCATGCTCAACAGCTTCATCGCCAAGTCCGACCTGGACAAGGAGATGACGGTGGTGCGCAACGAGTTCGAGCGGGGGGAGAACGAGCCCTTCCAGGTGCTCAGCAAGCGGGTGCAGGCGGTGGCCTTCGACTGGAACGCCTACGGCCACGCCACCATCGGGCCCAAGAGCGACATCGAGAACGTGCCGATCGAGAAGCTGCAGGCCTTCTACCACCTGTACTACCGGCCCGACAACGCGACGCTGATGGTGGCCGGCCGCTTCGACAAGGCGGCCACGCTCAAGCGCATCCAGGCCCTGTTCGGCCCGCTGAAGAACCCGATGCAGGCGGTGCCCCAGCCCTACACGGTGGAGCCCGCGCAGGACGGCGAGCGCACGGTGACCGTGCGCCGCGTCGGCGGCCAGCCGGCGCTGCTGGCGGCGTATCACATCCCGGCCATGGCCCAGCAGGACACGGCGCCGCTGCTGGTGCTGGGCCTGCTGCTGTCGCTGGAGCCCAGCGGCCAGCTGTACAAGGAGTTGGTGGAGCCCAAGCTGGCGATCCGCGCCAGCCTGGGCGGCCTGGGCGGCATCGAGCCAGGCCTGCTGCGCGCCTTCGCGATCCTGCCGCCGGACGCGGACCAGCCGGCGGTGGAGAAGAAGTTCCTGGACCTGATCGAGGGCCGCGACAGCAAGCCCTTCACCGAGGCGGAGCTGGCCCGCGTGCGCGAGCTGGCCCTGCTGTCCTACCGCGACCAGATGAAGAACCCGCAGGCGCTGATCCAGCAGATCTCCAGCCTGGGTGCCGGCGACTGGCGGCTGCTGTTCCAGCTGATGGAGGACCTGCCCAAGGTCACGCTGGCCGACGTGGACCGTGTGCGCGCCGCCTACCTGCGCCCGGCCAACCGCACGCTGGGCCGCTACCTGCCGGCCGCGTCCGTCGAGCGCGTGGAGATCCCCGCGGCGCTGCCGCTGGAGCAGCGCCTGGCCGGCCTCAAGGGCCCGCCGAAGGTGGAGGAGGGCGAGCGCTTCGACCCCACGCCCGAGCACCTGGCCGAGCGCACCCAGGTGCAGAAACTCGCCAGCGGGATCGAGCTGTCCACGCTGAAGAAGCAGACCCGCGGCAACACCGTGCAACTGGACATCGCGCTGCGCTGGGGCGAGCGCGATGAGACCTTCAAGCGCCGCGGCACCAACTTCGTCGGCGACCTGATGATGGAAGGCAGTGCCCACTACGACAAGCAGCAGCTGGCCGATGCGCTGCAGAAGCTCAAGGCCTCGATGAGCGTCAGCAGCGCCGACCAGGGCCTGACCGTCAACATCGACGCCGAGAAGGACACGCTGCTGGACGTGCTGAAGATCGCCGCCGACGTGCTGCGCCAGCCGCTGCTGCCGGCCGACGCCTTCGCGCGCCAGCAGAAATCCGGCCTGGCCGGGCTGGAAGGCTCTCGCCAGGAGCTGGAGACGCTGCGCCGCGAGGCGGTGCGCGGCTACTACAACACCACCCGCGGCGTCGGCCGCGACAGCCCGGACTACATCCGCAGCGTGGACGAGCAGGTGGCCGACCTGAAGGCCACGACGCTGGACGACGTCAAGCGCTTCTATGCCGACTATGTGTCCTTCAACGATGCCCGCGTGTCGGCGGTCGGCGCGCTGCCGGACGGGCTGGCCGGGGCGATCGAGCAGGCCTTCGGCGACTGGAAGAAGCCGGCTGCCGCTCGTTTCGTCCGTTATGAGCCGCAGGCCGTCACGATCCCGGCCAGGCGCTTCGACGCGATCGCCCGCGACAAGGCCAACGCCCAGCTGCGCCTGCAGCTGGAGTTTCCGCTCAACGAGCTGGACCCCGACTACCAGCCGCTGCTGCTGGCCAACCATGTGTTCGGCGGCGGTGGCATGGAAAGCCGCCTGTCCACCCGGGTGCGCCGCGAGGAGGGGCTGAGCTACGGCGTAGGCAGCTCGCTGTCGGTGCGGCGCTTCGGCAACCAGGCGCTGCTGGTGATCGGCGGCAGCTTCGCCCCGGCCAACCGCGACAAGATCATCGCCGTCATCCAGGAGCAGCTGCAGCGCATGGCAACCCAGGGCATCACCGCCGAGGAACTGGCCCGCGCCAAGCACGACATCGCCGAGGGCAGCCGCC
Source organism: Pelomonas sp. KK5 (assembly GCF_001984095.1). Taxonomy (GTDB): domain Bacteria; phylum Pseudomonadota; class Gammaproteobacteria; order Burkholderiales; family Burkholderiaceae_C; genus KK5. The sequence continues at coordinate 9,805 of NZ_LYVQ01000076.1, forward strand.
AGCGCCGCGCCCGCGACGACGCGCTGGCCAACGCGCTGCTGACCCTGTCCGACCAGAAGGAGAGCTGGGCCGACGTGGCCCGCCGCGATGCGGCCCTGCAGGCGGTGACGCTGGAGCAGGTGAACGCGGCCTGGAAACGACACATCAAGGCGGACGGTTTCGTCTTGTCCACGGTCGGTGACTTCCGCTAATCTTCCCGGCCTGTATAGGTAGAGCAGCGGACGCGCCGGCCCTTGTTTTGACCTACTATCGGATACATCTGCTAACGCCGAGGTTGAGCGCATGAAGACTGTTCTGTTAAGTGCGGCCGTGTTGTTGGGTCTTCCGGTGCTGGCAGCGCCGGTGGCCGAGGTGACCGCGGTCCGCGGGGCTGCCAGCACTGGCAGCAAGGCCCTGGCGCTGGGCGACAAGCTCGACCGCGGCGCCGAGGTGAAGACCGGGGCCGACGGCCGCGTGCGGCTGAAGTTCATCGACGGCTCCACGCTGGTGGTCAGCGACAACTCCGAGATGCGCATCGAGGCCTTCGAGATGAAGGCCGACCAGAAGCAGCGCGACTCGGCCAGCATCGTGCTGCAGGCCGGCCTGATCGGGCAGAAGGTGGCCCCGTCGACCAACGGCTCCTGGGAGGTGCGCACGCCCACCGCAGTGACCGCGGTGCGGGGCACGGAGTTCATCGTCGAGGTGGACGACAACATGGCCACGGCGGTCAACGTCAGCTCGGGCAAGGTGGAGGTCGATCCCGTGCCCACCCGCTCGCTGCACCAGCGTGGCGGCCGGGTCAGCCTGGGCACGCCGGCGGCCGGCACGATGTGCAACCTTGCCAGCGGCTGCAGCGAGTCCTCGGCCTGGTCGCCCGACCGGGTCAAGCGCACGCAGGAGCGCCTGAGCATCGACTGAGAGCGCGGGCGCTCCGATGGGACGGACCATCCTGCACCCGCGCGAGAAGCGCCAGCGCAGCGCCTATCTCGGCGTGGCGCTGCTCAGCAGCATCCTGGCGCTGCTGCTGTGGATGAACCGCCCCGGCTCCCCGCTGCTGGACCGCATCGACCGCCTCACGCTGGACGCCCAGCTGCAATGGCGCGGCCCGGTCAAGCCGGCCGGGCAGGTGCTGCTGGTCAGCATCGACGACGCCTCGCTGCGCGAGCTGGGCACGCTGGCGCCGGACCGCGCCCAGGTGGCGCAGGTGATCGACAAGCTCACCGAGGGCAAGGCCCGCGTGATCGGGCTGGACACGCTGTTCCTGAGCCCGGCCAGGCCCGATCCCGCCTCCGACGATGCGCTGGCCGCGGCGATGAAGCGCTCCGGCCGGGTGCTGATCCCCTTCGCGCTGCCGGCCGAGGCGGCCCGCATGCCTGGCGGCGCCATGCCCGACGTGGTGGTGGACAACGCCTTCACCCGCGTCCAGGGCGAGTTCGACCTCGGCAACACGGTGCTCAAGCCGGCCGGGGCGGTGCTGCCGGTGGAACCCCTGGCCCGGGCCACCGCCGGCATGGGGCATGTGACCTCGCAGACCGCGCTGGACGGTGCCATGCGCTTCGATCTGCCGGGCCTGTCACTCGACGGTGAGCTGTACCCCTCGATGGCGCTGCGCATGGCGGCGATGGGCAAGGGCGCGGCCTGGAGCAAGGTGGAGTTCGTCGTCGGCCGCGAGGTGCGGCTGGGGCCGGACCTGGCCGTGCCGCTGGACCCGCTGTCCCGCCAGTGGATCAACTACTACGGCCCGGCCGGCACGCTTGAAACCGTGCCCTTCATCGACGTGCTGCAGGGCAAGGTGCCGCCCGAGCGTTTCGCCGACCGGGTCATCATCGTCGGTACCGCGGCGCTGGGCGCGGGCGATACCGTGCCCTCGCCCTTCGACGGCGGCCTGCCCGGCGTCGAGCGGCTGGGCACGGTGGTGGACAACATCCTCGGCGGCCGGGTGCTGAGCCACCCCGGCTGGGGCTCGATCGTCGAGATCGCATCGATGCTGGTGCTGCCGCTGCTGGCGGTCTACCTGATCGCGGCGCTGCGCCCGATGGTGGCGCAGCTGGTGCTGGCGGGCCTGGTGCTGGCGATCGCCGTCGCGCTGCAGTGGCTGCTGGTCAGGCGCCACGAGTTCCTTGCGCCGGTCTTCCCGCTGCTCTCGCTGGGGCTGGCCGGGCTGGGCGCCGAGGTGCGGCGCAGCATCGCCGAGCAGGGCCGCCGCAAGATCGCGCTGGAGCAGCTGCGCGCCAGCGAGGAGCGCTATGCGCTGGCCATCCAGGGCGCCAAGGACGGCATGTGGGACTGGGACATCGGCTCCGGCGAGGTCTATTTCTCCGAGCGCTGGATGCAGCTGATGCGGCTGGGCCCCGAGCAGGCACGCGACATGGGCGCCTGGACCTCGCAGCTCGACCTGGCCGGGCGCCAGCAGTTCGAGGACGTGCTGGCCGAGCACCTGGGCGGCCGCAGCCAGCAGCTCAACCACGTGCTGAACTTCCGCCAGGGCGGCGGCGAGGTCTGGCTGCTGGTGCGCGGCGTGGCCACCCGCGACGCCGCCAACAAGCCGCTGCGCATGGCCGGCTCGCTGACCGACATCAGCCAGGAACGCCAGCTGCAGCACCAGATCACCTTCGACGCGCTGCACGACCGCCTGACCGGCCTGCCCAACCGCGCGGCCTTCCTGGAGCGGCTGGCCCAGGTCTTCACCGGCACCGGCGCAGCGCCGCATGCGGGCGTCGTGGTGCTGGACCTGGACGGCTTTCGCGCGCTCAACGAGAGCCAGGGCACGACCGCCGGCGATGCGGTGCTGCACGAGGTGGGCCGCCGCCTGCGCACGCGCGACGGCGCACCGCTGAACGTGGCGCGGCTGGGCGCCGACCGTTTCGGTCTGCTGTTCACCCAGCCGCTGGGCGACACCGGCGTCGACGAGACCCGGCTGGCCCACTGGGCGCTGGCGCAGCTGCGCGCGCCCTTCCAGGTGGCCGGCGCCAGCACCGTGCTGACCGCCAGCATCGGCTGGGCCCACACCACCCAGGGCCTGAGCACGCCCGGCGAGCTGATGAGCGCCGCCGAGATGGCGCTGGCCCATGCCAAGGCGCACCGGCGCGGCCACATCCACATGTTCGACCAGGCCGAGCTGCTGGTGGAGAACTCGCGCCGCTGGCTCAAGGAGAACATCCAGCTCGCGCTGGAGCGGCAGGAGTTCAAGCTCTACTACCAGCCCCTGGTGCGCCTGACCGACCGCAAGCTGATCGGCTTCGAGGCGCTGATCCGCTGGCCGCATCCGGTCAAGGGCATGGTGATGCCGGGCGACTTCATTCCCTTCGCGGAGGAGAGCGGGCAGATCGTCGAGCTGGGCCGCTGGACGCTGCAGGAAGTGGCGCGCCAGCTGGTGGCCTGGAACGCGATCGGCTTCACCGGCGAGATCGCGGTGAACCTCTCCGGCGTGCAGTTCACCGAGGGCGACCTGGAGGCCGATGCCCGCGGGGTGCTGGGCGTGCTGGGCGGCATCAGCCCGCGGCGCATCAAGCTGGAAGTGACCGAGAGCATGGCGATGGCCAACCCGCAGCGCACGGCCCTGGTGCTGCAGACGCTGGCGGCGCTGGGCTTCAAGATCTCGATCGACGACTTCGGCACCGGCTACTCCTCGCTGGCCTACCTGCACCGTTTCCCCTTCGACACGCTGAAGATCGACCGCTCCTTCGTGATCCGCCTGGCCACCGGCCGCGAGGCGGTGGAGATCGTGCGCACCATCGTCGGCCTGGCGCTGGCGCTGGACAAGCAGGTGCTGGCCGAGGGCGTGGAGGAGGAGGCGCAGGCGCTGCTGCTGCAGCAGCTGGGCGTGCATGTGGGCCAGGGCTGGCTGTTCGCCAAGGCGCTGCCGGCCGACCAGGCGCAGGCGCTGTTCACCGGCAGCCCGAGCCAGATCAAGACCATCGGTGCGGTGGTGTGACACGCGAAGCTGACACGAGGCCGACAGGGCTGCACCCGCGCCACAGAAAACTGTTGTCTGATGCGCCTCGATGGTGCGCGGCGCAGGGCCGCCCCGGTGCTGATCGACACTGCCGGCCGCTCCTGGTATTTACCTGTACGTAATGCCACGAACACGATGCAGCATGCGTCTCTGGCATCGTGGTCCGGCGCCCGGCGCAGCGGGCCGTCCACAACAATTCTGGAGACCGAGATGAACCCCATCCGCACTTTCACCCTGGCCCCGCTCGCAGCGCTGATGCTGGCCGGCACGGCCTTCGCGGCGGACCCGATCAAGATCGGCGTCAGTGGCCCCTTCACCGGCGGCTCCTCGTCGATGGGCGTCTCCATGCGTGACGGCGTGCGCCTCGCGGCCAAGGAGATCAACGACGCGGGTGGCCTGCTGGGCCGCAAGATCGAGTTGGTCGAGCGCGACGACGAGGCCAAGAACGAGCGCGGCGTGCAGATCGCCCAGGAGCTGATCCAGCGCGAGAAGGTCACCGCCACCGTCGGCTACATCAACACCGGCGTGGCCCTGGCCTCGCAGCGCTTCTACCAGCAGGCCAAGATCCCGGTGATGAACAACGTGGCCACCGGCTCGCTGATCACGCACCAGTTCGACAAGGAACCCGAGAGCTACATCTTCCGCAACTCGGCCAACGACAGCATCCAGGCGCCGATGATCGTCGAGGAGGTGGCGCGCCGCGGCTTCAAGAAGGTCGCGATCATGGCCGACTCCACCAACTACGGCCAGCTCGGCCAGAAGGACCTGGTCGCCGCGCTCGAGAAGAAGGGCATGACCCCGGTCGTGAACGAGAAGTTCAACATCGGCGACGTGGACATGACCGCCCAGCTGCTGAAGGCCAAGGCCGCCGGCGCCGACGCGGTGCTCACCTACGGCATCGGCCCCGAGCTGGCCCAGCTCGCCAACGGCATGACCAAGATCGGCTGGAAGGTGCCGATGGTCGGCTCGTGGACGCTCTCGATGGCCAACTACATCGACAACGCCGGCCCCGGCGGCGAAGGCGCGCGCATGCCGCAGACCTTCATCCAGGAGCCGACCAACGCCAAGCGCCAGAGCTTCATCATCTCCTTCCTGAAGACCTTCAACCCGAAGGGCGGCCGCATGGACTCGCCGGTGTCGGCCGCCCAGGGCTATGACTCGGTCTACCTGCTGGCCGCCGCGATCAAGCAGGCCAACTCGACCGACGGCCCCAAGGTCAAGGCCGCGCTGGAAGACCTGAAGGCGCCGGTCGAAGGCGTGGTGACCACCTACAAGAAGCCCTTCAACAAGACCAACCACGACGCGATCGACACGACGATCCCGGTGTTCGGCGAAGTGCGCGGCGCCCGCGTGGTGTACGCCTACGACAAGGACCAGCAGAAGGCCGCTGCCGAAGGCGCGAAGAAGTAAGTGTGAAGCCCCTCGCCCAGCCTCGCCGCGCTGAACGCGGGCGAGTCTGGTCGGTCCCCCGCGGGGACGACGAGGCGCGCGGCATCGAGCCGCGCACCTCGCCAAGTGGGCCGGCTTGGGGCGGCCCGGCGCTCGGCCCGAAATACGCCGCAATGACTCCGAGAGCCTCATGGACCTCCAGATCCTGACCCAACTGATCCTCAGCGGCCTCGCGCTGGGGATGATCTACGCCGTCATCTCCTTCGGCTACCAGCTCACCTTCGCCACCTCCGACACGCTGAACTTCGGCCAGGGCGAGGCGCTGATGCTGGGTGCGCTGGTGGGCCTGTCGCTGACGCGAGTCGGCGTCAACTACTGGCTGGTGCTGCCGCTGGTGTGCCTGTTCGGCGCGCTGCAGGGCTCGCTGGTCGAGTGGATCGGCGTGCGGCCGGCGATCAAGATCAAGAGCGAGTTCGGCTGGATCATGTCCACGATCGCGCTGGGCATCATCTTCAAGAACGTGGCCGAGAACGTCTGGGGCCGCGACCAGATGCCCTTCCCCTCGCCGCTGCCCGAGGCGCCGATCCACTTCCTCGGCGCCAACGTGCTGCCGCGCGAGCTGCTGATCGTCGTCGGCGCGCTGCTGATGATGCTGGCGGTGGAGCTGTTCAACCGCAAGTCCATCTACGGCAAGGCGGTGGTCGCCACCTTCAACGACCGCGACGCCGCCAAGCTGATGGGCATCAACACCGGCCTCGTCATCACCTTCTCCTACGCGCTGTCCTCGATGACGGCGGCGGTGGCGGGCGTGCTGGTGGCGCCGATCACGCTGGCCGGCGCGCAGATGGGCGGCACGCTGGGCCTGAAGGCCTTCGCGGTGGCCATCATCGGCGGCCTCACCAGCGGCTTCGGCATCATCGTCGGCGGCATCATCCTGGGCGTGGTCGAGAAGCTCTCGGGCTTCTACATCTCCACCGGCTACCAGGACGTGCCAGGCCTCGTGCTGCTGCTGATCGTGCTGGCGGTGAAGCCGGCGGGGCTGTTCGGCAAAACCTCGATCAAGAAGGTCTGAGCGAAAGACCATGGCGAACAAGACTGTACAAATCGCGGCCGCGGTGGCCGGCATCGCGGCGCTGGCGGTGTTCCCGCTGCTGGCCGGCAACCCGTACTACATCCACCTCGTCGTCACCATCATGATCTATGCGATGGTGCTGTTCGGGCTGGACATCGTGGTCGGCTATACCGGCCAGGTGTCGCTGGGCCATGCGGGCCTGTTCGGCGTCGGCGCCTACACGGTGGGCACGCTGACGATGCATCTGGGCATGCCGGTGCTGGTCTGTCTGGTGTCGGCGATCGCGATCACCTCGATCTTCGGCGCGCTGCTGGCGCTGCCGGCGCTGCGGGTCACCGGCCCATATCTCGCGATGGTGACGCTGGCCTTCGGCACCATCATCCAGATCCTGATCAACGAGATGGATTTCCTCACCTCCGGGCCGCTGGGGATCATGCTCACCAAGCCGATCCTGCTGACCCACCAGCTCGACGAGCGCGAGTTCTTCTGGGTCGTCGCGGTGCTGATGCTGGCCTCGCTGGTCTTCGTCCACCGCGTGCTGCACTCGCACCTGGGCCGCACCTTCGAGGCGCTGCGCGGCAGCCCGGTGGCCTCGGACTGCATGGGCGTGAGCGTCTACCGCTACAAGGTCTACGCCTTCGTCATCAGCGCCGGCCTGGCCGGCCTGGCCGGTGGGCTCTACGCGTACTCCGAGCAGTACATCTCGCCCAATACCTACAACTTCGAGCTGACCGTGCTGTTCCTGCTGGCGGTGATCATGGGCGGGCGCAAGTCGCGCACGGGCTCGCTGATCGGCGCCACCATCCTCGTGATGCTGCCCACGCTGCTGGACGACATCGGCAACTTCCGCATCGTCGCCACCGTGCTGGCGGTGCTGGTGCTGGTGTCGGTCGTGGTGGCGGTCCGGCGCGGCAAGATGACGGCCAAGGCTGCAGCGATCCCGGTGGTGGGCAGCGCGGCGCTGGCGATCGTGTCCTACCAGCTGAGCGGCCTCGCCGACTGGCGGCTGACGATCTACGGCCTGATCACGCTGTTCATCGTCTACTACCTGCAGGACGGCATCGTCGGCTTTCTGCGCGTGGCCTTCAACCTGAAGACCGGTGCGATGGCGGCCGCGGCCGAGGCCCGCGCGGCCGCGGCCGACGGCCTGCAGGCCCAGGCGCTGACGGTGCAGGCGGCGGGCAGCGGCGAGACCCTGCTGGACGCGAAGCAGGTGCTGATGCAGTTCGGCGGCCTGAAGGCGCTGAACCAGGTGGACCTGAACGTGCGCCGCGGCACCATCCATGGCCTGATCGGCCCCAACGGCTCGGGCAAGAGCACGATGATGAACGTGCTGACCGGCATCTACGTGCCCACCGCCGGTACCGTGGCCTTCAAGGGCAGCGAGGTGAACGGCCGCAGCTCTTCGCAGATCGCGCTGTCCGGCATCGCGCGGACCTTCCAGAACGTGCAGCTGTTCGGCGAGATGACCGCGCTGCAGAACGTGCAGGTGGGCCTGCACCACGCCTACCGCAGCAACCTGCTGCAGGTGGCGCTGGCGCTGCCTTCCTTCGGCCGCGAGCGCCGCGCCAATGCGGCGCGGGCGCTGGCCCTGCTGGAGTTCGTGGGCCTGGCCGACGTGGCCGGCGAGGAGGCGCGCAACCTGCCCTACGGCCGCCAGCGCCTGCTGGAGATTGCCCGCGCGCTGGCGCTGGACCCGGAGCTGCTGCTGCTGGACGAGCCCGCCGCCGGCCTGACGGCGCCCGACATCGAGGAACTGCTCAAGATCATCAAGAAGATCCGCGAGACCGGCGTCACCGTGATCCTGATCGAGCACCACATGGACGTCGTGATGAGCCTGTGCGACACCGTCTCGGTGCTGGACTTCGGCCAGAAGATCGCCGAGGGCGTGCCGGCCGAAGTGCAGGCCAACGAGAAGGTCATCGAGGCCTACCTCGGCGGCCAGGCCGCCTGACGCTGAGGTAACCAGTTATGTTGACCATCAAGAATCTCAGCGCCGGCTACGGCAAGGTGCAGGTCCTGCACGGCATCGACATCGAGGTGCCCAAGGGCAAGGTGGTCACGCTGATCGGCTCCAACGGCGCCGGCAAGACGACCACGATGCGCGCCGTCAGCGGCATGATCCGCCCGAGCGGCGGCGAGATCACGCTCAACGGCAAGCGGGTGGAAGGGTTGGAGAGCTATCACGTCGCGCGCCTGGGCCTGGCCCATTCCCCCGAGGGGCGGCGGGTGTTCGCCACCATGAGCGTGGTCGACAACCTGCGCCTCGGCGCCTTCCCGCGCTACACCGGCGCCCGGCCCCGCGGCGACATCGAGGCCGACCTGGAGCGCGCGATGGAGCTGTTCCCGCGGCTCAAGGAGCGCCGCACCCAGCTGGCCGGCACGCTCTCCGGCGGCGAGCAGCAGATGCTGGCCATGGCCCGCGCGGTGATGCTGAACCCCGAGCTGGTGCTGCTGGACGAGCCCTCGATGGGCCTGGCGCCGATCCTGGTGGACGAGGTCTTCAAGATCATCGCCCGGCTCAAGGGCGAGGGCGTGACGATGCTGCTGGTCGAGCAGTTCGCCGCCGCGGCGCTGGCCGTGGCCGACTACGGCTATGTGCTGGAGAACGGCCGCATCTCGGTGCACGGGCCGGCCGAGAAGCTGCGCAACGACCCGGCCGTGAAGGCGGCGTATCTGGGCGGCGGGCACTGAGCGGACAGGGCAAGACCTGACCCTGGTGAATCTGTCCCTCGGCTGACATGGCCGGTTTGTGAGATAACGGCGAGTTCCACCACAGACTCGCCCTCATGTTCCTGAAGGATGCCTGGTCCATCGCCAAGGCCGAGACCGGCCTGCTGCTGCGTTTCCCGACGCTGGCAGTCTCGGTGCTGGGCATCCTGCTGATCCCGGCGCTGTACGCCTTCATCTACCTGTCCAGCGTCTGGGACCCTTATGGCCGTAGCAGCGCGCTGCCGGTGGCCATCGTCGACCTGGACGAGGGCTACGAGTACGCCGGCCAGCCGGTCAACCTGGGCCGCGAGCTGGCCGATGGCCTCGTGCAGCGGCAGACCTTCGGCTTCAGCGTCTCGCACGACGAAGCCGCCGCGCGCGATGCGGTGCGCGCCGGGCGGGCGGCCTTCGCGCTGATCATCCCGAAGGACTTCAGCGCCGCGGCCGTGCCCGGCTGGCGCAGCGGCGGCGGCCGGCTGATCGTGTTTGCTTCCGAGGGCAACAACTACACCGGCGCCGGCCTGGCCAAGCGCTTCGCCGCCGAGCTGGGCCACCAGGTCAACGAGACGCTCAACGAGAAGCGCTGGTCGCTGGTGCTGGGCAGCAGCGTGACCGCGCGCCAGAGCCTGGGCCGGCTGCGCGACGGCGTCGCCCGCCTGCACGAGGGCGCGCTGGAGCTGGACAAGGGCCTGGCCGCCGCCAAGGACGGCTCCTCGAAACTGGCCGGCAACGGCAACCAGTTCGCCACCGCGGTGACCCAGCTGAGCGAGGGCGTCAAGCAGCTCGGCGCCGGGCTGCGCGAGATCGAGAGCCGCCGCCCCAGCGCGCAGGACCTGCAGCAGCTCCGGAACGGCAGCGCCCAGATGGCCGCCGGCCGGGCCGATCTGATCCGCGGCCTGGATGAGCTGCATAACGGCGCGATCCGACTGACCCAGGGCGCGGTGCAGATGCGCGACGAGAGCAAGGACATCCCCTTCATCGGCGAGCGCGTGGCCTCCGGCGCCGGCCAGCTGGCCGACGGCGGCCTGCAGCTGAGCCAGGGCCTGCAGCAGGCCCATGCGGCCGAGCAGCGCCTGGCCGAGGGCGGCCAGCGCATGGGCAGCGGCGTGGCCGCGCTGGCCGAGGGCGTGAACTCGCTGGGCACGGCGCTGTCGACGATCACCACCCGGCTGCCGGCCGATGCGCGGCTCAACGAGCTGTCCGCCGGCGGCACCGCGCTGGCCGGCGGCGCTAAGGGCCTGGACGGCGGCCTGGACAAGCTGCGCGCCGGCGCCCACCAGCTGCTGGCCGGCCTGGAGCTGCTGGACAGCTCGCTGCCCGACGTGCCGGGCCTGGAGGGCGATCCCAAGGGCCTGGCCCAGTCGGTGGCGCCCAAGGTCGAGATCGATGCGCCGGTGCCCAACAACGGCACCGGCTTCACGCCCAACATCCTGCCGATCACGCTGTGGCTGGGCGCGGTGATGACGGCCTTCGTCTTCCACATGCGCCGCCTGCCGGAGTTCGCGGCCCGCGCCTCGCGGCCGGCCCAGCTGCTGGGCAAGCTGGCGCTGCCGGGCGTGATCGTGCTGCTGCAGAGCGTGGTCGTGCTGGCGATGCTGATGCTGGCCCTGAACATCCATGTGGCCAACCTGCCTGCGCTGGCGCTGATGACGGCGGTGGCCGGCATCGCCTTCATGCTGATCATCGTGGTGCTGACGCGCGCCTTCGGCGACGCCGGCAAGGCCATTGCCCTGATCCTGCTGATCCTGCAGCTGTCCTCGGCCGGCGGGGTGTTCCCGGTCGAGTTGAACGGGCCCTTCTTCCGCAGCATCAGCCCCTGGCTGCCCTTCACCTGGGTGGTCAAGGGCGTGCGGGCCAGCATGTTCGGGGCCTTCGGGGCCGAATGGCTCACGGCGCTGCAGGTGATGATGGGCATCGGCGTCGGCGCCTTCGTGGTGGCGATGCTGATCGGGCGCTGGAATTTCGTCGGGCCGGAGGAGCATCGACCGGCACTGGATCTCTGAAGCGAAGGAGACCGGCATGGATGAAGCAGCAAGCAAGCGCAAGCCGATCGTGCTCGCGCCCGGGGCCGGTCGCAGCTGGCCGATGGGCCGCATCTCGGCCGTCTTCAAGGCGGACGAGGCCGAGACCGATTCGCGCTACTCGGTTTCCGAATGGTGGCTGGAGCCGCGCTGCACCGGGCCCGGTCTGCACCAGCATCCGGAGGACGACCTGTTCTACGTGATCGAGGGCGTGATGAGCCTGCGCGTCAACGACGAGTGGCACCACTGCCCGCGCGGCGCCTTCGTGCTGGTGCCGGGCGGCACGCCGCACGATTTCGAGAACCGCGGCGAGGTGCGCGCCGGCATGCTGAACTTCCAGTCGCCCGGGCCCTTCGAGCCTTTCATGGCGGACATCTCGGCCTGGTTCATCGCGAACCCGCCGGGCGAGCCGAGTCAGGCGTAGAGCGCGGCCATCTCGCTCGCGAGCGCCTGCATGCGGTCGCGCAGGTCGCGCGGGCCGAGCACGACGGCCTCGGGCCCCAGGCGCAGCAGCTGGCCGGCGGCATGGGCGGTCGACTCGATCGGGATGCGCAGCAGGGACCAGCCGGGCCGCTCGGGGTCAGGTCTTGCGCTGCGGCGGCTGGCGGCGGCGACCGCGCTGCTGAATTCGCCCAGCAGCTTCAGGCCGCGCGGGCTGGCCGTCAGCCGGGCCTCGCCCCGGTAGAGCTCGGCCTCGAAGCGGCGCGTCGATTCGCGCCAGTAGTCCGCCAGATCGAAACGCGCGGGGCGCTTGAAGGCCTGCTCCAGCGGCGTCAGCTCCAGGATGTTCGAGAGCCGGTAGGTCCGCGCCGGTCGCGACGCGCTGCTGCGCGCCACGACATACCAGGTGCCGCCCTTGAGTACCAGGCCCAGCGGCTCCAGTTCGCGCTCCGCCACGCCCTGCCAGCTGTCGTAGCGCACGGCGATGCGCTGCGCCTGCCAGACCGCGCGGGCCACGGTGCCGAGATGGTCGACCGGCGGCGCCTCGCGGTACCAGTCCACCGGATCGAGATGAAAACGCGTGCCGACGCGCTGGGCGTCGTCCTGCCATTCCGGCGGGAGGGCGGCGCGCAGCTTGAGCTGCGCCGAGGCCAGCGCCTCGCCCAGCCCCAGGTCCGCCGCCGGGCCGGGCAGGCCGGCCAGGAACATCGCCTCGGCCTCGGGCACGGTGAGGCCGTCGAGCTGGGTGCGCCAGCCCTCGCGCAACTGGAAACCGCCGCTGCGGCCCTGCTCGGCCCAGATGGGCACGCCCGAGGCGCTGAGGCGGTCCACGTCGCGGTAGATGGTGCGTACCGACACCTCCAGTTCCGCAGCCAGCGCCTGCGCCGACACCCGCCCGCGGCCCTGCAGCAGCATCAGGATCGAAAGGAGGCGGCTGGCTTGCATCGTGATCGCATTGTGCGGCGTAAACACTGACAGGCCTTGTCAGCTTTTGGCGCGCAGCATGGCGGCTCCTTCAACCCACCCGATGGAGAGACCCCATGAGCACCATCTTCGAACTGCGCCACTACACGCTGCATGCCGGCCGCCGCGACGAGCTGATCACCCTGTTCGAGCGCGAATTCATCGAGGCTCAGCAGGCCGCCGGCATGGCGCTGCCGGGCCTGTTCACCGACATGGACCGGCCGGACAGCTTCGTCTGGCTGCGCGCTTTCGCCGACATGGCGGCCCGCCCCGGCGCGCTGGACCGCTTCTACACCGGCCCGGTCTGGCAGCAGCATCGCAACGCGGCCAACGCGACGATGGTCGACTCGGACGACGTGCTGCTGCTGCAGGGCGCAACGCTGGCCGGCGCCACGGTCGGCGCTCTGTTCCTGTGCGTGGATTGCGTGACGATGCAGGAGCGCGACGTCGAGGCCCTGCTCAGGGACAAGCTCGACGGCGACGTCGTCGGCCGCTGGACCACCGACGCCACGCCCAACAACTACCCGCGCCTGCCGGTGCGCGAAGGCGAGCGCCATGCGGTCTGGCTGCTGCGCCTGGCGAAGGAGGCCGACCTGGCTGCGCTGGGCGACGCGCTGGCGCCGCTGAGCATCGGCGCGCCCCGCCTGCTGCGCCTGCAGCCGACCTCGCGCTCGGCCCTGCAACTCGATCCCGGCACCTCGCGCTACATCGGCCGGCCGGGCGACTTCGATTTCCTCGTCGGCGGCCGCTGGTCGGTGCGCAATCGCCGGCTGATGACCCGCCTGCGCGGCAACACCAGCGACTGGCGCGAGTTTGATGGTGTCATCGAGGCCTGGACCCATATGAAGGGGCAGATCAGCTTCGACGAGATCGCCTTCGAGTCCGAGGGCTTCTCCGGCGCCACGATGCGCACGCTGGACATCGCAACGAAGCAATGGTCCATCTACTGGGTCAACAGCCGCATCGGCAAGCTGTTCCCGCCGGTGCAGGGCGGCTGGTGCGGCGAGCGGGGCGAGTTCTACGGCGTCGACGAGGACGACGGGCGGACGGTGCTGGTGCGCTTCGTGTGGGAACGCATCGGCGCGGACGAGGCGCGCTGGACCCAGGCCTTCTCGATCGACGGCGGACGCAGCTGGGAGGACAACTGGTTCATGCAGATGCAGCGTTGCCGTTGAGGCGCCGGCGGCGCAGCAGGCCGCCCAGCAGCGAGCCGCCACCGAGCAGCATCGCCAGCGGCGCCGGCTCGGGCACGGCGGCGGTGTCCACGACGATCGCCTGCATGGTGCCGGTGAAGCTGCCGTCGGAGACGAAGCTGAGGCCGGTGATGAAGGCGGTCACGCTGAACGGGTTCAGTGCCGCCTCGGTCTCGATGCCGCGGATCTCGAAGCTGTCCACGCCGCCGACGCCGAACTCGAAGGCCTCGTTGGCGGCCAGGCCGCTGCGCGCCAGCGTCCAGTTGCCGGCCACCTTGACGTAGACGTCGTAGAGGCCGTCGCCGGCGTTGGTGGCGATCGTCACGCTCTTGAAGTTCGGATCGCCGGCGCCCTTGACGTAACTGAAGCCGCTGGCGACGAGCGGGTCGATGAAGCTCACGTGGTCGGGCCCCACGTCCGCCACCTGGAAGCCGTACAGGGGCCCCGCGGTCGCGCCGCTGGTCGTGGGCACCGGGGCGAAGGTGGGCAGGGCCACGTTCGGCGCGCCGGGCAGGTCCACCGGCGTGAAGTCGAAGTAGGACAGCGAGCGGGAGTCGACGCTGCCGTCGGCGCGCTTGTGCTCGAGCGAGACGGCGATGCTGTAGTCGGTGTTGTAGGCAAGCAGGCCGGCCGGCAGCGCATAGCCGCTGGCGTCCGGCGCCAGCACGGGCGACGCGAAGATCGAGTCGGCCTGCGTGAACTGGTTCGGGAAGCTGGGCGTGCGCGAGGTGGTCGTGATCCGGTTGGTGTTGTCGTAGATGCGGATGCGCACCTGGTCGACGGCCACCGGCGTCGTCGCCGGCAGGGTCCAGCTGATCGTCGGCGTCAGGCCCGCGCCGGTGATGCTCATCGAATGCACATAGGGCATCAGCGCGACATCGCCCACGGCCGGCGTGTTGACGACGGTCGTCAGGCCGGTGCTGGTGCCCGGAAAGCTCGGGTCGGACGAGAGCACCAGCGTCCACGCGCCGGTGAGGCTGGCGCTGTAGGGCCGCGAGGCGAAGTACTGCGTCGGCGAGGTGGTGAACGGCCGGTCGTAGATCGCCTGGCGGATGTAGTCCGGGTCGCTGGGCGAGGTGCAGGAGGCGCCGCTCGGACACTGCCGCGTGAAGGCGTAGCTGGTGTCCGGCGTCACGCTGTTGGCGCCCCAGTAGAGGATGTCGCCGGTGGCGAAGTTGTTGGAGTTGGCGCTGTTCTGCTGGCGCGTGGCGAACAGCTGGGTTGCGCTGGGGGCCGCGCTTGCGACGAGGCCGCTGCAGGCCAGCAGCAGCGCGCCGGCGAGGCGGTGGGCACAGGAAGAGCGCATGACGGCCTCCTTCGACGATACCGGCCGAGAAGATACCGCCGCGCCGGCCTGCCGGCCTCCTCAATGTCGAGGAAGCGGCCGCCTCGCCTCAGGCCATGCCCTGGTGTCGCAGCAGTGCGTCGATCTTCGGCTCGCGGCCGCGGAAGGCCTTGAAGTTGTCCATCGCGTCGCGCGCGCCGCCGACCTCCAGAATGTTGTGCAAGTAGCGTTGACCGGTCGACGCATTGAACACGCCTTCCTCCTCGAAGGCGCTCCAGGCATCGGCGCTCAGCAGCTCGGCCCACTTGTAGCTGTAGTAGCCCGCCGCATAGCCGCCGGCGAAGATGTGGCTGAAGCTGTGCTGCATGCGGTTGAAGGCCGGCGGGATGATGACGGCCACTTCCTGCCGCACCTCGTCGAGCAGGGCCTGCACCTGCGTCTCCTGGCCTGGCTCGGCATGCAGGCGCATGTCGAACAGCGAGAACTCGATCTGGCGCAGCGTCATCAGGCCGCTCTGGAAGTTCTTGGCGGCGGTCATCTTGTCGAACAGCGCGCGGGGCAGCGGGGCGCCGGTGTCGACGTGGGCGGTCAGCTGCTGCAGCACGTCCCATTCCCAGCAGAAGTTCTCCATGAACTGGCTGGGCAGTTCGACCGCATCCCACTCGACGCCGTTGATGCCCGAGACACCCAGCTCGTTCACCTGCGTCAGCATGTGGTGCAGGCCGTGACCGAACTCGTGGAACAGCGTGGTGACGTCGTCGTGGGTCAGCAGCGCAGGCTTGTCACCGACGGGTGAGCTGAAGTTGCAGACGAGTTGCGCGACCGGGGTCTGCTGGCGGCCGTCGGGGCGGGTCCAGCGGCTGCGCACCTCGTCCATCCAGGCACCGGGGCGCTTGCCGTTGCGGGCGTAGAGGTCCAGGTAGAACTGGGCGACCAGCTGGCCCTGGCGCTCCAGGCGGTAGAACTTGACCGTCTCGTGCCAGACCTCGGCATTCGCCTCTTCGACGATCTTCACGTCGAAGAGCTTCTCGATGATGTCGAACAGGCCCTGCAGCACGCGCGGCGCGGTGAAGTACTGGCGCACCTCCTGGTCGCTGAAGGCGTAGCGGGCCTCCTTCAGCTTCTCGGACGCGAAGGACACGTCCCAGGACTGCAGGTCGGCCAGGCCCAGTTCGGCGGCGGCGAAGTCCTTCAGCTCCTTCAGGTCCTTCTCGGCGAAGGGCCGGGCGCGGGCGGCCAGGTCGCGCAGGAAGGCCAGCACCTGGGCCGGCGAGCTGGCCATCTTCGGCACCAGCGAGGTCTCGGCGAAGTTGGTGTAGCCGAGCAGTTGCGCCTCTTCCTGGCGCAGCATCAGCAGCTCCTGCATGAGGGCCGAGTTGTCCAGCTCGGGCTTGGCGCCGATCTCGCTGGCGCGGGTGGCGTAGGCGGTGTAGATGGTCTCGCGCAGCTGGCGGTTCGTGCCGTACTGCATCACCGGGAAGTAGCTGGGGAAGTGCAGGGTGAGCTTGTAGCCGTCCTTGCTCTCGGCCTGAGCCGCGTTGCGCGCAGCCTCGACGGAATCGGCCGGCACGCCGGCCAGCTCTTCCAGCGTCGCGTAGTAGGCGTAGCCGTCGGTCGCGTCCATCACATGCTCGGAGAACTTCTGGCTCAGCTCGGCCGTGCGCTCCTGGATCGCGGCGAAGCGGGTCTTGGCCTCGCCCACCAGCTCGGCACCGGAGAGCACGAAGTCTCGCACCGCGTGGCGCAGCACCTGCTGCCTTGCGGGGTTCAGCGCCGACGGATTCGCGGCGATCGCCTTGTACTTGGCGAACAGCTTCTCGTCCGCGCCGTAGCGCGTGTAGAACTCGGTCACCGCCGGCAGCATGCCGGTGTAGGCCTCGCGCAGCGCGGGCGTGTCGGCCACGGCGTTCAGGTGGCCGACGGCGCCCCAGGCGTGGCCCAGGCGCTCGGTGGGCACGTTGAGCGTGCGCGAGAGGGTGTCGTAGTCGGCCGGGGTCTCGTCCGAGGTGGCCAGGGCCAGCGCCTTGTCGGCCTCGGCCAGCAGCTCAGCGATGGCCGGCTGGATGTGCTCGGGCTGGATCGAGGCGAAGAG